>JAFAKN010000725.1 GCA_019235415.1 Alphaproteobacteria bacterium
GAGCCAGGCCCATCCCGCCGGCGACGGCCATTTCCAATCGGGCACGCCACCGACCAACGACCCGGCGCTGGCGAACAGGCAGAACCAGAAGATTGTCGCAGCGTCGTGGTCGTAGCGGCTGACCAGGCGCGTCAGCACGGTCGACAGCGAGTAACACAGGGTGGCGCCAAGCACGACGAGCGACAGCCAGTGAAACGAGATCGTCCACGGCTCGAGCATGATCAGCACACCGAGAAAGCCGACGGCGACCGCGGTCCAGCGGCGCCACCCGACGGCCTCCTCGAGTATCAGTGCCGCCAGCCCGACCATGAAGAACGGCGCGGCGTAGGAGATGGCATAGGCGTCGACGAGCGGCATGCGCGGGAAGACGTAGTAGAATCCCAGCGAGCTGCCGAAACCGGCGGCGATGCGCGCCATCTGCAGCAGCGGCCGGCGACTACGCACCAGCCGCAGCCCGCCCGAGTTGCGATAGAACAGGTAGAGCGGCACGAGGGCGAGCGTGCTGCGAAATAGCAGCATCTGAAACGGCCCGTACGACTCGCCCAGCCACTTCACCATGGCGTCCAGGGTCGAGAGCAGCACGAGCGCGCTCACCCGGGCATAGATGCCCGATAGCACGGCAGAGGTTGGCGGAGTCGACAAGGGGCGCCATTTGGCTTAGGCGCACTCCTTCCGTAAAGTGGGATTGCAGGAGGGTTGGGGCAACCAATGCGCATGGCTTGGCTCTTTGGCCACCAACACCGGCGTGCCCCTTGGATGGTCGCGCTGCTGGTGCTGGCCGGCGCCCTTCTGTTGCGCACTATCGATCCCGACGAACTGGGCCGCCTGCGCGAGTTCGCCTTCGACAGCTACCAGCGGCTCAAGCCGCGCGCCTATCACGCCGACACGCCGGTGCGGATCGTGGACATCGACGAGGCGGCACTGGCGGAATTCGGCCAGTGGCCCTGGCCACGTACGATCGTGGCGCGGCTGATCGACAAGCTGACCGAGAAGGGCGCGGCGGTCATCGCCTTCGACGTGATCTTCTCCGAGTCCGACCGCACCTCCATCTCGCACATGGTCCACGACCTTGGGGCCTCGGCCGATCCCGACACGGTGAAAAAGCTGCTGGCGTCGGTCAAGGACAACGACCAGGTGCTGGCGGACGACATGATCCACGCGCCGGTCGTGCTTGGCCTCGGCTTCGACTCCAAGGGCAAGGGCAAGCCGCCGAAGCCCCATTTCGGGGTGGCTTTCGCGGGCGACGATCCCGCCCAGTTCTTGCCCGTGCAGGCCGGTATGGTAACCGCTATCCCGATTCTGGAAGCGGCCGCCAAGGGCGATGGCAGCGTCAACACCGATCTCGATAGCGTCGTGATTCGTCGCGTGCCGATGCTGTTCCGGCTGTCCGGTCAGGCGGGCATATATCCAGCCCTGTCGATCGAGGCGCTGCGCGTCGCCCAGGGCGCCAACACCTATTTGATCAAATCGTCGGGCGCCAGCAGCGAAATGGCGTTCGGCGAGCACACGGGCATCGTCGCGATCAAGACCGGCAACCTCGAGGTCCGCACCGACGGCAAGGGCCGTCTCGTGCTCTACGACAGCGGACCAGAGGCCCAACGGTACATCTCTGCCGCCGATGTGCTCCTGGACAAGGTGCCGGCCGAAAAGCTCGAAGGGCAAGTGGTGTTCGTCGGCACCAGCGTCATCGGCCTTCAGGACATCCGCAACACGCCGGTCGGCGGGTCGGTGCCCGGCGTCGAGGTTCACGCCCAGCTCGCCGAACAGATGCTCGAGGGCGTGTACTTGGCCCGCCCCGATTTCGCCGACGGCGCGGAGATCCTCTATCTCGCGGCCATCGGCCTTCTGCTGGTCGTCCTGCTGCCGCGGCTCAAGGCCGGGTGGATCGCGCTCGTCGCCGCGGTCTTCATCGGCATCGGCCTCGTCGTGCCGTGGATTGCCTTCTCGCAATACGACCTGCTGTTCGACCCGATCTATCCGCCGGTCACCTTGGCGGCGATCTACGTGAGCGGCTCGGCCGTCGCCTTCATGCGCACCGAACGCGAGCGGGCCTCGATCCGCGGTGCGTTCGGCCTGTACCTGTCGCCCGACGTCGTGGAGCAGGTGGCCCGCAACCCGGATTTGCTGCAGCTCGGTGGCGAGATGCGCGAGATCACGGTGATGTTCACCGACGTGCGCGGCTTCACGCGCATCTCGGAGCAGTTCGACCCGCACGGCCTCACGCGCTTCATGAACCGCTTCCTGACGCCGATGACCGACATCATCCTCAGCCACCGCGGCACGATCGACAAATACATGGGCGACGCCATCATGGCGTTCTGGAACGCACCGCTCACCATCGAGCGGCACGCTGCACTGGCTTGCGACACCGCCCTCGCCATGCAGGCGCGCCTAAAAGACCTCAACGAGGAATGGCACGCCGAGGCGATGGCGGAAAAGCGGACCTACATTCCGGTCAACATCGGCGTCGGGCTGAACACCGGCCAGGCCTCGGTGGGCAATTTCGGCTCGACTCAACGCTTCACCTATTCGTGCTTGAGCGACGACGTGAACCTCGCCTCGCGCCTGGAAGGCCAGTGCAAAACCTACGCCGTGGGCATCATCATCGGCCACAAGACGCGGGCGCAGGTGCCCGACTATGCGGCCCTCGAGCTCGACCTCATCATGGTGAAGGGCAAAACCGAGCCGGAGCGGGTGCACACGCTGTTGGGCGGCATCGAGATGGCGCAGAAGCCCGAATATCACGAGCTGGTGCGCCGGCAGGCCGCGTTCCTGGCGCAGTACCGAACGGCCGGCTTCGCCGAAGCGCTCGAGCTGATCGGGCCGTGCGAGGAGGCGGCGGCGGCGATCGGCTGGAAGCAGGGCTACTACGAGATGATGCGTCAGCGCGTCGACGGGCTGATCGACGACTCGCCGCGGGATTGGGCAGGCGTGTATGTCGCCAAGGAAAAGTGACATCCACGCTCGCCTTGCCGCCATCGAAGCCCTGGTCTGCCGCGACGTCGGACGTCAAACGGGTGACCTGATGGCGGCAAGCGCCGGCGGGTTGCCGTCGGCCGCGCAGGCATTGGCGACGGCGAAGAGCGTTGGCCTCATCACCGGATTCTTCGTGCCGCGCGCCGCGGTGCCCGCCGCCGAAACCGACGGCCCGATCGGTACGGCATTGCTCGCCGCGGCGCTCGCGGCCTGCGGAGTGCCGGCTCGGGTCGCCGTCGATGGGCCGTCGGCCAAGGTGGTTCGCGCCGCGATCGACGCCGCAGGCCAGCCGGTGACGCTGGACGAGGTGAGCGTAGGCGTGCGAACCGACATCGATCGCCTGATCGATGCCTGGGAGGCCGTCGGCATCAGCCATGCGGTCTCCATCGAGCGCTGCGGACGGAGCGCCGACGGCCGTCCGCGCAACATGCGCGGCCTCGACGTCTCGGCCTGGACGGCGCCGTTGGAGGACCTTTATTCGGCCGGTTCCTGGACGAGGATCGCGGTCGGCGATGGCGGCAACGAGATCGGCATGGGACGGCTGCCGGCCGATTTGATCGCCCGCACGGTCCCCAACGGAGCGGCGATCGCCTGCGTGGTGCCGTGCGACCATCTGATCGTGGCCGGAGTCTCGAATTGGGGTGCCTATGGATTGATGGCGGCGCTCGCCGTGCTGCGGCCCGACTGGCGTTCGACGATCGCGCCGTTTCTCAACGCGGAGCTCGACTTCGCTGTCACCCGTGCAATCGTCGAGCGCGCCGGCGCTGTCGATGGGGTGACGGCGCGGCCGGAAGCGACGGTGGATGGCCTGGGCCCCGACGTCCACGGCGCCTTGATCGAGGAGCTGGCCCGCATCGCGGCTGGCTAAGCTGTTTTCTTTGGCTTGTGCTGGTTCTAGGGTCCGCGCCATGGAAAATCCCTATGCCCCCACGCACCCCGAGATCCGGGACGCGATCCGACAGCTCTGCCTCAGGTTCGACGGCGCCTACTGGCGCGCGCTCGACCGCGAGCGCGGCTATCCGACGGAGTTCGTCAAGGCGCTGACCGATGCCGGTTGGCTCGCCACGCTCATTCCCGAGGAGTACGGCGGGGCTGGCCTCGGGATCTCGGCGGCAGCCGCCGTCCTCGAGGAGGTCCAGCGCGCCGGCTGCAACGGCGCAGCCTGCCACGCCCAGATGTACATCATGGGCACCGTGCTGCGGCACGGCAGCGCCGAGCAGAAGCAGCGCTACCTGCCCAAGATCGCCAGCGGCGAGCTACGCCTGCAGGCGTTCGGCGTCACCGAGCCGACGAGTGGCACCGACACGCTGTCGCTGCGCACCACGGCAGTGAAGAAGGACAACAGCACCTATGTCGTGAACGGCCAGAAAGTGTGGACCAGCCGCGCCGAGCATTCGGATCTCATGCTGCTGCTGGCGCGCACAACGCCGCGCGAGCAGACCCAGAAGCGCACCGAAGGGCTGTCGGTGTTTCTGGTCGATATGCGCGAGACGCTCGGCAAGGGGCTCACCATCCGGCCGATCCGCACCATGATGAACCACAACACCACTGAAGTGTTCTTCGACAACATGGAGGTGTCGGCCGAGAACCTGATCGGCGAGGAAGGGCAGGGTTTCCGCTACATCCTGAGCGGCATGAATGCCGAGCGCGTGCTGATCGCCGCCGAATGCATCGGCGATGCGCGGTGGTTCATCGAGAAGGCGAGCGACTACGCCAAAGAGCGCAAGCTGTTCGGCCGGCCTATCGGCCAGAACCAGGGCGTGCAGTTCCCGATCGCGCGCGCCTATGCCCAGACCGAGGCGGCCGATCTGATGGTGCGCAAGGCGGCGACGCTCTATGAAGCGGGCCTGGCGTGCGGCGCGGAGGCCAACATGGCGAAGTTGCTGGGCTCGGAGGCCGCATGGGCGGCCGCCGACATGTGCGTGCAGACGCATGGCGGCTTCGGATTTGCCGAGGAGTACGACATCGAGCGCAAGTTTCGCGAGACGCGGCTCTACATGGTGGCGCCGATCTCGACCAACATGATCCTCAATTTCGTCGCCGAGCACGTGCTGGGCCTGCCGCGCTCCTATTAGGGCAAGGCGCGGTTCGGCCTGGGGGAAATCCTTCGCCTGCTGCCGCCTCCGGTAGCGGCAGCTCGCGCTTGTGGATTGCGAAGGAACCGTGACGCTACTCGCAAAAATTTGCCTTGGACCCGCCCTGGCTTTTGCACAACCCTTGCGATAAGGTCGCTTCCAGCAGGGGTGAGCATGCATAGCGGGCAAAGAGACGGGACGTTGACGGCATGAGCGAGCAAGCGGGGGAGGCCGTTCCCGTCGATCCGGGCCTGATAGCGCTCGTTAATCTGCTGCGCCTGAACAGCGTCGGCGCCGACGCTGACCAGATTCGCCATCAATTGGGCGGCGTGCGGGTCGGAACCGGCGAAATGCTGCGCGTGGCCAAGGGGCTCAGCCTCAAGGCGCGCATCCTGAAGACCAAATGGGCGAGGCTCGCTCATACGCCGATGCCGGCCATCGCCGTGCTGCGCGACGGCGGCTTCCTGCTGGTGGGCAAGGTGGGCGAGGACAAGGCGCTCATCCAGCACCCGCTTTCGCCGCGGCCCGCCCTGATGACCAAGGCGGAGTTCGAGGCGGCCTGGGACGGCCGCCTCGTGCTCATTACGCGCCGCAGCGGCCTGCTCGATCTTGACCGCCGGTTCGACATCAAATGGTTCCTGAGCGCGATCCACAAGTATCGCCACCTGTTGGGCGAGGTGCTGGTTGCCTCGTTCTTCCTGCAGGTGTTCGCACTGGTCTCGCCACTCTTCTTCCAGGTGGTGATCGACAAGGTGCTTGTGCACCGCAGCATGACCACCCTCGAGGTCCTGGTCATCGGCCTGCTCGCCATCTCGGTGTTCGAGACGGTGCTCGGCATCCTGCGCACCTACGTGTTTTCGCACACCACCAACCGCATCGACGTTGAGCTGGGCGCACGCCTGTTCCGCCATCTGCTGGCTTTGCCGCTGGCCTACTTCCAGGCGCGGCGCGTCGGCGATTCGGTGGCGCGCGTGCGCGAGCTGGAGAACATCCGCAACTTCCTCACCAGCTCGGCGCTCACCTTGGTGATCGACCTGTTCTTCACCCTGGTGTTCGTGGCGGTGATGCTGTTCTACTCGCCGACGCTGACGGCGATCGTCCTGGGAGCCTTCCCGCTCTACATCGGCATCTCGGCCGGAGCAGGACCGCTCTTCCGCCACAGGGTCGACGAGAAGTTCAAGCGCGGTGCCGAGAACCAGGCGTTTCTGGTCGAAAGCGTGACCGGCATCGAGACGCTCAAGGCCATGGCGGTCGAGCCGCAGATGCAGCGCCGCTGGGAAGAGCAGCTGGCGGGCTACGTCTCGTCCAGCTTCCGCCTGACCAACCTCGGCAACATCGCCAGCCAGTCGGTCCAGTTCGTCAACAAGCTGGTGATCGCCGGCACGCTTTATTTCGGCGCCAAGCTGGTGATCGACGGCTCGTTGACGGTCGGCGAGCTGGTGGCCTTCACCATGCTGTCGAGTCGCGCCAGCCAACCGGTCCTGCGCCTGGCCCAGATCTGGCAGGACTTCCACCAGGCGCGCCTGTCGATCGCCCGGCTGGGCGACATCCTGAACACGACGCCGGAAGCGCCATTCAAGTCGGGCCGGGCCGCCTTGCCGCCGATCCGGGGCGACGTCGCGTTCGAGCACGTGACGTTCCGTTACCGCATCGACGGCCCGGAGGTCCTGCACGACATTACCCTTAACGTTCCGCCCGGACAGATCGTGGGCATCGTCGGCGCGTCAGGCTCGGGGAAGAGCACGTTGGCCCGCCTGATCCAGCGGCTGTGCGTGCCGGAGAGCGGCCGCGTCCTGGTCGACGGCGTCGATCTGGCCCTGGTCGACACTGCTTGGCTGCGCCGCCAGGTGGGAATGGTGTTGCAGGACAACATCCTGTTCAATTGCTCGGTCCGCCAGAACATTGCGCTCGCGGATCCGGCCATGCCGATGGAACGAGTGGTGGCGGCGGCACGGCTTGCCGGCGCGCACGAATTCATCCTCGAGCTGCCGGACAACTATGACAGCATCATCGGCGAACGCGGCAGCAGCCTGTCGGGTGGCCAGCGGCAGCGGATCGCCATCGCCCGCGCTCTCGCCACCGATCCCCGCATCCTGATCTTCGACGAGGCGACCAGCGCGCTGGACTACGAAAGCGAACGGATCATTCAGCAGAACATGCAGCACATCGCCAAGGGCCGTACGGTGTTCATCATCGCCCACCGCCTGTCGACGGTGCGCTCGGCCGACCGCATCATCACGCTCGAGCGTGGCCGCCTGATCGAGGACGGCACGCACGACGAGCTGGTCAAGACCGGCGGCCGCTACGCGACGCTGTGGCGTATGCAGGGAGGCTTGCATGGCGTCCGCTAGTGGCCCCGCCGATGCCGGCCCGGGCAACGCCGGCTCGGGCAACCCCACCTCGGGCAACACTAGCCCGGGCAGTGGCGATCCCAGCAAGGTCGAGGCAGCGAAATCCGGCGCGGCGAGCCAGAGCTCGCCCAGCACCGTCATCCCCTTCCGCCGCAAGTCGGCGGGACGCCGGCGCGATGAGATTGCCTTCCTGCCCGCCGCCCTCGAGGTCGTGGAGAGCCCGCCGTCGCCGGCGGCGCGGGCGGTCGGGGCGACCGTCATCGTCTTCTTTTGCCTCGCCTTGGCCTGGGCCTCGTGGGGCCACGTCGACATCATCGCCTCGGCGCAGGGCAAGATCATCCCGAGCGGCAACGTCAAACAGATTCAGCCGTTCGAGAATGGCGTCATCCGCGCCATCCGCGTGCGCGACGGGCAGCGCGTCAATGCCGGTGACGTGCTGATCGAGCTCGATCCCACGATGACGGCGGCCGAGCTCAACCATCTGCGCAGCGATCTTTTGGCGGCTCAGCTCGACGTCGCGCGTCTGCGCGCGGCGCTGGTCGAGGACGGCGACCCGCTCAAGGAGTTCAAGCCGCCCGAGGGCGCGACGCCCGAGCAGATCGAGACGCAGAAGAAGTTCCTGGCCAGCCAAGAGGGTGAGAACCGGGCCAAGATCGCCTCGCTCAAAAGCCAGCAGGAGCAGAAGGCGGCCGAGCGCGCCACCACCGAGGCGGCCATCGCCAAGCTGGAGGCGACCATCCCCGTGGCGCAGGAGCGCTTCGACGTCCGCAAGACGCTGTACGGCAAGGAGCTGGGCGCCAAGCTCGCCTATCTCGATGCACTGCAGGGCCTGCTCGAGCAGCAGAAGGACCTGGCGCTGCAGAAGAGCCGTTACCAGGAGGCCACGGCGGCGCTCGCCGCCATCACCGAGAGCGTCGAGCAGACCAAGGCGGAGTACCGCCGCACCCGTTTCACGGAATTCACCGAGGCTCAGCGCAAAGTCGCGGGATTCGAGCAGGATCTGATCAAGGCCGAGCAGCGCACCAAGCTGCAGCTGCTCGCCGCGCCGATCGCCGGCACCGTCCAGCAGCTTGCCGTGCATACGATCGGCGGCGTCGTCACCGCGGGCCAGGTTCTGCTCGTGCTCGTCCCGCACGACAGCAAGCTCGAGATCGAGGCGACCATCGCCAACCGCGACATCGGCTTCGTGCATGGCGGCGAGGAGGTCGAGCTCAAGATCGACACCTTCAACTTCACGCGCTACGGCACGCTGAAGGGCACGGTGCTGAGCGTCTCGCAGGACGCCGTGCCGCGCGAGAAGCACTCGGAGAAGCCGGGCGACAAGACAAAGGGGACGGAGAACTCGTCAAGCGAACCGCAGGACCAGGAGCTGGGCTATATCGCTCGCATCTCGCTCGATCGCACCCAGATGCAGATCGGCGACAAGATGGTCGATCTCGCCCCCGGCATGGCCGTAACGGCGGAGATCAAGACCGGATCGCGCAGCATCCTCAGCTACCTGATCTCGCCGCTGCTCAAGTATCGGCAGGACGCCCTGCACGAGCGCTAAGTCTGTCTGTTAGGTGAGGACGACGGGCGCCTCAGGCCCGTTCCTGCTGCCTCAGCGCCCGTGACGGCCGGTCCTCGAATGGTCGCAGCCGGCGGCGGTGAAAGTCGTTGTCGGGGCATGTCGAAGCTCGCATGGATCGACTTTCTGAACGTTCATCACGGCGCCCACCTGGTATGGGGCGTGCAATCCGAGGAAGAGCAGGATTTGCGGCCGGTCGCCGCCAAGCTGAGTGCCGTCATCGAGCGCCAGAAGACGGGCAGTGACTACGCCGTCGGAGTGCTGCGCACGACCGGCACGCCCAAAATCGCCTGCGCCTTCGCCGAGGAGGAAGCTGCCGCCGCCATTGCCGACATCGTTGGCGCCAAGCCGGTCGAGCGCACCGAGGCCTGGGCCAGCGAGCGTTGCTTCACGTTGGATGCGAGGACGCTTTCCGAAATCGACCGGGCGGCCGGAACCCGTCGTCGCCGTCGGCGTATGGTTTGAATCCGTACCGCCGGTGTGGAGACCTCAGTCGAAGAAAAGCTGCCGCAGGGTTGCGAAGGCTGCGCCGATTGCAGCATTGCCGATGCTGAACAGGAACACCGTCCAGGCGAGAGTGAGCAGGGTGAGCAGCCAGCCCAGCATCGCCATCACGCCGTCGTCCTCGATCAACGCCAGGCAGAAGAACAGGATCGCCCAGGCCGGCAGCAGGTTGTCGAAGGGGATGGGCAGCGCCAGGATCAGGATGGCTGCGGACCACGCCACAAGCAGCAGGCGGCGCGGCAAACCGCTGACCAGCCATTCGTGACGTGCGTGCACGGTCCGCTCGAGGCGGCGGATCGGGGCCTGTGCGCGGCGCAGGAAATCCTGTAGCCGGCCACGCGGCAGCCCGCGCCGGCCGATCATTCGCGGCAAGGAAGGCACCGCCCGTCCGGCGAACATCTGGACCAGCAGGATCAGCATCGGCACGCCTGTGATGGTCGAGAGCCAGGGGATGCCGGTCGGGATGCTGTTGGGCACGTTGAGGGCCAGAATGGCGAAGGCGTAGGAGCGCCCGCGCAATCCCGCGAGGAAGTCGTCGAGCGTCAACACAGAATCACGGGCGCCGCGGAACAGTTCGTCGAGCGTGTCCAGCAGCGCGAAGTGATCGGTCATCCGCCGGCGCGTTCCAGCACGCGCCGCGCCAGCACCAGGTGCGGCCGATCGAGCATCTTGCCGTCGAGAGTGAGCACGCCCGCACCGGGATTGCCCTCGAACGTGGCGACTACACGCTTGGCCCATTCGAGCTCCTCGGCCGAGGGCGTGAACACCTCGTGAATGACCGCGACCTGGTCGGGATGGATGGCGATCTTGCCGCCATAGCCCATGCGCCGTGCTTCGCGCGCTTCGGCCCTGAGCCCTTCCGGGTTGCGGATGTCGGGATAGACGGTGTCGTACGCGGTGACGCCGGCCGCCACCGAAGCCATCAGGTTGACGGCGCGCGCGAGCTTGAAGGTGTCGTCGTAGACGCCGGGAGCGGGGCCCTTGGCCAGCGCGCCGAGGTCGGCCATGAGATCCTCGCCGCCCCATGAGTGACCGATCAGGCGCGGATGCCTGGCGGGCGCTGCGGTGAGCGCCAGCACGGCCGCCGCGCTCTCGGTGGCGATGGTGAGGATTCGGGTCGACCCGGCCTCAATGCCCTCTCGCGCCTCGAAGGCATCGAGCCAGGTCGCAAGAAGATCGACGTTGGACTGGCCGACGCATTTGGGGAACACGATGCCGTCCGGCTTGCCTTGCATGACGATCGCGAGGTCGCCCAGCGTCAGCCCGGTGTCGAGCGCATTGACGCGCACATAGAGCTTCGGTCCCCTGCGATCGGCCGCCTTGAGGTAGCCGCACGCCATGTTGCGGGCGATTTTCTTGCGGTCGGCGGCGACCGAATCCTCGAGGTCGAGGATGAGACCGTCGGCGCCGAACGAGGCGCCCTTCGCGAGCTTGCGCTCGGAGTCGGCGGGAACGAACAGGAAGGAACGCATCCAGGTCAGCCCTTGGGTTTCTTGCGCATCAGCGCCTGGCGTCGGCACTCGGCGACCACCTCGCCCCGCTGGTTGAAGGCAGTGTGGAGGAATTCGACGATGCCGGCATCCGGTCGCGACTTGCTCTCGCGCAGGCTCGCGACCTTGGTCTGCACCCTGAGCGTGTCGCCATGGAACACTGGCTTGGGGAAACGCACGTCGGTCATGCCGAGGTTGGCGATCGTCGTGCCGATCGTGGTGTCGTTGACCGTGATGCCGATCATCAGCCCAAGCGTGAACAGGCTGTTGACGATGCGCTGGCCGAACTCGGTCTTGGACGCGAATTCCTCGTCGAGATGCAGCGGCTGCACGTTCATCGTCAGCGAGCTGAACAGCACGTTGTCCATTTCGGTGACCGTACGCGTCCACGCGTGCTCGAACACGCGATCGACCGCGAACTCCTCGTAATACAGTCCCGCCATCTTCCTCACCGCGAAACAAACACCACGAACCTGGCCGCTCTGTCATCCCGAGCGCAGCGAGGGACCTTTCGTGTTACCTCAAAGGTCCTTCGCTGCGCTCGGGATGACAATGTGCGGCGCGCCATCGTATCAATGCCGGCCGAGGATGAAACTGCAAGACGGAGCGGCGACGATGCGGGCCATGCTGAGCGAAACGCCGGGCGGACCAGAGAGCCTGAAGCTTGTCGAGTTTCCCTCCAAGCCGCTGGGCAAGGGCCAGGTCCGCGTTGCGGTCCGGGCTGCCGGTGTCAACTTCCCCGACACGCTCATCATTGCCGACAAGTACCAGTTCAAGCCGCCACGTCCGTTCGCGCCCGGCCACGAGATCGGCGGCGATGTCACGGAGATCGGCGAGGGCGTAATCGGCTACGAGGTCGGCGACCGCGTGATCGGCATGATCGGCCACGGCGGCTACGCGACCGAGGCGGTGGTCGACCAGGCCAACCTCCTGCCGATGCCACCGAACATGAGCTACGAGGACGGCGCCGCGTTCACCATGACCTACGGCACGTCCTATTACGCGCTGAAGCAGCGCAGCAGCTATAAGCCCGGCGAGACGCTGCTGGTGACCGGTGCGTCCGGCGGCGTCGGGCTGACCGCGGTCGAGCTCGGGGCACTGATGGGGCTCAAGGTGATCGCCGCGGTCGGCTCCGACGAGAAGATGGAGATCTGCCGCAAATATGGCGCGACCCGGTTCGTGAACTACGCCAAGGACAAGATGCGCGACAAGGTCAAGGAGCTGACCGGCGGCAACGGTGCGGACATCATCTACGATCCGGTCGGCGGCGATGCCTTCGACGAATCGATCCGCTGCATCGCCTGGTACGGTCGCTTGCTGGTCATCGGCTTCGCCGCGGGCCGCATTCCGTCCCTGCCCGCCAACCTCGCCCTGCTGAAGAGCTGCGACGTGCGCGGCGTCTTCTACGGCGCATGGCGGGCGCGCGAGCCGGTCGAGGCGCGCAAGAATTTCGACGAGCTCCTGAAATGGTACGGCGACGGCAAGCTCAAGCCGCACATCTCCATGCGCTTCCCGCTGGAGAAGGGAGCCGACGCGATGAACGCGCTCTTGTCGCGCCAGGCGACCGGAAAGGTCGTGCTGACGGTGGCGTAGGACGCGAAGGGAGCCAGCCGTGGGCAGAATGGACGGCAAGATCGCCATCATCACCGGCGCCGCCTCGGGAATCGGCGCGGCCTCCGCCGGCCTGTTCGCTCAGGAAGGCGCGTGCGTGCTGGCGGTCGATCGGCCGCAGTCGGCGATCGAGCAGGTCCATGCCGGCAACAACGCCATCGCGGCCATGGGCTGCGACATCACCGAGAAGGACGCACCGCGCAGAATCGTCGCTGCGGTTCTCGAGAAGTTCGGCGCGATCGACATCCTGTTCAACAACGCGGGCGTCAGCGGCCGCTCGTTCGTCGAGGAGATGACCGACGAGGAGTGGGACCGGGTCAACGCCGTGAACGTGCGGGCCATGTTCCGGCTGTGCCGCGAAGCGATCCCGGCGCTGAAGCAAAGAGCCAAGGAGAAGGGGCGGGCCCGCATCGTCAACACCGCCTCGGTCATGGCCTTCGATACGGACTATGGCTTGGCTGCCTATTGCGCCTCCAAGGCCGGCGTCGGTGGGCTGACGCGCACACTCGCTCTCGAGCTCGGCAAGTTCAACATCACCGCCAATTATGTCTGCCCGGGCGCGATCTACACCGGGATGACTCGCACCAACTTCGATAAACCCGAGATCCGCGCGGTATGGGAAAAGAAGGCTGCGCTCCGTCGCCTCGGCCAACCCATCGACATCGCACGCGGCGCCCTGCTGCTGGCCAGCGACGAGGCCGATTTCATCACCGGCCACGAGCTCGTTGTCGATGGCGGCCTGACGCTGAGGACATAGCTGTCGTTACCTCCTGTCATCCTGCGCAATCTCCTGTCATCCCGAGCGTAGCGAGGGATCTTTAAGGCCAAGGAAGGATCCCTCGCTTCGCTCGGGATGACAGCGGCTGCGGTCGGGATGACAACGGCGGCTGCCTCAGGCATGTAGCCCGCCATGGCCAACATCCATTCCTTTGCCGCCTCCTACAGCGAGGCGCGCGACAAGTTCCTGTCGGCGGCGCGGCTCGCGAGCGCGGCGACCCAACGCTATGACAATCCGGGCAAGGGACCCAAGGGCGAGGCGCTGTCGACCGACGTCGCCTGGCTCGGGTCCGACGACGCCTCGAAGGTGGTCGTCGCGATCTCCAGCACGCACGGCGTCGAAGGCTATTGCGGCTCGGGCTTTCAGGTCGATTGGCTGGCCTCGGTCGGCGCGTCGGGACTGCCCGCCGGCACCGCGGTGCTGTTCGTCCACGCCATCAACCCCTACGGC
>JAFAKN010000751.1 GCA_019235415.1 Alphaproteobacteria bacterium
GTGCCAGCGGCCAAGCTGGCTGCGTTCAGCCTTCCTTGTGCGCTTCGATCACCAGAGCCAGCAGCGGCGTCGTCCTGGGTCCTTCCCCGCACCGCCGCGCAACGGCCGCCGCGGCGTCGCGGGTGGCGGCGTCGAGCCCGGCCGGCTCCAACGCCTCGATCTCGGCGCGCATCGGCGATCCCTGGCAAAGGCCGGTGGCGGCATCCAGGGGATTGCGTAGAAGACCGGGAAGCTTCACCGTCTCGATGCGCAGGTCGGAAAAGCCCGCAGCCCGCAGGTTTGACTCGATCCGGTCCGGGTCGTGGTAACCGCAGGGCGTGCGTTCGAGGAACCAGCTCTTTTGTTGCGGATAGCGGCCGGCCAGCCCTTCGACCACCGCCGCCATGACCGGGTTGGCGGCGAGGGGTCCCCAGACGTTGAACAGGAAATGCCCGCCGGGCCGCAGGACGCGCCATGCCTCGCGGTACGCCGCGACACGGTCGGGAAAGAACATGACGCCGAACTGGCACACCACCGCTTCGAACGAGGCGTCGCCGAAGGGCACGGCCTGCGCGTCGGCCTGTTGCCATTGGATGCCTTCGAGGCCAGGCTTCTTCGCGGCGTGGTCGAGCATCGGTTGGTTGAGGTCCGTGGCGACGATCTGTGTTCCCGGTCCCAGGAATCCCACGAGCTCGGCCGTAAGCAGGCCCGTGCCGGCGGCGGTTTCCAATACCGAGGCGACCATCCACGGCAGGCGTCGGGCGAGATCGACCGCATACGGGGCGAACAGCAGCTTGCCGAGCTTGTCATCGTACAGCTGCGGGATGGAACCGGAGAAAGCCGCGTCGTTCTGCGCCATGACTCCCTCCGTTAAGACGGTTGCGCCTGCTCTCTTTCTACACTCTTGGCGGCCGCTCAGTAAGGCGCCTGGTCGTCGATCATGATGATGCGGTGCAATCGGCGCACGTAGTGCGCCTCGTCCCACTCGCTGGCGCGATGCAGGCTGCAGCGGTTGTCAGACATCAGCACGTCGCCCGGCTGCCAGCGATGGCGATAGCAGAAGCGGTCCTGGATCATGTGCTGCAGCAGCTGGTCGTAGAGCTCCTGCGCTTCGACTTCTTCCAAGTCGGCGATGATCGAGCCCCATTCCCCGCCGAGATAGAGGCCGGACCGCTCGAGCTCGGGATGAATGCGCACCAGTGGGTGGATCACGTCGGGGATCTTGCGCCGCTCGGCCTCCATCTCCTCCTCGCTCGCCTCGGGGAACAGATTGCGGAACAGTCGGGCGCGGCTGTGCAGCACCCTCATGCCTTCGATGCGCGCCTTGAGCTCGGGCGACAGCGCATCGTAGGCGGCGATGCCGTTGGCGTAGCGCGTGTCGCCCTGCCCCGGAGGCACCTCGATCGCATGCAGATAGGTGAACAGGCCGGGCTCCGGCAGATGGTAGTGGTCGGTGTGCCAGTTCAGCCCGACGCGTGGCGAGCCGACGCTCGCCTGCTTCTCGTGCACGTTGCCGACCACGAAGATCTCATGGTGCTCCGGCAGGCAGTAGTGGCGCAGCGAATGGAGATCCGGCCGGCCGCCGAAGCGTCGGGCGAAGGCGAGATAGGCCACGGGGGTCAGCGCCTGCTGGCCGCGAAACAGCAGCAGCGTGCGCGCGACACAGGCGGCACGCAGGATCGCCACTATCTCCGCGTCGTGCTCGTCGCCAAGGTCGATGCCCTCGATGGCCGTGCCCGCGTGCTCCGCGAGATCGGAGATTTTCAGCCCTCGCTCTGCGGCAGCCTGACGCCACTCCAATTGCTTGGGCATCGACTGCCACTCCTTTCCCTGCGCCCCTCGGGGGGAGGTGGCACCGGAATTGCACCCGTGCGGTACGCCGTGGAACCTTACGAGCAAGCATTATGCCTTCTGCCGCGGGGCGCAAGACTGACGAAAGGCAAGCCCGCCGTCTGTCGTCTCAACCCTTCGTTTCAGTGCGCAGCCAATGGGCATGCATGAGTCGTGCGAGCGGGACCTCGAAGAGGTAGTGCACCGCGGCGGCGACACCAACCGCGACCGCCAGAAACAAGGCTATCGAATAATAGCCTTCGGTGACGGTGGTCGCAGGAATCGTTCGCAGAAGCCATTCGCCGAACAGAAGCAAAGCGAGGGTATGTACCAAGTATACCGGGTACGAGAGATTCCCCACGGCGTTCATCCATCGGATGCGCTTGGTCGCCTGGAAGAGGCCGGGAAGGCTCAGGGTGAAGAACGAGACCGACATCCACAGGCGACGGCCGTCGAACGGCACGTAGGAGCCGCCAAAGGTCATCGCCAGGGCCGCCGCGAGCAGCATCACCGGCCAAAAATGCGGCCGCAGCAGGAAGTGGTACTTTTGACTCGCGATGCAAGCCAGTTGGCCCAGCAGGAAAAAGCCGAAGGTGGTTGCGATGAACTGATAGGTCCAGACATCGTGCAAGTCGGTGCCGAGCGTCATCACGATCGCCGCTCGGGTTCCAAAAGAGGCAGCGAGTACGAGAAGTCCGATGCGCCACGACCGCAATAGGAAGGGTGCAAGGATATAGAACGTCAGCTCTGCGCCAAGCGTCCATGCCTGCTGAAGCGCGGTGATTGTCGCTCCCCAGTTCGGATCCGGGTAATGGCTGAACGCGATGTTCCAGTCCATGCCGATCAACAGCAATCCCGTCAGCTTGTCGGCGAGCGAACCACCCAGGAACCTGGTCCATGCGCCGTCGATCAGTACGAAGGACAGGAGGACCATCGGCCAGTAAAGCGAGAAAATCCTGATGAAACGCTGACGGTAGAACTTGCGAACGCCCGAGGAGTCGCGGCTGTAGTTGTGGCTCAGGGTATAGGTGATGAGAAAACCACTGATCACGTAAAAGAAAAGGACGGCATGCCCGGAGTTGAAGCCGAGCTTCAGGCGATCGTCCATGTGCGGAGATAACGAAGGCAGCTCGAAAACCCGCCAATGGTCTCCAGCGACGACAAGCGCCAGGAACAAGCGAACTAGGCCCATTGCATTTCACGGCCTGAAACGGGGCCGAGGCAGCTCGTCTTCGTCGTTCGGAGCAATTCGATCTCGGCTATGAATTCCCTCAACCGCGCAAAGGCCATTTTCAGATTCCAGCGGCAAGGTCAAGCTCCATGCCCCTCCTGCAGCGCTGAAGACGTGCCCCGATTCGCGAGAACATTGACTGCGATCGATGGTCACTGATTCGGAAGGTATGCCTGCCTCGGCACGCGCGAAAGTTCAGCCCGAATGTATTCTACGGCGCCGCGGCCGTTACCGTCGTACGGGCCGGGGGAGGTGCCGTTGCGTATCAGGTCGAGCGTGAAGACGCCGCCTGACTCAGGAAGGTCCAACTTGCCCCAACAACGGAAGCTTCCATCCGGCAACTCCTCGATCCCGGAATCCAGCATCCGAATGCTGCGCCACGACTCTCCCGCGGCGCCGTCGCAGCGGACGAACCCGTAAGCCGCCTTCGGATCCATGGCTCTCAGTTCGAGTTGCACCTGCCTTTCGCCGTGAGCCCGGAAAACCACCGAAGCGACGTATGTGCCCGCCGGCAGCTGCGGCACGGTGATTTCGATCCGGTGCCAGCCGGGACCGGACGTCTCGGTGGCGATGGTGCCGGTTCCATCAGGCGTCGCGCGCAGGGTGACGTTTTCCTTCCGCCATGCCGTGCCGCCAAATTCGGCGCCGGACCATGCAGCGACGGGGCCTGATGATGGTTCGTTCGGCTCCGTTCGCTGTTCGACCGGCACCATCGACAGTCCGAGTGCTGCCGCGACGGCGCGCCCGACGCGACTCGAAGCCGCCTCTTCGAACCCGGTCCGCAGATGGTCGCTGCTGATGAAGTTGCGCCACGGCCAGGGTTCGAACAGCGCCGGGTCGGCGACGACCACGTTTTCGTACTTCGCCGCCACAGCCGCCACGTCCTTTCGTCTCGCTTCGAGGAAGCTGCCTTCGACGTGAGGGCATGGATTGGGTTGGATGAGAACAATCAACTTTGCGCCGTGGCGCGCCGTCAGGTCGGCCAAACGCGACAAATCGAGCCGAGTGAAGGATTGCGGCCGTCCAAAAATGTCCGGCGTGTAGTAGACGCCGTCGTCCGGCCAGGCATCGCCAAGCGCGCAGATCGACGGCTCCCTCTGATCCTGCCGGCTCTTGGAGAGGTGGGTGTCGTGTTCCGGCCACCATCCGTCGGTCGCCCGGATAAAGCGGGCGAGGTCGCCGAACGACGGCGATGTTTCCACGGGCAGTGCTGCAGGCTCGTCCAGCGAGCCGTCCAGCGTGTAGACCGGCCTAACGACGCTCTCGCGTGCCGCCAGGGTGGGCGGCGTAATGAAGGGTGCGATCCACCCGAAGGCCATCGGCAGCCGGTCTTGGCCGCCTACGAACGAGGTGAGCACTTGTCGCGGATCGCGCGGAAAGTTGTACAGCGTGACGTAAAGAACGACCGCCTTGACGGTGGACACCTTGTCGAGGACGTATTCGGCGATCGTGTAGTAGCCGGTGAAACCGGTATTGGCGCAGCAGCTCAAGTTGGCGTACTTCAAGCCGCCGAGGTAGCGGTCGACTATGCTCGGGACGATCGCGTGAAAGCCGGAGCTGTCGCCGACCTGGATGACGTCCGGGCGCATGGCGACCGCGTGGCTGAGCTTTTCGTAGATGATGACCTTGTGAAACAGGTCGGGCGTGTTGAAGTTCCAGTTGAGGTAACCGGAGCGCGCGACACTGGACGAGCCGTCCATCGCAGCGTAACTCGTCTCGATCGCGGCGATCACGGCGATGGCGCAAAAAAGCGCTCTAAAACTGGAAATATATGAACTCATTCTGCGATCTCGAAGCGAAGAACACGATGGCATAGAAGATCGCGACATACAGAGCGGCGCGGGCCGGCCACGGGAACCTGTCGACCAGGTCCACGAACTCGACCCCATAGGGGAAGGCGACAAGCTCGGTTGCCACGACGATCGCTCCAAACAGTCCCAAGCCCCACAGCAGCACCCCGTGCTGGGCAATGTCCGGCAACGCGCCCAGCGAGCCGAACAGGGGCAGGAGTTCGGATGGCGCGGCGCGAAAGAAAATCCAGCCGATGCAGACGAGGTTGAACATCAGGACCGTCGCAAGGATCGAGCCCGCAGCCCGGAACTGGCGATGGAGGATGCGATCGACGGGCACCAGCCGATAAACCACCAACAACAGGCCGTGATAGAGGCCCCAAATGATGAATCCCACGCCGGCGCCATGCCACAAGCCGCCGAGAAACATGGTGATCGCCAAGTTGCGCAACGTCACGAGCTTGCCATGGCGGTCGCCGCCAAGAGGGATGTAGAGATAATCTCTCAGCCATCGCGACAGGGAGATGTGCCAACGTTGCCAGAAGTCGGACGGGTTCTTCGCGAGGTACGGTGTCAGAAAGTTCCGCGTCAGCTCGATCCCGAACAGCTTTCCCAGCCCACGCGCAATGTCCGTATAGGCCGAGAAATCGCAATAGATCTGCGCGGCGAAGGCGTACATGTAAATGTACCCGACGCCTCCGGGGCTGGCACCCGTGATCGCCTCGCCGGCTTGGCTGACGATAAGCCCCAGATTGTCCGCGAGACACGTCTTCTTGAAGAGCCCCCAGAATACCAACGTGAATGCCCGTTCGCATTCGATCGGGCTGACAGTGGGCCTGCGCGCCGCCACCTGCGGCAGCAGCTCGGAGGCCCTGGCGATTGGCCCGGCAATGAGCTGGGGAAAGAACCCGACGAAGGTCACATAGTCGACGAATGTGCCGACCGGCTTGAATTTTCTCTGATAGATGTCTGCAGTGTAGCTGATGGTGTGGAAGGTATAGAACGAAATGCCCGGCGGGAGCGGCAGAACGATTTGGCTTATCGTCACGCCGAGCCCCGCCATCACCGCTACTTTGTTGAATTCTCCGGTGAGCCAGCCGGTGTACTTGAACAAGCACAGCAGACTCAGTTGCACCGTGACGCTCACCGCGAAGGCCGCCGTGCGCCGCCGCGAGTCGCTGGAGCGGGCGAGGAATGCGCCGACCAGATAGTCGAACAGGCAGGTGAACAGGAGCGGTAGGAGGTAGACGAGGCCCACCGTGGCGTAGATGCCCAAGCTGGCGAACAGCAGCACCCAGTTGGCGGCGCGCGTGTCGCGCACCAGCGAATACAGGACAAAAGTGCAGGGCACGAAGATTGCCATGAAGCCGACGGAATTGAATTCCATCCGCAGGCGAATTGCCGGCAACCACTCCAAGCCAGGCGTGGCGGTGAGCGTGTCGTTGAAGAAAGCCCACAACAGGACCAATACGCATGCGGTCCCGGCACAGGCTTTGATGACAGCGACGAGAGCGATGCCGGTGTCGATTGGTCGCGTTCTTATTCTGACGAGTGACATCCTCTCTGCCCAAGCCCCCCGCAATCCTGGTCCAGTCCGCCGAGTGCAACGCAAGCTAGTGGAATTCCTCGCCAGCTGCTACCGAAGAGGCGTTGCGTGCAGCCCGCTGTCGTGCCGCGTCATCGTATCCAGGAGAGGGGAGGCTCAGGGTTTGCTCTGTTCGTCGACACGTATGCTAGGTTCGCCCTTATGAATCGACCCCTCGCCCCACTGTATCGTCCTGGGGAGCGTTTCGAGATCTCTGCAGCAGGGTTCAGCGCGTGGCGCGAGTCCGAGTGCTTTCGGCGCGTTTTCGCGGCCTATCGCGACTATCCCCCTCAGTCGCTGCAAAGCGACGAAGCGCGCGCTCTGCTGCACCACTTGATCGCAATGCGCCTGCCGGACGACGTGCTGGAGGTCGGAACCTACATGGCGGGAACGACCGAGGTTCTGGCGCGGGCGCTATGGGAAACCGGGAAGGGGCATCTCGAGACGATCGATCCATTTGGGGCAGAGAGATGCCCCAAAGTGATCGCAACCCTTCCGGAGGAGCTCCAGGAATTCATCACGTTCCAAGCTGTCACGTCGGCTGCCCATTTCGATCGGGCTATCGGCCGCGGCCGGGAATACGACTTCGTGTTGATCGACGGCAGCCACGAATTCGAGTTCGTGATGTTCGACCTGATGTGCGCAGCTCGTCTGATGCGGCCGCGCGGGCTTGTCGTGCTCGATAACATCGAGCAGCCCGGACCGCGTTTCGCCACGCGCCTCTTTCTCAAGAACAATCCCGATTGGCGGGAAGTGGCCGGCGTCATCGACGAGGCCCACCAACCGCCGCCGTTCGAGCGCGGCGATCCATCCTTTCCCTTGACGCAGTTCTACATTGTGCAAGCGCCGCCCTACTATGCGGTGAACGACGTGCCACGCAGCTTCGGCGCCATCAACTCCAACTGGGACGAGGTGCAGGGCGTGGCACTGGAGCTTACTGAGCCGGTCGAGGGCACGCTGCACGTCCAGGTCTTCCTGCGCACGTTCGGCCTTGTCGGACCCGAAGAATTCGAGGCACGAAAATCTTTCGACCTCAAAATGCATGCGGAGGCCGAGGACAGACGGCTCCGCCTCGCGTTCGACAGGCCTCTGCGCGGTTCGCCGCAAGCTCCCGGCTTGCGGCGTCGAATCGAGATCGCGCTCGCCTATACCGGGCGGACCCCCGCGCGCCTCAAGTCGCCGCCGCTTCCCTATCCCGCGAGCCACGAGTAGCTGGGGCGCGCGACTCCCATCGCGCGACCTGCGACGCGGCGGCAGGACGCGCCACTGGGATGGCGTGCCGCCGGCAACTTTCACTTCTTCAAGGTGCGTAGAACACGCTGTCGATCTCGACGCTATCGTCGTCGAACCGCTGACGTATACGGTCAGGCGCACGCAATCCTGCAAGCTGGCGCCTTCCGACTGAGCGATCTTGGCGAGGTTGGGAAGGCTTGCCGGCTAGGGCCTTGCGGATCGGGCACCAGCTTGTTGGTCACCGGATCGACGCCTTGCATGCCGGCGACGAAGACCAGGTCGCCCGCGCGTGCGCCGAGACTCCAGGTGCCTTCGATCTTGATCGCGCCGGGTGGGTCGAGCGTCCTCACGCCATTGGGGACACGGCCTGCGCGTAGGTATCGATCGAGGCGAACAAGAGCGCCGTCGTGCAGTAAAAAATCAGGCGGCTCATGGCGTGTGCGGATCGGCGACGAACGGCCATTGCTTCTTGTCCACCTTCGTATAGGGCAGCAGCGACCAGTCCGGCACCAGCGCGCCGGGTGCGGCCACGTACACGACTTCACTGGCGATCGGCGCGTAAGCGGCATGAAAATGCTGCATCGATTTCACCACCACCACCTTCTTGGTCGATGGATCGACGCCGAGCTTGGTGAAGCAGTCGCGGCTGAGGCACTGCGTGCGCTTGCTGTTGACGATCACCGTCACGCCTTCGATCTGCAGCGCCGCGGCGTCGCCGATCGAGCCGATGCTCTTGCGCTCGCCGCCGAACTCGATGGCGACGTCGCGGCCGAGCTTCAGCACCGTGGCACGCGCATCGATCGGCGGGCCGGACTGTGGCCCGAGCTTGCCGCCCAGCCGAACGTCGAGCTCGGCGCCTTCGCCGACCTCGAAGGCGAGCTTCACCGCGCCCGGATCCCAGATCATGCCGAGCGCCGCGTCCTTCACCTTGCGGTCGAGCAGCGCCTTCAGAATGAACGTCGAGTCGGAGGCGGCACCGCCGCCGGCATTGTCCGACACGTCGGCGAGCACCATCGGCTTGGGCAGGTTGTGCGAGCTCACCCGCGCCATGGCCGCCTCGAGCGTTACGTACGGCGGCTGGGTCGCCGAGCGCATGGCGAAGAATTCCCGACCGAGATCGCGTGCCAACCGTTCGGCCTTGGGCCGATCGCCATCGGTGATGGCGATCAACTTGCTGCTCATCTCCCTGATATCGGACCAGGGAAAGCCGTGGGCGACCGACAGCGACAGCACGCCGTCCTTGCCTTCCATCGCCGAGAGCTTGTCGACAAAGCCGCGCATCGGCTGGCGCGTGGTGTGGAACACGCCGATCATCCGGCAGTCCCAAGCCGCCATGACGGGCCTGGTGCGGCCCTCCACCGTGCCCTCCATCAAGCTGAAGAGATCGTCGGCACGCTCGGGCACGTCGACATGCGGATACTCCTTGAACAGCACCAGCGCCGTGGCGTCGCGCAAGGTGCTCTCGCCGATGTTGCAGTGCAGGTCGAGCTCGGCGCCGACGAAGATGTCGGGGCCGACGATCTTGCGGACGCCAGCCAGGACGTCGCTTTCGCAGTCGTCATAACCTTGTGCCACCATCGCGCCGTGCATGGAGAGCAGCACGGCATCGACCGGCATGGCCGCCCGCAGATCGGCCAGGATCTCGTCACGAAAGGCTTCGTAGACCTTCTTGACCGTCTTGCCGGCCGGCATGGCGAAGGCGCACAGGCTTTCCACCACCTGCCAGCCCTTGGCCTCGGCACGGCCGCGCCAGATGGCGAGCGGCTGGCCGAACATGGGCACGGTCTTGCCGTAGCTGCCCTTGCGGAACAGACAGGTTTCCTGGAACAGCTGATGACCGGTGGGGATGGCGGCGAAGGTGTTGGTCTCGGTGCCGAGGGTGGCGGTGAAGATCTTTTTCATGAAGCGATCTTAGAGCATGTTCCGTCGAGCAGGGCGGAAAATGCCCGACGTGCCGGGCATCGAAACAATACCGCTCTCTGAAGGCGCCTAGGCGGCGTGCGCCTCACGGCACGCCGCCTTTGAGCAGCACGCTGGATCACGACTTCGGCGTTGCCGCGATCACGTCGGCGACGAGGCGCGCCACCGTGTCCATGTCGTCGCGGTCGTTGAACGCGGGACCCATGCGCACGACGACGAGGCGCTGTGACGGCACGATGATGGTGTATTGTCCGTTCGACCCGCGCGCCATGAAGGAGTCGGCGGGCAGCCCGTGCGCAACTCGATAGCGCTGACCCTCGCCATTGCCGCGCTCGGTCCAGAAGCCCGCGCCGTAGCCGAAATGCTCGCTGCCCGGCGTCGGCGCCGCCGAGTAGTCGACCCAGCCGTCGGGCAGCAGGCGCTGGCCGCCGACAATGCCGTCGTTGAGGTACAGCAGGCCGAAACGGGCCCAGTCACGCGGGCTGGCCAGCATGTGGCTGGATCCGATCGGCGTGCCGGTCGCATCGAACTCCAGCGTGACGTGGCGCATGCCGAGCTTGTCGAACAGCTCGCGGCGGGCGAAGGCCAGGACACCGGCGGCGTCGCCGCCTGAATTGTCGCGGATAATGCGTGACAGCAGCATGGTGTTGCCATTGGCATAGTTCCACACCGTGCCGGGCTTGGCCTTGAGTGGCGCCTGCTCGGCGAACGCCGCCATGTCGCGCACGCCGTAGACCATGTAGGCCGATGGATCGAAGGCGGTCCCGGCGTTGGCCGTCAGCGACTGTCCGTTGTCGAGGCCGCTTTGCATGCGCAGAAGGTTGTCGATGGTGATGGCATGGCGCGGGTCGCGTGGGTCGGACCAGGCGGCGATCGGCGCCGGCCCATCCATCGAGAGCCTGCCCTGGCGGACCAGGATGCCGATCAGCGCGTTGGTGATCGACTTGGTCATCGACCAGCCGACCAGCTGCGTGTCGATGCCGTAGCCTGGCGCGTAGCGCTCGGCGATCACCCGACCATCGCGCACGACGACGACGGCCTTGGTGTTGCGATAGGGCGGCTGGGCATTTTCCGCAAAGGCACGGTCGAGCGCCTGCTTGAGCGCCGGCTGGTTCGGCTCGACGATGGCGGGACCGGCGATCTCGGGCAGCAGAGCCGGCGACGACATATCCGGCGGCAGGACGACCGCCGGCGGCGGCTCGCCGTGCAGAACCAGGCAGCCCAGCGGGCCGCGGAAGACCGCGCGCGTCGTGCCGAGGCCCGCGAAGCGCGACGTGACCTCGGCCTTCTGCCGGTCGACCTGATGGCTCTCGAGTAAGCTCACCGGC
>JAFAKN010000082.1 GCA_019235415.1 Alphaproteobacteria bacterium
CAAGGGCACGTACTACACCATGAACGACTGCCGGCTGGGCCCGCTGCCGTCGCGCCAGATCCCGCTGATCTGCGCCGGCACCAGCGACCCTGGTGTTGCGTTCGCAGCCAAGCACTGCACCTACAACTTCTGCAGCGGCAACGGCACCATGAACGATCCGCGCGACTGTGCCGACACGGTGACCCGGCTCTATGCCCAGACCGCGAAGGCGGGGACCAAGACCCGGGCGCTCGCGCTCACCCTGATCATCGCCGACGAGACCGACGAGGCGGCGATGGCCAAGTGGGAGCACTACAAGGCCGGCGTCGACCTCGATGCGCTGGGCTGGAGCCGTGCTCAGGCCGGGGCCGACAAGTACGCCGCCGACAATTCGACCGCCGGTCGCATCCGGCGTCGCGAGCCGTTGCCCAACAGCGGATCGCGGCTGATCGGCTCATACGCCAGCGTCGCGCGCATGCTCGACGAGATGGCCGAGATCGACGGGCTCGCCGGGGTCATGCTGACGTTCGACGATTTCATCATCGGCGTCGAGCAGTTCGGCCAGCGCATCCAGCCCCTGATGCGCAGCCGCGGGAAGCTCGCGGCGGCGGCGTAAATGGACGCGCTGGCGCACGATCCGATGGAGCGTGTCGCCACGCCAAAGGACAATGGAATGGCGAGAGCCCAGCTCGATCTCGAGCTGCGCAACATCCGCAAGCGCTTCGGCGATTTCACCGCGGTCGACGGCGTCTCGCTGAAGGTCAGCAAGGGGCAGTTCGTCTGCCTGCTGGGGCCGTCGGGCTGCGGCAAGACCACGACGCTTCGCTGCATCGCAGGCCTGGAGGACCCCGACGGCGGCGACATCCTGATTGGCGGCAAGGAGGCGACCAAGGACCCGCCCTGGCAGCGCGACATCGCCATGATGTTCCAGGACTTCGCGCTGTTCCCGCACATGACGGTGGCCAAGCAGGTGGGTTTCGGGCTGGAGATGCTGAAGAAGCCCAAGGCCGAGATCGCCCGGCGCGTCCGCGAGGTGCTGACCTCGTTCGAAATCGCCTCGCTCGCCGAGCGCAAGCCCAACAGCCTGTCGGGCGGCCAGCGCCAGCGCGTGGCGCTGGCGCGCGCCATGATCACCGAGCCGCGCATCCTGCTGCTCGACGAGCCGATCGGCGCCCTCGACTACTCGCTGCGCGAGACCGTGATGCTGGAGCTGAAGCTCCTGCAGCAGCGCACCGGCATTTCCTTCGTCTGGGTGACGCACGACCAGAATGAGGCATTCTCTCTGGGCGACCTGGTCGTTGTCATGAACCACGCCCGAATCGAGCAGCAGGGTCCACCCGAGGAGATCCTGCAGCGCCCGGCGACGGCGTTCGTCGCAAGCTTCGTGCAGGGCAACAACCTGTTCCGCGGCCATGTCAAAGAGGTGCTGGCCGGCTCGCTCGGCATCGAGACCGCGGTCGGTGCGTTCGTCGTCTCGCGGCCGTTGTCGGGGGCGGGTCCGATGCTCGGCATGCCGGTGTCGTTCTCGGTGCGCGCCGAGCTGATCACCGATGCGCTGACCGATCGCCACGTCAACCGCCTGTCGGCCGTCTGCACAGCCGTCGAATACTTCGGCTCGGTTCGACGGCACGTGTTCGAACGGTCCGACGGCGAGATCCTGAAGGTCGACCAGTTCGGCGCTCAGGCCGCGCGCATCGCGCCGGGCCAGCACGTCGTGCTCGGCTGGACCGCGGAGGCCGCAGTGCTGCATGGCAAGGTTGGGGGCGAAGCGGGACGATGAGCACCATTCGGGTCCGCTCGCCGGCCAGCTACTGGCTGGCAGTCCCGGCCGCGGCGTGGATGCTGGGCGTGGTCGTGGTGCCGATCGTGCTGCTGGTCTGGGTCTCGCTGTGGGGCGGCCGCGCCTTCTCGGCGGCAAGCCCGCTCACCTTGGACAATTACAGCCGCTTCTTCGCCAATGCGACCTACGTCAAGCTGGCGCTGAGCACGCTTGTCCATACCGCGACCTTGATGGCGCTCACCGGCGTGCTGGGCTACTGCATCGCTTACTTTTTAGTGATGAAGGTGAAGAGCCCGGGCTGGCGCACGGCGCTGTTCCTCGCCTTCATCATCCCGTTCTGGACCAGCACCCTGATCCGGGCCATCGCCTGGGTACCTTTTCTCGGCGTCAACGGCGTGATCAATCAGGCGCTGATGGCGATCGGCGCCACGCAATCGCCGATCGAGGCGTTCCTCTATTCGCGAGCCGGCATCACGCTGGCCCAGGTCTCGCTCTACACCATGATGGCGGCGGGGCCGGTCGTCTACATGCTGAATGCCGTGGCGCCGCAATGGCGCGAGGCGGCGATGACGTTGAAGGCGCCGCCGCTGGTGGTGTTCTGGCGTATCGTCTTTCCACTCACCCTGCCCGGCGTGGTGATCGGCCAGGTGCTGGTGTTCCTGAACGTC
>JAFAKN010000364.1 GCA_019235415.1 Alphaproteobacteria bacterium
CGAGCCTGCGAAGCGAGGTTCCTGTCGTGGTGTTCGGCTGGGAACGCGCCGTTCCGTTCCTCGCCTGGACCATCGTTCCCTATTGGACCACCAACCTCTTCTTCATCCTCTCGCTCTATCTCTGCCGCACGCGCCGTGAGCTCGACACCCACGCCAGGCGGCTGCTGACCGCGCAGGCGATCGCCTTCGCCTGCTTCATCGCGTTTCCGCTGCGCGCCTCGTTCGTCAAGCCGGCCACCGACGGCGTCGCGGGCTTGCTGTTCGCCTCGCTCGGGGCCTTCGACCTGCCGTTCAACCAGGCGCCGTCGCTGCACGTGGCGCTGACCACGGTGCTGGCCGCGCTCTATGTCCGCTTGCTGCCGCGCTGGGCGGGCGTGGCGTTTCTGCTGTGGTCGGTGCTGGTCGTGGCATCGGTCCTTACCACCTATCAGCATCATTTCATCGACATCCCGACCGGCTTCCTGCTCGGACTGTTCTGCGTCTGGATATGGCCATGGGAGGGCGGCAATCGGCTGGCCAGCTGGCGCACCACGACGGATGCATCGCGGCGACGATTGGCGGTTCGTTACGGCATTGCCGCCACCTTGCCGGCGGCTCTCGCCATCGTGGGAGGGGGCGGTGCCTTGTGGCTGCTGTGGCCTGCCGTCGCCCTGGCGGGCGTTGCCCTTGCGTATCTCGGCTTCGGGCCAACTCTGTTCGCCAAGAGCGGCGACGGGCGCCTCGACTGGACGACGCGGCTCGTCCTCCTGCCCTACCGCCTGGGTGCCCGACTGAACGCCCATCTCTGGACCCGCCGCGACCCGAAGAGCGTCGAGATCACCGACGGTGTCTGGCTCGGCCGTTTTCCGTCGCCGGCCGACTGCCGGCGAATGGCGAGCGTCGTCGATACGACCTGCGAGTTCCATCGGGCGCGCTTTCCGGGCGAATGGGTCTCGGTGCCCATGCTCGACCTCGTGGCGCCCGATGCACAGGCGCTGGCGCTCGCTGCCGACCGGATCGAGCGCCTGCGCGTGCACGGCCCGCTGCTGGTGTGCTGCGCCCTGGGCTACGGCCGCAGTGCCGCGACGCTCGCCGTGTGGCTGGTGCGCACCAACCGACAGCCCGACCTCGCGGCCGCGCTCGATCACTTGCGGCGCAAGCGTCCGCGGCTTGCCATCAACGCCAGCCAACAACGCGCCATGGCGCAGGCGCTCGATGCCGGCTGAAGCACCGCGCGATGACGCCTGGTCGATGACGATCGCAGCCGCGCTGCTGCGCCGCGGGGTGATGGTCCACACAGCCTCGCTCATCCTCACCATCGTCGCGCTGCTGACCGGTGTGGGGCTGTCGTTCGTGGGCGCCAAGCCCGGCCCAGCCTGGTTGGTGGTCGGCGCGGCGGTTGTCGTTCTGGGCTTCGTCGAGTTCTGGCTGGCCGGCCGCGTGGCGCTCGACGCCGAGCTGCTCTCCGCCATTGCCGCCAAGGGCTGCGACCTGGATGGCTTCGACGGCGCCATGCAGACGCTTGGACTGATGCCGTCGCACAAGGCGAGCCGCCCGATCGGCGCGCGCATCCGGGGCGCCCTGCGGCTCTTCAAGCTGCAGGGCCTAGCGCTTGTTGCGCAAATCGCCGTGCTGCTCGCCGGAGCGCTGCTCGCATGAGGCGCCAATGGCTGAGGCGTCCATGCTGAAGCGAGCAGCCGCGCGCCTGCTTGGCATGTCGGTCGCGGGTTTTGCCCGTGCCATGACCGGCGTGCTGCCCGACTGGCGCGGCTGCCTGCCCGAGCCGCGCCAGCGGGTCTACGTCGCCAACCACACCAGTCACGGCGACTTCGTGCTGATCTGGACCGTGCTGCCGCACGCCATCCGGCGCGGGACGCGTCCGGTGGCGGCGCTCGACTACTGGGGCGGCAGCGGGCTGCGCGGCTTCATCGGGCGCGAGGTGTTCAACGCCGTGCTCGTCGATCGACGCGCCGGCCAGAGCGGAGAGGATCCCATCGTAGCCGTCGTCGCCGCCGCCAATTCAGGCGCCTCGCTGATCTTCTTTCCCGAAGGCACGCGCAACACCACCGACCAGGTGCTGCTGCCGTTCAAGAGCGGGCTGTTTCGCCTCGCCCAGGCGCAGCCACGACTCGAGTTCGTGCCGGTGTGGATCGACAATGTCGCGCGCGTCATGCCCAAGGGCGAGTTCCTGCCGGTCCCGCTGCTGTGCAGCGTGACGTTCGGCGCGCCGATCCTGCTCGGCCCCGACGAGGACAAGGCGGCGTTCCTCGCCCGGGTGCGCGAGGCGTTGCTGGCGCTGCGGCCGACGGAGCGCGAGCGATGATCATGCCGTACGAAGCCGAGGAGCTGTTCGCCGGCCTGGGCGCGGTACTGCTGCTCGCGACGCTGATCGGCCAGACGTTGAAATGGCGCAGCGGCGGCGAAGCCAGCCCGGCCGTCGAGAACCTCAACCAGCGGGTCTTCGCCTGGTGGGTGATGGTGGCCCTGATCGGCGTCGCCTTCCTGTTCGGCAAGGGCGGCGTCATCCTGCTCTTCGCCTTCGCCTCGTTCGCCGCGCTGCGCGAGTTCCTGTCGCTCACCTATACGCGACGCAGCGACCACTGGGCGCTGCTCGCGGCGTTCTTCGTCGGCATTCCGGTCCAGTACTATCTGGTGTGGATCGAGTGGTACGGACTTTATTCGATCTTCCTGCCGGTCTACGGCTTCCTGATGCTGCCGGTGTTCTCGGCGCTGCGCGGCGACACCACGCGCTTCCTGGCGCGCATCGCCGCCATCCAGTGGGGCCTGATGATCTGCGTCTTCTGCGTGAGCCACATCCCCGCCCTGCTGACGCTCGACATCCCGGGCTTCGCCGGCAGGAAGCTGCTGCTGGTGGCCTTCCTGGTGATCGTCGTGCAGGGCTCGGACGTCCTGCAGTACGTGTTCGGCAAGCTTTTTGGCCGGCACAAGGTCGCGCCCTCCCTCTCGCCATCCAAGACCTGGGAGGGGCTTTTGGGCGGCGTGGCCAGCGCCACGGCGCTCGGCGCCGGCCTGTGGTGGATCACGCCGTTCTCGCCGATCGAAGCCGCCGGGTTCGCCTTGGTGGCCTGCGCCATGGGCTTTCTCGGCGGGCTGGTGTTCTCGGCGATCAAGCGCGACCGTGGCGTCAAGGACTGGGGCCGCATGATCGAAGGCCACGGCGGCATGCTCGACCGACTCGACAGCGTCATCTTCGCCGCTCCGATCTTCTTCCATTTGACGCGCTTCTGGTTCGTGCCCTGACGCGACCAGGAACCGGACCGGAACCGACATCAAACTGCGGCCATTGTGGCCTTGACCTTTTCGCGCCGCACAACTTATCTGGAGCCGATGCTGCACCGCAGCATCGGCCGGCAGCCCGCACCAAGCGCCGGTCTCGCCGTCGCTTTTCATGTTCGCGCTCTATCCCTGGAGGACGTTGCCATGACCTCATACCAAGCTGCGGCAAGCTTTCCCTTCTCTAGCGCAAACTATGACAAAGCCTTGGGCTACTTCGGCTTCCTGTCGCTGAACCTCAAGGCGATCTTCGAAGCCTATCAGAAGAACATGACGGCGCTGGCCAAGGCCAACCAAGTCGCGCTCGACGCGTTCAGCACCCTCATGGAACGCCAGAGCGCCCTGTGGCATGCGACGGCCGAGGAGTGCAGCCGCGGCGTCAACGACGTTATGGCCGCCGCGTCGCTGGAAGAGAAGGCGCGGCTCCAGGCCGACACGGCGCGCCACGCCTACGATTCGACCGTCGCTCGTATCGGCGACCTCTACGAAGTTGCCACCAAGGCCCAGGTTGCCGCGGCCGACATCCTGAACACCCGCCTCGCCGAGGCGCTGGAAGAGTGCAAGGTGCTGTTCGCGGCACAGGCCGAAAGTGCGGCGACGGCTGAGACGGTCGTCCATATCGCGGCTCCGGTTGCACCGGCTGAACCTGCAGCGACAGAGTTTGTCGAAGCGGATGGGGTGACGGAAGAAGCGGCAGCACCCTCTGCCGCAGAGACCGACACGGCCGAAACTTCGGTCGAGGCCGCGCCCGTCGCGACGAGTCCGGAAGCGATCGAAGAACCCGCCGACGACGAAGACAACGAGGCGCCGACCGCGCCCCGGCGCAGCCCGAAGCCGAGAGGTCCGCGGACCGGCTCGGGCGGCAAGGCGGCGCGCCGCCCGCCGTCTCGCGGATAAGGTTCAAGCGCGTCGACTGCCCCCTCGACCGCACGGTGCATGAACGAGGTCGCTGGCTTCGGACCGGCAGCCGGAGCTGCGCAACCTTCACAGTGCCGGTGGCATTTGTTTGACACACGACGTGTGTGACATCGACGTGCTGCCGTCGGCGGCTCGGCTTGGCGTCGCATTCAATCCATCCCATCCGGGACAATCAGCAGAAGCCGGCAGCAGAAGCCGGCAGTGGAAGCTGGCAGCCAAGGCGGCGTTTCTCGTCGACAGTGCCAGTAAAGGAGTGCCCGCAATGCGGACCGATCCGAAGAGCGAAGCGCAGTCTCTGCTCGAGCGCGCTCAAAAAGCGCGCAAAGCCGCGGAAGGGACGGAAAGCGCCTCGGAGCAATCGCGCTTGAACCAGCATGCCAGCGACCTGGAAAAGCAGGCGCTCAAGTCCGAGCAGCAGGGGACGCCCGAACCGCCGGCCGCATAGAATGCGGGCGCACCGCAACAGCGCCGACAAGTCCACATTGCAAACAGCGCCGAGGATCGCGCAAGCATCCTCGGCCCCTCCCCCGAAGCTTTGAGCCAAGGACGCGATCCAGCGTCACCCGTGGTGTCCTCCTCTCGCTGACGGGTCGGGCCTACGTGAGGCCAGACCTTCGACAATGAGACGAAGCTTCGGGCGAATGCGTTACACCGCTGCTCCCCTCGACCCCCGCTACTCCGCCAGTATCGCGTTCCGCAGCGCCAGAGGTCTGGCGATGGTCCGCAATTGCTCGATGCTCTGCCCGGTGCCCTTCACTTGCAGGGTCCCGTAGCCGAGCAGCCGGCCGAGGAGGGATTGCTGGACTTCCACGGTCTCGACCTTCCCCATGTTCATCTCGACCGTATCCCTCGAGAGGAGCCCGCGCTTGTAGATGACCCGCCGATTGGTGACCGCGAGCTCGGTCGCCCATTTCCACAACGACGCGCGGGCAAAGGCGATCACGGCCAGCACACCGCTGATCGCCGCGCCGATCAGCATGGGGGTCGGCAGGCTTTCAGGGCGGCTCGCGAGATGCAGGAACAAGAGGCAGATCGCGCCCAACAGGAGAGGGCGCAGGTAGACGATCCAGTGCACCCGCCCGACGCGGACGACATGCTCGTCCGGCTGAAGGACACCCGTTGCGTAGCTCACGGCCCCTCAACGCGGCCAGTCGGTACAGCGTTGCCGAGGCGCATCGGCACCCGCCGCCTGGTCGAATTATTGGGCTCCGGTAGCGGGATTTTGATTTTCGCGTCTGTGGCGCTAATCCATTGAAAAAACGTGATTTACATACCGTCTGTATTTCTGTATTTGAGAAACAACCGAAATAGCACGCTTGTGCCCGACCGGATCGCCCTGGAGGTGGAACAGCAGCGCGCGGCAAAATCGCGGAGAAGGCAAAGCCCGCGATGCTCGACCCCGCGGCCGCTGAAAACGCCGCCAACAACGTCCACAACGGCAGCGCCGTCCGGCTCGCATCGGTTGCGTAGATGGCGAGAAGGACGACGGCGCCGCCAAAGAAGGCGAAAGGGCGCGTCTGGGAGAGTCGGCCTGTATTGGCGAGAACGGCGGCCCTCGACAACGCGCCGGTCCGTTTCTCCATCACCGCGTCCGGCCGCCGTCGCCCACGCGCGCGCGCGCAGCGGCCGCGGACCGGACAGGCTCCCGGATACGATTTGCCTCAGATCCTGCAGGCGCGACCTGCACCAGCCACCGATCGCGTCGGCGCGGGCCTGCCACGCCGCGCGCAGCACTTCCGCCGGATGGCAATTCAAACCGCCATTGTCGCCGAAGGCGTGCCGGGTCCGCTCGGCGTGATCGACATATTCAGATGCAGGCCAGTCCAGCCCGGAGAAGCCATCGAATGCGCGCCGCGCTCAACTCCGATTTTCATCTTGCCACCTCGCGATGATGTGCCGCTTGTCAGGAGATCGACTCGACCGTCACGCAACCATCAATTGAGATCGGTGGCAATTCGCACAGCTGCGCGATGCGGCCTCAGGCGCAAAACCCTTCCAGAGGCGGAGAGGATCCGCTCGGGTAGTGCCCGTGGGAAACAGCCTGCAGCCGCCGGCTTGGAGATCCGCCAGGTTCCAAAGTGGATGGCCTGGTCACAGATTTTACACAGGCGCCAATCGCGACGCCTCCTATGTTCGGTTCCCATCGCGACTTGGGGAGATGATATTGGCCAGAGAGAAGGTGGTTAATCTGCCATTGCAGGCTGTCGACCCGAAGGTACCAGCGCAGAGCGTCGACCCCAGCCCGTTGGAGCTTCCTGCGGTCTTCGTCAACTGTTTCCAATTGACCATGCTTGGCGAGAAGATGGTCAGACTGTCGTTGGGAGAACAGACCTCCCCACAGACAAGCCCGGTATATCGAACCGCCGTTCTTCTAGCGGTGGAGGATGCCCGGCAATTCTGTCAGCAGATCCTCACGGCGATCAGCCCGACACAAGGGCGACCGTCGTAACCCTACCGCTGACGGTCGCCCGCGCAAGACGCTTCCAGAAGCGCCGCAACCGGACACTCGATCGCGCGTTTGCGCCAGGTTGACCTCTTACCGCTTGCGGCGAGGTTGAGCTCTTACAAGGACGCCAGGAGATGCGCCGCTTTGACCGCCGCAGTGGGGCGCATTGGATAGAGTCCGTCCCGCCGCTGATTCGATGAGACAGAGCCTCCGAAGGAAGCGCACGTGACTGCAGGAAAGGACGCCATCACGGCCATTGCAGACCGCTTGCGCGCCATGATCTCGTTCTCGACGGATCCGGCATGGCTGGAAGACATGGCCCGCGAAGTCGAAAGCAGGTCTCATCGCCGAAACTGACGCTGGTCCGCGAATCGACCCTCCCAAAGGGTTGCTCAGGCCGGCCTGTTCTTCCCGCGGGTGCACGGCAGCAACGTCAAAAGGCGGAAGACCAGCTCGCCAGGCCCAAGGCCGATCTCGAAGCGCGGCAAACAGCCGAAGCCCGGCGCCGCAAGCAAGCGGCCGCTGCCGCGCAACTCGCGGCGGTACGCGACTTCTCGATCAGGCTCCCGGCGTCGCGAAGAGCCTGGCGCTTCGTGCCTGCAGACGTCAGGTGCAGCGCGCGACCATCGTGGCGCGGCCCGAGATCCCCCGCGTATAGTCGGCCGGGGTGATCGTGTCCGCCTTCAGCGTGGTGTACTGGCCGCCGTGGCAAAGCGCGAAGGCGCGATTGCGGCAGTCCCCCGGCAGCTGGCAGTCGATCGAGAACGCGCGGGCTCCGTCCGACCAGGTGATGACGCTCGCGGTCGTGCCGGTCTCGGGGTCCGTGCCGGGCGTGCTCTTGGCATCCGCACAGGCGACCGCGAGAAGGGCGATGCATACTCCGAGGGACGATCGAGACATCGATGGGCTCGCCATGGCGGCCTCCTTCAGTCCGCAATTCTACATCGCGGCGGCGAGCCCCTGTTCGCCTAGATCGGCCCATAGGCTTCGGGGAAATCGGCGATGTTCAGGGTCGGCATGCCGGGCACCCGCACCAGCCGGCTATCGTGCCGGCCGTCCGGCTCCAGCCGATGCTCGACATAGCCCACTTGCTTCAGCCCGTAGATTGGCTGGCGATGGTCGGGGATGACGTAGCCCGTCGAGGGCGCCCACACATGGCGCGCTCCGTCCGACCAGCTCTCGCGATATTGATGGACATGGCCGGATGCGATCAGCGCCGGCGGCGCAATGCGCAGCCGCGCCAGCAGCGCGCGGCGCGGTGCAGGATCGACAAAGCGGCCGGTCATCGCGGGCTCGTCGGCCGCCTTGTCGAACAGCGGCATGTGCAGGAACAGCGCGAGCTTGCGCGCACCCAGGCTCGCGATGGCCGCGACGATTGCCTCCTCCTGATCGGCGGCCGCCGCAAGATCGCTGCCCAGCAGCTGCGCGTTGAGGGCGAGCAGGCGCCAGCCCGGCACGTCGAGAGTCCAGAAGTCGGCGCCGAAATGCGCGAGGTAGCGGGCGCGCCGCTCGTCGCTGATCACGGCGGCGCCCTGCGCGGCGAGATCCTGACTGTCGCCGAGATCGTGGTTGCCGGGCAGGAAGCGCACGGGCAGGCCGATCGCTTCGTGCAGCGCCCGCGCCGCCGAAAGGTCGCTCTCGTGGGACTCGCCCGAGAGCGAAATATCGCCCGAGTTCAGCACCAGGTCGGGCCGGACGGCGCGCAACGCCTCGCCGACGCACTCGAAATTGCCGACGAAGAAGGGCTTCTCGGCGCTGAGGTGCGTGTCAGAGATCTGGGCGATGCGAAAGGCCATGACACTCCCCTCCAACCTTTGGTTGCAACGTAATTGGCCTCCTCTCCCTCAATGAGAGCCGGTTGCGCCGAGAATGGCAAGCGGTTGTTGCGGCAAAAAGAAATGCCGTCCAGGGAAGCGCGAGCCTTGCGCACCCCGGGCCGGCGGCTCAGACTCCGGTGGCTTTTTCCGGGGTGCCTCATGTGCCGTGTCCTGGTGAGCCTGTTCCTGCTCTCTCTTTCGGCGTGCTCTCTTGCCATGGATCGGGCCACGGATCAGGCCGATGACCTGACCGATGCGCAACTCGAAGCACGACTTGCCCGACTTGACGCCAGGCTGCGCGCGATGACCGGCGACAGCGAGCGACAACTGCTGAATGCCATGGGCCGCGCGCCGGATACCATCTTCCCCCAAGCCGGCCCCCCCGGCGACGACCAGACGACGGTTCTGCAGTGGTGGTGGGACACGCCGAGCTGTTCGCCCAGGAGAATAGTCGACGCCCGTACGCAAATGCCGGTACGCGACAGCTTTTGCACCGTCGAATGGACCGTGTCCAAAGACACCAGCCAGAACTACCATTGGGAAGGCTATGGTTGCCGGTCGATCCCGCTGGCGAACTATACGGCCTCGAGCCCCGGCCCGGTCCAACCGCGTTAGCCGGGCCAGCCGCTACTGGGCCAGCATCGCGTCCAGCAGCGCCATGGGCGGCGTTTCGTTCATTTTAGTCAAACTGATTAGTTGATCGTCATTGAGCGCAACGGAACCGCATGTTGACGACGCCGCTGGCCGACGTGCCGCCCTGGAAGCCACCGAAAAGACTTCCGTTGGGCGTGCCGAAGATTTGGCCGCCATAGGAGCTTTGGTAGATGTCCCGCTCCTGGGTGCTGACCACCACGGGGTGCAGGCCGTCGCCTTTTTGCGCACAGAACTTCTGCGCATCCTCGTGCGCCACAGTCTGCGCACCCGTCGCGCCACCGAGAATCGGCGGCGCGCGCACCGAGATGTAGTAGACGCCGTCGCCTGTATCCATGATCGGGCTGGAGACGGAACAGGCGCCGGCCAGCAGCAGGCCCGCCAGCGCGAGCAGCCTCGCCACATGCTTCACAAGATCCTCCAAGGCGCTGTCGCCGCGCAAACGCTCCAGCTGCATGAACCTTCGCCGACGCCATCGCGGATCGCGGTTCGATGTGAGGAGGACGATGGATCATGCGCGTGCGTTACACGCAACGAGCTCGGCTGGAAGCACTACGGGTCGGGCAATGGTACGCGGGCGACGACGTCCCTTGCTTGCCGGTTGGCCGATGCGCACGGTGAATTTCCCGAAGTCACGCGCCTGTCACCTTTGATTGCGAACTATTGCGCCGGGGTTTCCATGAGGGAGAGAGGCATGCGTTTTGTTGTCACCATTGCAATATTCGCGCTCGGACTCGCCACCGTCGCGGCCATGGCGCAGATGACTGGCTCGAGCACCGTCTTCGACATGAAGGGCACTTGGAAGGGCACCCGCCCGTCCATCACCGACGGTGTAACGCCGCATCAGCCGGCCAGCGCGCAGAAGGGCTCGGCCGGTCCCTATCGGCTGACCGACTTGAATGTCAGCTACAAGGTCGACGGCCAGGAAGGCCAGCGCTTCTGGGGCACTATGAGCTCCGACAATTTCACCAACCGCCTCATCGGCTCGCAGTCGATGGACGGCAAGAGGCTCTACATGGTGGGTGCCCAAGGCACCATCGACGCCCAGCCGATCGATGCCGACACGATCGAGGTCTGCTACCGGCATGCCAACGCCACCTCCGCGACGGTCGGCTGCAACGTGATGAAGCGGCAGAAGTAGTCGGCGGCCGGTCAGCCCGCAGGCGTCGACTGCGACCATCGATTGCCGTCCTCCGGACACGCTGGCAGACTGCACAATCGGCGTTTCGTACCGTTGGGTTGTGCTGGAGGGACCGGGCACGATGGTCGAGGCCAAAACCGACTTGGCCAAAACCGACCAGGCTTCGAGCGCGCATGAGCGGGATCTCATGGCGCTGCCGCTCGGGAGCGTCCTCGGCCGCTATCGCATCACCGCGGTCCTTGGCCGCGGCGGGTTCGGCATCACCTATCGCGCACACGATGCCAAGCTCGATCGCGAAGTCGCGATCAAGGAGTACCTGCCGGCGACGTTCGCGCTTCGCCATGGCGGGAGCGCTGTCCTGCCGAGCTCGACCAAGTGGGCCGAGGACTTTGCCCGGGGACGCCAGCGCTTTCTCGACGAGGGCCGCACCTTGGCCAGCCTGCAACGGACGCCGTCCATCGTGCAGGTTTTCGATTTTCTCGAGGCGAATTCCACCGCCTACATCGTCATGGATCTCGTGCCGGGCGTCACGTTGGAGGCGCGGCTGAGGCAAACGCCGACGCTTTCCTCGAGCGACGTGGAGAAGATTCTCTGGCCGCTGCTCGACGGCCTTCAGCGCGTGCACGAGGCGGGTTTCCTGCATCGCGACATCAAGCCGGCCAACATCATCCTCGGCGCGCGCGGCGAGCCGACGCTGATCGATTTCGGCGCTTCCCGGGCCGCGATGGTCGGGAGCTCGGCGCCCCTGACCGTCATCTATACGCCGGGCTACGCCGCGGCCGAGCAATTCAGCGCGGCCGACCAGGGTCCGTGGACCGACATCTATGGGCTCGCCGCAACGCTCTACCAGGCGATCACCGGCGATCGGCCAACCAGCGCCGTCGACCGCGTGCTCGAGGACACGCACCGGCCGCTTGCCGATCGCCAGCCCGCCGGATACCCGCGCAGCCTGCTGCTCGGCATCGACGCCGGCCTCGCCGTGCGTGCCCGCGATCGGCCGCAGTCGATCGCCGCCTGGCGATCGCTGCTGCAGGGACGGCCGCCGGCCGATCGCGACGACACGATTCCGTTTCGCGGGAAAAAAGCGGGTCGGCCGGCGATCCGCTCGGGGCTTTCCGGCGAGCGCCGGCGACAGGCCGTCTGGGTCGGTTTCGGCGCGTTGATCCTGTTGGCCGGCGGTGGCGGCTACTATGCGTGGACGATCGATCGACCCAGCTCCGTCGATTCGGCGGCGCGGCAGTTGACGGCGGACGAGCTCGTCCAGGCGCTGGAGGAGCGGCGCAAAGCCGATGCCGCCGCGACCGAGAAGAAAAGGCTCGAGGAAGAGGCGCAGCGCCGGGCCGAGGCCGATGCCGAGGCCAAGCGCCAGGCCGATGCCGAGCTGGAGAAGGCGCGCCAGGAGCGCCAGAAGGCGGAACAAGAGCTGGCCAGGCTAAAAGCCGATCTCGAGGCCCGGCAGAAGGCGGACGCCCAGCGCCGCGAACAGGCGGCCGCTGCGGCGCAGCGTGCGCTGGAGGAGGCGGCGCAGCGCAAGGCCGCGGCGGAGATCGCGGCCCTGCGCAAGGCCGAAGAGGACGCGGCGACCAAAGCGGCGGCCGATGCCGCTTCCAAGCAGCGCGCCGGCGAAGAAGCGCAGCGCAAAGCGGAAGCCGAGGCGGCCGCGTCGCGGCAGGCCGAGGAAGAGGCGCGGCGCAAAGCCGACGCCGAAGCCGAGGCCAAGCGTCAGGCCGACGAGGCGCTGGCCAAGGCCCAGGCCGAACGCCAGCGCGCCGACGAGGAAGCCAAGCGCAAGGCCGACGACGAGGCCAAGCGCAAAGCCGAAGCCGACGCCAAGACGAGAGCCCAGGCGATGGCCGAGGCGGAAGCCAAGGCGAAGGCGGATGCCGAGGCGCAACAGAAGGCAGCGGCCGAGGCCAAGGCGAAGGCTGAGCTCGAGGCCCAGAAGGAGGCGCAGAAGAAGGCCGCGGAGCAGGCCGAGGCGGCGCTGCGGCTGGCGCCGGTCGACCGCCAGCGCGCGCAGGTGGCGCTCACCGCGCTGGGCTTCGATACCGGGGGCAGCGACGGTGTGTTCGGCCCGCGCAGCCGCGACATGATCACGGCCTGGCAGAAGGCCCGCAATCAACCGGCGACCGGCTTTGTCAGCGCCGCTCAGCTGCCGGCGCTTCTGAAGGAAGCCGCGGCGGCGGTCGCGAAGTTCGACGACGACCAGAAGATCAAGGAGCAGAAGAAGGCCGAGGAGGAGAAGAGCAAGAAAGTCGATGAGGCAGCAAAGGCGATTGCCGCCATCGCTTCCGGGCAGCCCTCCAACCCGGCGCCGGCGC
>JAFAKN010000272.1 GCA_019235415.1 Alphaproteobacteria bacterium
GTCGGATCCCAACGCGAGGCCGGCGCGCTCTGCGTCCGCGAGAGGCGCCAACGGACGGAAAGCGCCGGGGCTTTCGAGAATGGCCCGTTGAAACAGGCCTCCCGCCAGCGCCGATGTGAGCAGCAGGGCGATCGATGCCGACCCGGCCGAAACGCCGAATGCCGTGACACGCCCAGGGTCGCCGCCGAACGCCGCGATGTTGCGCTGGATCCAGCCCAGGGCGGCGATCTGATCGAGAAGCCCGTAGTTACCCGACGAGCCGTGCGGCGATTCGCGCGACAGCTCGGGATGCGCCAGGTAGCCGAACAGGCCGACGCGATAGGCCGCCGTGACCAGCACGACGCCCTTGCGCGCGAAGCCCTCGCCATCGAAGCGGATGTCGGATGCGCTGCCGAATACAAAGGACCCGCCGTAGAACCAGACCATCACCGGCAGGGCTTCGTCGGCGCTGCGCGCCGGCGTCCAGATGTTGAGCGCCAGGCAGTCTTCGTCTGTTCGACCGGCACGCGACCCGGGCCGCATTTCCTGCGGACAGTCGGCCGCGAAGGTCGTCGCCTCCCTTACGCCCTTCCAGGGAACGACCAGTTCGGGCGGCCGCCAGCGGCGCTGCCCCACCGGTGCCGCGGCGAAGGGGATGCCTTTGTAGACGCGGATCGCTTCGCCGCTGCCGCAGAGGAGACCGCTCTCGGTCGCAACGACGCCGAGGCCTTCGCGCGTTTGCCGAAGCGACAACGCCCTACTCCGCCGCCTGCTTGTTTTCCGCCGGCCGGACCGCAGCGCTCAGCTGCTCGGCATAGAGCTCGCGCCAATCGTTGCGCGGTGCCGTGAAGAAGAAGCCGCCGCGCGAGCCGTAGAAGATCTCGGGATGCTCGATGCCCGGTGGCAGGGTGCCTTCGTCGCGCAACGCGCGGGCCGCCATCAAGAGCCGGCGCCGCGTGCGGGCGACCATCTGATCGGACGGCGCCAGGTGCTCGAAGCCATGATCGGTGATCGGCCCCATGCTTTCGGTCACCGCCTGGTCCTGCATGTGGACGTTCTCGATGCCGGAATAGCTCGTGTTGGCCTCCTGGGCGGCGCGGTCGAGCGCCCAGTCGTTTGCTTCGTCGTCCGCGAGGCGCCAACGGCCATACCAGTCCGTCGTATTGGGCCGATGGCGATGGCCGAAGCCAAAGCCGGACAAGAGCGAGCCGTCCTTCTTGACCGTGCTGATCGCCCGCTTTCGCCCGGTCCACGACAGGTGGACGAACATGGTGTGGGTATCGTCCATCGGCACCCAGCCGCGGATGTCGACTTGATGGGGGAACTCGCCCTGCGGCGTCTGGGTCCAGAACGGGAAGAGGAAATTGGCGAAGCGCCAGTAGGTCCGGCCGTCGCCCGCCTGGCGGTGCGCGGCGTAGGTGGTTCCCCAATCGGAATCGGCGACGAAATACTCAGGCGTGCGGTTTTGCACGGTGTAGCGCAGCAGGTTGTCGTCCGCGAGCTCGGTCGCATCGACATGGCCGCCATGGAGGAAGCCGAAGTGCGAGGTGTCGATGTCGCCTTCCAGCGCCTGCAGGTAGTTGCAGGAGCGTTGGGCGAACACGACGGTGAGCTCGCTTTGGGGCAGCAATGCCGCCTCGAATTGCGGGAAAGGCGGCGCCTCGGCGGCCGCGCCCATGTAGACCCAGACCATGCCGGCGCGCTCGATCGCCTTGTAGGCCTTGGCCTTCACCTTGGCCTTGAAATCCTGCTGCGCCGGCACGCTCGGCATGTCGATGCAGTTGCCTGATACGTCGAACTTCCAGCCGTGATAGACGCAGCGCAGCCCGCCATCTTCGTTGCGCCCGAGGAACAGCGAGGCGCAGCGATGCGGGCAGCGGTGGTCCATCACCCCGACGCGGCCGGCGCTGTCGCGGAAGGCCAAAAGCTTCTCGCCTAGAAGCATCAGCCGCAGCGGCGCCCCGTCGCCTTTCAGCTCCGACGACAGCGCCGCCGGTATCCAGTACTGGCGCATCAGCTCGCCCATCGGCGTGCCCGGGCCAACCCGCGTCAGCTCCGCTCCTTCGGCTGCCGTCGTCATCGGACGCCTCCCCTCATTCCCAGCTTGCGAAGCACATGCCCGTTCCCGTCCCGGCGGGCGTGCGGTAGCCGGGGCAGTAACGGACCCAGCGCATATCCAGGTGCTCGAGCGCCCCGGCCGCGCAGATCCAGTTGCGGATCTCCGAGCTTCCCGCGTTCAGCTGCTCGCGTCGCAGGCCCTCGAGGGCGTTAAAATCCTTTTCCTTCAGCGCGCGAATGACCTCGCGGTCGAGCGCCTCGTCGACCGTGAAGTGGCTGAGGCCGCCGGATGCCACGACGGCGATGCGCAGGTCCTCGGGATAGGCCTCGACCGCCTCGCGAATGGCGCGGCCCAGCCGATAGCAGCGACGCGGCGAGGGTTGGTTGGGCGGATAGTAGGTATTGAGGAATACGGGCACGATCGGGATCGCGGCACCATTCATGAGCCGGCGATGCACGAACCCGAACGCATGCCCCTCGCCCTCGCCGTCGGGAAGCGCATTGGCCGACGCGACATCGAACTCGCGGTCGATCAGCGCGCCGATCAGATGGTGCGCGAACCCGGCATGAACCGGATAGTGGCGAATCTCGCGCTCCTCGTAGTAGCGCGCGCTGGCGCGCCGCGACCAGGCAGGACGCTTGGCCCAGTCGGCCGCAACAGCCGTCGTGCGGTTGGGCACGTTGGCAATCGTCTCGCCGCGGTAGACGAGGACGCTCGGCATGTTGTGCTCGCCGTAGATCTCCTTCTGATCGTCGCCAATCACGACAATGGCATCGACGTCGGCGCGCAGGAGATCCTCGCGCAGCCTCTCGAGGGCAGCCATCGCCTCGCCGTGGCGCGATGCCATTCTCTCTGAGGTCAGCTCCGCCGGCAGCGTGGGAGGCGCGATGGCCAGCAGCTCGTCGTAGCTGGCCGGTCGCCCGTCCTTGTGGAGATGCGGTCGCCGGCGGTCGAGCTCCTCGAAGAGCGGCCATTCCTCTGCACCGACATTGAGCATCGGCGTGTGCGAGGTGCCGATGCCCAGGACGACGCGAGCCATCGAATGCGATCCTCCGTCCTAATTCATTGAGCACGGGTATTAGGCGGGCCGCCGCGCTCTGTCAATTTAAACGGAAATTTGTTCCATTTTTCCACTCGATAGAAGTCAGGCCAACCGGCGGCGCACCGCGCGAATGAGCTCGAGCAGGCGCGTTCCGTACTGGACGAGCTTTTTCGAGGTGTGGACCTTGGCGTGGCCACCGCAGTTGAAAGCCAGGATGGTACGGCCGTCCTGCAGCGGGAAGGGCGCGGCGACCATGTGGGTCGTGGCGCTGTAGGTGCCGGCCACGATGCAATAGCCACGGACACGGACCTGCGCGATGGCATCGTCGATCGCCTCGCGCAGCAGATGCCACTCGTCGGGATAGGCCAGACGAAGCCGCTCCAAAGTCCTCTCTTGCTGCTCGGGATTCATCGCGGCGATGCATGCCCTGCCCGTCGCCGTGCGCGCCAGCGGCAAGCGGAAACCGACGCGCTGCCGCCGGTTCATGTTGGGCTCGCCCAAGGCATATTCGAGATAGACCGCGCTCAGGCCGTCGACGATCGCCAACCCGACGTTCGCCTGCGCCGACTTCGCGAGATCGGCCATCAGCGGCCGGGCGATCGCCGGCACCGGCATGTTGGCGAGATAGGGATAGGCAAGGCCCAATATGCCCGGCGCGAGCTCGTACTTGCCGATCTCCTCGCGATACGACAGGTAGCCGAGCTCCATCAGCGTGAACGTCAGCCGCGATACGGTCGGCTTGGGCACGCCTATCCGCTCGGCGATCTCGGTGTTGCCGAGAAACTGATCGTCGATCTCGAACGCCCGCAGGACACCGATGCCGCGCGCCAGGGCGATGTTGAAGCGCGGGTCGCCGCTCTCGACGATGCGTTCGGTCGGTTCCCCGCCGGCGCGGCTGCGCCGTGTCTTGCTGTGCCCGGGCCTGGCCACCGGCGTCCTCGCTCCCAGATGCAGAACGTCGGTTGTGTACCACGATCCGATGGAGGGGCGTGAAGACGTCGGTGATGCGACGTCGGGGACGGGCTGCGCTACAGCGTCGGATCGCCGAGTTCCAAGCCCATCAGAACGCGACCGTGGGTCGAGCCGTTGACGTCCCAGTTCTGGGTGAAGTGCCGACTGGCGACGCTCATGTCGCGGAAGATGCGCGACAGCGGGTTGGCGCTGTAGACGCTGCTGCTGGCGCCGGCATCCCACACGAGCTCGACGGCGCGCGCCGCCAATCTGCCGGCGAAGGCGGCATGCGCCCGAAAGCGGGCGCGCTGCTCGTCGTCCGGCAACACGTCGCGTTCGGCGCATCCGGCAGCCTCGTCGCAAACCGCGAGCAGGAGCTGGCGCGCGGCGGCGATCGCGGCCGAGGCTTCGGCCACCTTGACCTGCTGCGTCGGGTAGCCTCCGACCTTCTGGCGCGACACCAGGGCCAGCCGCTGGTGAGCCGCCTCCAGATAGAGCGCGAGGCCCGCCTCGGCGATGCCCAGGCAGGCCGCGCTGATGTAGAGGCCGAAGATACAGTAGCTCGGCAGCCGGTAGAGCGGGCTGGTGTTGAGGGCGTTGCCGGGCGTCGGTCCGCCCTTGAGATGCTTCAGCGACAGCGTTCGATGGGCTGGGACGAAGACGTCGGACACCACGACGTCGTTGCTGGCCGAGCCCTTCAGCCCGACCGCCTGCCAGGTGTCGAGGATCTCGATGTTGGCGCGCGGCAGGGCGAAGTAGCGATGCAGTTCGGGGTCGTCGTCGGTGTTGGCGGCGAACAAGCACCAGTCGGCAGTGTTCACGCCGCTCACCAACGGCCAGCGACCCGACAGCACCCAGCCGCCCTCGACCCGGCGACCGCGGCCGCAGGCGGGGATGAAGATGCCGCTGACCAGCCGCGTCGGATCATCGGCCCAGATGTCGTGCTGGCCCTGATCGGGCCACTGCGACAGCATGAGGTTGTGGGTGACATGTTGGACCATGCACCACGCCGTCGAGCCGCAGCCGCGGCCCACCGCCGACACGGCGTCCACGCCGGCGCGCAATTCGGCCTCGCATCCGCCGAACCGGGCCGGCTGGAAGAGCCGCGAGGTGCCTGCGGCCTTGAGGTCGGCGACGGTCGCGGCTGGCATCTGCCTGAGCTCGTCGGCTTGCTCTGCGCGCTGGCGCAACACCGGCACGAGCGCCTGCGTTCGCGCGACTACGTCGGCGGTGCTGCCCGCCGGCCGCAGTGGCGTTCGTTCGCTTGACCCGGTCAAGGCTTCGCTGGAGCGCATTTGATCACCTTCGCTCGCCGCACGGCTGTGCAACCGCCATGCCATTGCCGGTAGCCGGACCCTAGCTGCCGATCTTCTCGAGGCTCACGCCGGTGGTCTCGATGCGGAACTGCCAGGTGATCAAGGCGCCGAGCAGCGACGTCGCGATCAGCCCGCTCAGCAGCAGGTTGACGCCGATCTCGGCCAGCAGGACCGGAAACAGGAAGGCGGTCAGCACCGCGCCGACCTTGGCGATGGCGGCGGCGAGGCCTGCGCCCTTGCCCCGCAGG
>JAFAKN010000458.1 GCA_019235415.1 Alphaproteobacteria bacterium
CGACGACGCGGGTGTGGCGTTCGATCGCCGCGCCTTTCAGCTGGGCCGCCTTGGCGTAGGCCATGGTCACGCCCCAGGGATCGACATGGCCTTCGATCGGATCGTACAGCGCGCCGACGAAATGCCGCTTGTCCATCAACGGGAACAGGCGGGCCGCCTCGTCGACCGACACCATCTCGAGCTTCATGCCAAGATAGCGGCCGCGCGCGTTGACCATCTTCAGCCAATCCCAGCGCTCAGGGGTGCCGGCCAGCATCAGCCCGCCGGTGAGGTGCAGGCCGCACGACTGACCCGAAGCGGCCTCGATCTCCTTGTAGAGGTCGATGGTGTATTGCTGCAGCTTGGCGACATTGGGATCGCCGTTGATGGTGTGCATGCCGCCCGCAGCATGCCAGGTCGAGCCCGAGGTGAGCTCGCTGCGCTCGATCAGCAGGACGTCGGTCCAGCCCGCCTTGGCGAGGTGATAGAGCACGCTGGCTCCGACGACTCCGCCGCCGATCACGGCGACCTGGACGGGGGATTTCATGGCGAGGGGCGCTCCGACTCCTGGGAAACCGATGCTACATCGGCCGGCGTCGAGATTCTTGCGCCGCCGCCGATTAGACGCCGCCGGGGCGTTCGCCGGAATCGCCGACCGAGAAATGCGCGTGCACGACGCGCCACTGGCCGTCCTCCCTGTGGAACACCATCGTCGAGCGGCTTAAAAACTCCTGGCCCTGGTAGTGGATGTCGCGGGGGGGCTTGGCGCCGGTTCCGACCCAGTTGCGCCGCGACTGGCGATGGCACCAGATGACCGCCATGTCGCCCTTGATTTCACCGCCGACGTCATAGGGCGTCCAGTACGAGCCCTTGACGTTCTTGCCGTAGAACGCCCACAGCTTCTTCCAATGCTCGGCGCCGCGATAGGTGTGGCCGTTGAGATTGAAGAACGTGGCGTGCGGCTCGCGGCTCCAGATCGGCTCGATGCCCGGCCAGTCGAACTTGCCGTTGGCGACCAGGTATTCTTCGTGCAGCCGCACCAGCTCGTTGCGGTCGGCTTCGCTGCCGCCCGCGATCGTCGTCTCGGTCATTTCCACCCCTTAATCGGCCTTGGCGCCGGACTCTAGCACCACCTCCTGCCGCGGAAAGCGAGCCATGTCGCCGATCGGATCCGGCCCGACGAAGGTCAGGACGAGATCGCTGACGCCAGCCGCGGCATAGGCCGCGATGCGCGCGCGGCAGTCGTGCACGGTGCCCGCGACGGCGAACGTTTCAACGAAGCGTTCGTCGAGCGCCGCGGCCGGCCGGGCGACAGCCGCGGCGAAGTCGGCCTCGGCGATGCCGCTGTGATCGACGAGGCTTGCCTTGGCCGCCGGTATCCTCTGCGCGAGAGCCCAAAAGGTTTTCAGCATGCCCGACAGCACCGGCCTTGCGGTTGCCAACGCCGCGCCGCGGTCGGTGGCGACGGCGCAGGGCGCGTACTGCACCAGCCGCTTCGGCTCAGCGATGGCGCCCGCCCACGCCGCGAAGCCGGGCGGACACATGTTGGAAACCAGCAGGCCGTCGGCGACCTCGCGACTGAGCGCCAGCGCGCTGGGGCCGCGCGCGGCCATCAGGATCGGCAGGTTCGGACGTGCCGGCTTGTAGGCAAGCTGCACGTCCTCCACGGCAAAGACCTTGCCGCGGTAGGTCACGCGCTCGCCGGCCAGCATTGCGCGCACAATGGCGAAACAATCCCTGAGCGCCGCCAGCGGCCGGCGGTTGTCGACGCCCAGCCGCCCGATCGGCGCGGCGAGCCCCGAGCCGATGCCGAGCGTCAGCCGGCCGTGCGACAGCTCGTCGAGAGCGCTGGCGTCCATGGCGATCTGTGCCGGATGGCGCAGGAAGGGGTTCCACACGCCGATGCCGAGCTCGATCTGCCGCGTCGCGGCGGCGCAGGCAGCGAGCGCCGGCAACGTGCCGCGCTCCAATGGATTCTCGGCGAACCAGACCGAGGCGAAGCCATTGGCTTCGGCCGCCTCGGCAAGCTCGACGCACTGCCTCGGCGCCAGTCCGCCGTGCAGGCGGATCCCGAGTTTCGGCGGAGCCCTCATCATCCTTTCCGTTAGCACGCGTCACGCTAGACAGGCAGATATTGCGCGGCAAGGTCACGCGTTGCACAGGGCCGCCTCGACCATCTCACGGAGGTTCGTGGGCCAGATGATCGCTTGCGTTTGCGACAGCTCGTCCATCGACCACCAGCGGTACTCGACCATGACCTCGCGCTCGAGCTCCGTCCAGCGCGCGCGTGAAAGCTCTTCGCCATCGGCGCGGACCAGGAAAAAGCGCTCGTCCTGCAAGACGTGCTCGCCGTCGGGCAGCTGCAGGGCCACCTCGCGGCGGGCAACCTCGGGTCCGACGTCGGCGCGTTGCAGGCCGGTCTCTTCGTCGAGCTCGCGTACGGCGGCCTCAGCCAGCGTCTCGCCCTCCTCGACGCCGCCGCCGACAGTGCCCCAGAAATCCCGGCCGGCAAGCGGCCCCCTCGTGTAGACGAACCGGAAAAGCAACACGCGCCCCTTCGGGTCGAGGATCAGCAACCGGGCAGACAATCGCCGACGCATGGGGTCAGGCGCGCGAGGGGGCCTGATCGGCGAGCTGCTTGAACAGGCGGTTTCGCTCGGCAATGTGCCTCGCTTGCCGGCCCTCCAGGCGCCTCAGCTGCAGCCTGGCGGGCGTGGTGTCGTGGCCGGCGCGCTGCAGGCCATCGATTACCTCGCGCTGCCGGGCGAGCTGCTGCTCTTCGCGGTAGAGAAGGGTTTCGGCTTCGTTGAGAAGCTGCACGAGGGTCGCACGGTCCATATGGGCCGAAAGCTTCGGGAGCCTGTGGCGATGCTGTCAAGTGCCCGACCTTGCACGGCGTGTGGCCGATCTTACGTCACCCCGACCCTGAGCACGGCCGGGATGTCGACGTCGCGCAGCCGGCGGGCCGCCGCGGCAAACGACAATGCCGCCGCCGCCAGCACCACGCCGGCGGCGATCGCGTAGCTGCGCCAGCCGACGACCAGCGGCACGTGAAAGAGGTCGTTGTCGAGAGTCCAGACGATCGCCTGGCCGAGGCCGAGCCCGATGCCGCAACCCAAGGGCAGCGCCAGGACGACGGCAATGCCGAGCTCGCCGGCCAACATCAGCACGACAGCACCGACCCCGAAGCCCAGGGCGCGCAGGATGGCAAGCTCGCGCAGCCGCTCCGAAAGCGCCACGCGCACCGTTGCATCGACGATGGCGAAGGCGGCGATGCCTGCGAAAGCGACGAAGAAGGAGACGATGATGCTCAAGGTGCGCGCCATGGTCCGGCGAAAGGACGACACCGCCGCGGCGCGCGGCACGAAGGCAGCGACCATCGGCGACGCCTCGAGCGCGCGATAGAAGTCCGCCTCGTGGTGGGCGGCGAAGGTCACGTCGGCGGCGGTTACGTCCTGTCCGGCCGCCGAAAGGCGGTCGAGCGCCGCCAGCTCCATGTAGGCACCGAGACCGATATATTGCTCGACCAGCGCGGTGACCGGCACGTCGAAAGCGCGCCGCCCCAAAAGGTGGATGGTCACGCGATCGCCCACGGCGATGCCCAGCACCTCCGCAAGCCGTCGCGACAGCGCAACGCCGTCGGTCGGCGCGGCAATTGGCGTGAGGGCGGGATCGAGCAGGCGCTGCAGCGTGCCTCGAGCGGGCAGGCCGGTTACCACGACCTCCCGCGAGGTGTCGCCGAACGTCACCTTGCCGGGTAGCTCGAGACGGCCCTCGACAACGCCGACGCCCGGCCAGCGCGCGACCTCGGCGAGGTTGGCGATGGGCAAAGGCGAGGCGAAGACGATCGTCGCATCCTGCCGCTGGGCGCGGCCGTAGAACACGTCGACCATCTGGTCGAGCGCATCGAAGCTGAACAGCGTGGCGATCTGCAATGCGCCGGCAAAGGCCATCGCCAGCATCGCGAGCAGGGGTCGCAGCGGACGTCGGCCGAGCTGGCGCAGCACCATCGCCGCGGGTGGACCGAGGCGCCGCCAGGAGAGGGTCGCGCTTCGCCGGTAGAGCAGCGGCGCGGCTGGCCGCATGGCAATGGCGGGTTGAACGGCGAGGGCGCGCGTTGCGGGACGCCATGCGGCCAGAAGCGCGGCAGCGCACAGCACCGCGACCACGATGCCAATGGCGGCGAGGTCGGGACCGTAGCGCAGGCGGGGAAAGTGGAAGAACTCGGCGTAAAGGTGCGTCACGCCCCAACCCAAGGCGATACCCACCGGCACTCCCAGCCCGATCGCAGCGGCGGCAAGCAGCAGGGCGAACTTGAGGTAGTGCCAGACGATCGTGCTGCCGTCGAAGCCCAGGGCCTTCACGATGCCGATCTCGGACCTCTGCAGCTCGACGATGCGCAACAGCGAGGCACCGAGGAGAAAGACCGCAACGCCAAGGAAGATGGCCGGCACGATGAGGCCGATCGCGCCGAGCTCGTCGAGCTGGCTGGAGACGAAGGCGTGCGAAGGCTGCCGGGTCCGGTCGGATCCGGTAGCGCCGAGCCGGTCCAATGCCGCGAGTATGTCGGCCGCCGCCGCGTTGGGCGCGCGTCCGATGGCGAGATCGTTGATCTTCCCGGTGAGGCCGAGATCCGCCGCCAGCGGCCCCTGCTGCATCCAGATGATGGCGAAGCGCCGGCTGTCCGGCACGATCTGGCCCGGTCCTAGCGCGAACACGAATTCCGGCGACAGAGCGACGCCCGCGATCCTGAGCTGTCGTGCCTGACCGGCGATGGCCAAGGTCAGCCGGCTGCCCGGGCCGAGGCCATGGGCTTCGGCAAAGCTCTGGCTGACCAACACGTCGTCGGGATGATCGGTATCCGGCATTCGGCCGCGTTGCAACACGGGTCGATTCACGGGAGGTCCGCTGTCGGTTGGCAGCGACATCAGCCGAGCCGTGATCGGCTCGTTGAAGCCGTCGATCGTCACCACGCCATGGCCCACCACCCGGCCGACGACGGCAGCGACGCCCGGCATGGCTCGGATCGTGTCGGCCAGTGACTCGGGCGCCGGTGGCAAGGAGGCGAACAGGTCGGCAAAGCCCGTGCGGCGATAAAAGTCCTCGCGCGACGCCTCGAGCGAGCGCTGCACGCTGAACGACATGGTCACGGTGGCGGCCGCGCAGGCAAGCACCAGCACGATGCCCAGCGCCTGTCCGCCGAACGCCCGCAAGTCGCGCAACAGCTTGCGATCGAGAATGCCGCGCGCGGTCGCTACCATGACAGCTCGCGCGCCGAGGCACGGGCGGCGTTGTCCTCGATGCGCACGATGCCGCCGTCGGCGAGGTGAACCACGCGGTCGGCCATGGCGGCGATGACAGCGTTGTGCGTGACCAGGACCGTGGCCGTAGCGAACTGGCGGTTCACGGCATCGATCGCTTCGAGGACCACCGCGCCGGTCTTGCTGTCGAGGGCGCCGGTGGGTTCGTCGCACAATAGCAATGCCGGCTGCTTGGCGATGGCACGCGCCACGGCCACGCGCTGCTGCTCGCCGCCGGAAAGCTCGGCCGGGAAACGATCGCCGAGCCCGCCGATGCCGACCAGGTCGAGTGCCGCTTCGGGCGCGAGCGGATGTTGGGCGCCGATCGCTCCCAGCGCGACGTTCTCGACCGCAGTCAGGCTGGACAGAAGATTGTAGGCCTGAAAGACGAAGCCGATATGGTGCCGGCGGTAGCGGGTCAAGCCCCGCTCGTCGAGGCGCGCGATGTCGGTATCGCCGAACAGCAGCCGGCCTGCGGTCGGACGATCGAGGCCGCCCAGGACGTTGAGCAGGGTGGACTTGCCGCTGCCCGACGGACCCAGCAGGACGACGAAGTCGCCGCGCGCAAGCTCGAAATCGATGCCGCGCAGGGCGTGAACGGTGCCGCCCAGGGAATCGTAGGTCTTGGCCAGGTTGCGGGCGGCGAGCATGGCCACCGCGCAGGTCAGAGCAGCGCCCAAAGCGGCAGGGCGACGAACCACACGATGTAGGTCAGCGACATGGCCATCAGCCCGTCGATCCGGCGCGGCTCGCAACGCTGGCGCAGATAGCGTTCCAGCATGACGATCTGCAGCACGGCATAGGGCACGATCAGGAGCGCGATGGCGGCCAGCATCCCTTCGCCGATCAGCTGCGGCAGCAGCGCGACGGCGAGCACGGCGGACGCAACAGTCGTGGCCTGTGCCAGCCGGACAGCGACGCGGGGGCCGAGGCGGACGGCGATCGTGCCCTTGCCGACCGCGCGATCGGCTTCGTAATCGGGGACGCCCGACAGCGTGATGGCGGGCAGGATGGCAAAGAACAGCGGCACGGCGATCAACCAGGGCCAGGCGTTCGTCCATGTCCCGCCCTGGAAGGCGTAGCCGCACAGGATGACGCCGAGGCTGTGCGTCACCCCGACGTCGAGCTCGCCCAAGCCGCGCCAGCAGAAGCGCAGCGGCGGCACCGTGTAGCCGATCGCCAGCACCCCGAGCGAGGCCAGGATGAGCAGGCTGGGGAAGGGTGGCACCAAGGTCGCGAGCGCCAGGCCCAGCGCGACGAACAAGCCGAGCGTCAGCGCCACGGCGATCTGCATGCCGGCGAAGCTGATGCTGCCGTCGACCAGCACGCGCGAGCCGCCACTGAACGGCCCGAAATGACGATTGCGCACGTCACTCTCGAAATCGAACGTGTCGTTGGTGAAGACGGTCGCCAGCTCGAGCGAGAACAGGCAGGCAAGTCCGAGCCAGAACGCCAGCCAGGAGAACTGCCCGGTGGCGTGCCACGCGCCCGCGGCGCCGATGGCATAGGCCGCCCAGGCCATGGGGTGGAATTGCAGGCGAAAGCTCGCGAGCCATGCGGCAAGGCGCCCGCGCACCCGCTGGCCGGAGGTCAGCGCGCCATCGTGCAATGCCAAGCCCTCCCGGCGCGCCTGCTCGAGCCACTCGGCGCGGCGCTCGGCGCTGGCCGGCTTGACCGGTCCGAAGATGGTGCTGCGTACCGGCCCGATACCGCAGAACCCGAGAGTGGCGCGGCTGAGCGCGTTAAGGCCGGGCGCGCGGTAGATCCATCGGTAGACCCAGGGTGGCGTGTCCATGGTCGTCAGCAGGTGCGCCGTCTTGCCGACCAGCAACTTGTCCCAGCCTTCGCCGTCGTCGCGGTCGGCGAAGGCAAAGCCCGGCATCAGCACGCGATCGAGGAAGCCTTTTAGGCAGGCCGGCATCGTGCCCCACCAGGTCGGGAAGACGAACACGAGATGCTCGGCCCAGGCGACGAGACGAACCGCATCGGCGATGCCGGGCTCCAAGGGCTGGTCGCGCGGCGAGGGCACGAGCACGTTGGCCTCGAACGCGAGCTCGCCGAGCGAGATGCGATTTATCTCGGCGCCGACGCCCTTCGCTCCGGCTTCATAGGCATCGGCCAACGCCTCGCACAGGCTGCCGCGCCGCGGATGGCCCAACACGAGGAGAACCTTTGGCGGTTTCTGCGAACGCTCGGACGCGATTTGCCGCCGCTCGGCAAGAGCCGTCGCGGGTCGAGGATCGTGGGGCATGGATTGCCTTCTCGAGAGGAGCAGCGCGCGGCATCATGACGGCTCCGTGTCGCGCTGCGAATGACTTCCGATCACGACGCAGTGAAGCTGCGCGCCCGCGGCAATTGAGCCAGCTTCATTCGCAACGGGTGCGGCGTATCGGCCGGCTTGCGCGGCGCCCAGCAGGGGTCGAACATCCCGTCAAACATAAAGGTCAGGAGGAACGCCATGAAGGTCGGCATCGCGCTCAACATGCTGTACGAGCCCGGTCGCCCCGACGCGGCCGTCGTGCACGAGCACTTCGCGCTGGGCGACCTTGCCGAGCCGCTCGGCTTCGATTCGCTCTGGGCGCTCGAGCACCATTTCACGGGCTACGCCATGTCGCCGGCGCCGACGCAGATGCTGGCCTACTTCGCTGGCCGCACTAAGCGCGTGGCGCTCGGCACGGCGGTGATCGTGCTGCCGTGGCACGATCCGATCCGCGTCGCCGAGCAGATTGCGCTTTTAGACATCATGTGCGGCGGCCGCTGCCTCTTCGGGTTTGGGCGCGGCGCCGCGTCCGCCGAGTACGAGGGCTTCGGCATCGCCATGGGCGAGGCGCGCCCGCGCTTTGCCGAGGCGGCGCAGATCGTCGTCAAGGCGCTCGCCAACGAGAGCTTCGAGCACCGGGGCGAGCACTACAAGATCGCACGCACCTCGATCCGGCCGCGGCCGATCTCCCATCCCGAGCGGCGCTTCTATGCGAGCTCGGTCAGCCCCGAATCAGCCGAGCTGATCGCCAAGCTGGGCTTCGGCATGCTGCTGATCATGCAGAACGAATGGGCCAAGTGCCGCGAAGACATCGTGAAGTTCCACGCCACCGCCGCAGCCGCCGGGTTCGCCGCCAAGCCGCCCATCATCCTGACCAACGTATCGGTCGCCGAGAGCCGCGAGGAGGCGCGCGAGCGGGCGCTGCGCTATCTAGGCCGCAAGTGGCAGTCGATCGACGACCACTACCATTTCTCCGACGGTCATCTCGGCTCGGTGAAAGGCTACGAATCCTACGGCAAGGTGGCCAAGACCTATGCCAAGCTGCGCGACCCCGAGCATCTCAAGAAGGCGACGGAGTTCTACGTCTCGATCCAGATCGTCGGCACGCCGGACGACTGCCTGCAGCAGATCGGCGAGCTGCAGGAGGTGACGGGGCTCGGCCATCTCGTGACCGAGTTCGCTTTCGGCAACCTGCCGCATCACGAAGCCGAGCTCAGCATGCGGCTGTTCGCCGACAAGGTGCTGCCGACCCTGCAGCACGATCCGGCCTTTGCCGTCGCGACAACGAGCGCCGGCCATCTGCCGCACAGGCATGGCGGCCACGACGACGTCTTCGCGCCGGCGTAGGCCGGTCGTCCCGGGCAATGCTCAAAGGTCGTATTGTTTCAGCTTGTAGTTATCCATCACCCATTTGAGGGTGGTGCCGTACTGCGGATCGGTAGCGTAGACACCGGTCAGGGCGTCGGCGAATTGGTCGGGATCGCGGATCAGCTCCATGGCGGCCTTGTAGGGCGAGGCCGTCGCCAAGAGCTTGCCGTGCGCGTCGAAGGCTTCCGATAGGCTGGCGAACCGGCGAAACCTCGCCGTCACGGTGACCGACTTGCCATCGATCACTTCCCAGGTACCGCTCTCGACCGCCGGCTGATCGTCCAGCGCCTTGATGCCGAACGGATTGTTGCTGTCGGGCGGCATCGCCGAACCCCAGGCGCTTTCGACGATCCATTGGGCGATGGTCACCGCGGCAGGCACTTTCCAGCGCTGGGCCGAGGCCTTGGCCGCCTCGATGATCTGCGGCGGGACGATGCCGACATGGCCGTACTGGGTGGGCGGAGGCGTCTCCTTGGTGACCAGCGGGCGGGCTGCCAGCGCGTAGTAGGTCGGGCTGCCGGGGGCCACGAACCCGCTGGGCGGGTTCATGCTCATCATGATGGCCTGGAAGGCCTTGATCGCCAGGATCGTGCCGGGGTCCATGACGCCGGTCACCGGCACATCGGTGTGCGGCTTGGGCAGTCGTTTGTTCAGGAGCGACTGGATGACGAACACGTCGCCCGGACCGTTCACGCCGTTCTGGCCGACCGACGTGAAGATCGGCGGCGCGACGCTGCCCACTTCGTCCGTGCTGAGAATCGTCTGTGACGGGACGAGGTCACCCATGGCGACCGATTCCTTAAACCGTCGAAGGACGCTGCCGCAAGCTTGGCCGGCGGCCGGGGCATCGTCAACCATTGCACTCAGCGCGCGATTGGTGACGAAGCGCACAGTCGGCAGGACAGAATTGTGGGCACGCTGCAGATTGCTAAAAGGAGCCCAATCCGATTGCTCTGGCGTGGCTTCCGGGACTATTTTTTGGACAACGGCCAGGGTGACGAAGGGGGTAGCTGCAGTCCCATCACCCGATGGCATAGGGGGTGCGCCGACGTGACCTTATTGCTTGTCATGATCCGCTGTCCCGACTCGGCGACGCCGGAGCGGCGCGAGGTTCACGGCGGCGAGTTCACCATCGGACGAGGCGGCGACAACGAGTGGGTCGTTCCCGATCCCGAGCGGCATCTCTCCAAGAAGCACTGCCGTATCGTCTACAGCATGGGCGATTGGGAACTCTACGATCTCAGCACCAACGGCACCTACATCAACCATGCCAGCGAGCCGATCGGCCGCGGAATCGCGCAGAAGCTGCGCCACGGCGATCGCATCACGTTCGGCCTGTACGAGATCGAGGTCGAGATCGAAGGCGAGGCGGAGGCACCGAGCGAGCCAGCCGGCTTTCTGGCGGAGCGGCCGCAAAGCGAGTTCATGCGCGAGCCGCCATCACGCTCGGGCAGTGCATTCGGCGATATCGGCCTGTCGAAGTCCGATCTCGCCCTGGACGCGCCGGACACACCGATCCTGCCGCCGGATTTTGATCCGCTGGCGCCCGCGGAAGAGCCGTTCCAAGGACCCACGGAATCCGATCACGCCCCGGCGCTGCACGGCGCGTTCCGCCCGCCGCAGCCTGTCATTCCGGACGACTGGGACGCCGAATTGCCCAATACGTCGCGGGCAAGGCCCGCGGCCGCGCAAGCGCGCCTGCCGGACGACTGGGACGCCCAGCCCGCGGCCAAGCCGCAGCCACGCCCGGCAGCGACGCCTATGTCGGCGCAGGTGCCGGACGGCTGGAACGCGCAGCCCGCCGCAGCGCCGAAGGCACGCCCGGCAGCGACCCCTGCGTCGGCGCAGGTGCCGGACGACTGGGACGCGCAGCCTGCCGCGACGCCGAAGGCACGCCCGGCAGCGACGCCTTCGCCGGCGCAGGTGCCGGACGACTGGGACGCGCAGCCTGCCGCGACGCCGAAGGCACGCCCGGCAGCGACGCCTGCGTCGGAGCGAGTGCCGGACGACTGGGACGCCGGGCCAGCCGCAGCGCCGAGCGCCCGTCCCGCGTCACCGGCCGCGCCATCGGCCGCACCAGCAGCGGCGCCATCGCCGCCCCAATCGCCAACCCAAGCGCCGTCGACATCGCGGGCGCCGCCCACTCAGGTAATTCGTCCGAAAGAAGAGGTCAGGCCCGCGCCGCCGACCTCGCGTCCGACGCCGCCGACGCCTCCCCCAGCGCCGGCGCCACGAGCGTCAGGCGCCGAGCAGGCCTCCGATGCCGGCCTGGCTGCGGCGTTCGTACGCGGCGCCGGTCTCGGCGAAGCAACATTGCCCGATCCCGAGAGGACGCTGGAGCGGATCGGGGCTGCGGTGCGGGCGACGGTGAGCGGCCTGCGTCAGACGCTGATGGCGCGCGCCAGCATCAAGGACGAGTTCCGCATCGCCCAGACCGTCATCCGCGCCAGCGGCAACAATCCGTTGAAGTTCTCGCTCGACGACGACGATGCGCTCGCCACCTTGCTGGGCGCCGGCCGGCGCGGCGGCATGCCACCCGAGGAGGCGATCGCCGAAGCGTTCCATGATCTGCGCCTGCACGAGCTCGCGACGGTTTCGGCCATGCAGGCCGCGGTCCGGACCCTGCTCGAGCAGTTCGCGCCCGAAGCGATCGAGCGCAAGGCGGACTACCACAGCAGCCTGGGAATCCCGGCGCAGAAGAAGGCTCGGTCGTGGGACGCCTTCGTGCAGCAGCACAAGAGCGTCACGCAGGCGCTGTCGGACGACTTCGACAGCGTGTTCGGCAAGGCGTTCGCCCGTGCCTACGAGCAGGCGATCGAGCAGCTGGCCAACGAGAGGAAAGAGTCATGACCTCGCGACGCCATGTGCTGGCAGCCCTCGCCGTCGCAACCCTCGGCGGCTGCGCCGGGCCGCCCGACCCGGCGGTCGTGGAGCTGACGCTGAGCGCAAGCCCCGACGTCAACGGTGGGCGCTCGGTCGCGGTCCGTGTCTACGGACTGGGCGCCACGGGACGGTTTACCTCGGCTACCGCCTACACGCTGATCGACCGCGACACGGTGCTGGGTGACGAGGGGACGCGTGTCGAGGAAACCGTCGTGCGACCAGGCGAGACCCGCAAGATTACGCTGATGCCCAAACCCAATGTGCGCTACATCGGGGTCGTGGTGCTGTTCCAAGACATCGATCGAGCGCAGTGGCGCGGCATGGCGCCGATTGCCGCCAGCGGCCTCACTCGGCTGAGACTGGCCCTGGGCAGCAACGCCGCCCAGCTGGTGGCGGCATGACCTGGTCCAACCGTGTCGTCTGGCTCGAAGGCATGTTCCTGCGCGCACAGCATTTCCAGCAGCAGGACCGCTGGCACGAAGCGATGGTGCGCGACCGCACCTCGGCGCTGCGTCCGCACGCCTGGGGGCTCACCGAAGGGTCGATCAACCGCAATCTCCTGAGCACCGGTCAGTTCGCGCTGGCGACGGCGGCCGGCGCGTTCGAGGACGGCACGCCTTTTTCGCTTCCCGGCGAGACCGAGCTGCCCGTCCCGCTCGACCTGCCGGAAAGCACCCGCAACGCCGTGGTCTTCCTGGGTTTGCCGATGCGTCAGGAGGGATCGGTCGAGGTGGCGACCAACGGCTCGGCCGAGGGTCGCTACCAGCAGAAGGCGTTCGAGGCCTACGACACCCATTCCGGCTCGCCGCAACCAGCGGAAGTGCAAGTCGGACGTCTGCGCCTGCGCTACCTGCTGGAGACCGACAATCGTGCGGGCTATCACTGCATCGGGCTTGCGCGGGTGACGGAAGTCGGCGCCGACCGCCGCGTGGTGCTCGACGATCAGTGGGTGCCGCCGGCGTTGGTCTGCTCCGCTGCGACGCCCCTGATCGGCTTCATCCAGGAGCTCACTGGCATGCTCAACCAGCGCGGCGAAGTCCTGGCGGCCCGGCTCACGGCGCCCGGCTCGCGTGGCGTGGCGGACGTCTCGGACTTCCTGTTGCTGCAGACCATCAACCGCGCGCAAAAACTCATGGCGCATTGGGCGACCGACGGCACGGTTCATCCCGTCGACCTCTATGCCGCGCTGGTGCAAATGGCGGGCGACTTCGCCACCTTCACCGAGAGCACGCGCCGGCCGTCGGATTATCCGCCGTATCGCCATGCCGATCTGCAGCGGACCTTCGCGCCGGTAATCGCCGACCTGCGCCGGTCGCTGTCCGCCGTCATCGAGCAGACGGCCATCCAGATTCCGCTGCAGGAACGGGCATACGGCATCCGGGTCGGTCCGATCACCGATCGCGGCATCCTGCGGTCGTCGAGCTTCGTGCTGGCGGTGCAGGGCGACGTGCCGACCGAGAAGATGCGCCGGCTGTTTCCCTCACAGGTCAAGATCGGTGCCGTCGAGCATATCCGCGAGCTGGTGAACGTGGCGCTGCCGGGCATCGCCGTGCGGCCGCTGCCCGTGGCGCCGCGACAGCTGCCGTTCTATGCCGGCGCCACGTACTTCGAGCTCGACCGCAATTCGCCGCATTGGAAGGAGCTGCAATCCTCCGGCGGCTTTGCCCTGCACGTCTCCGGCGACTTCCCCAATCTGAATATCGAGCTGTGGGCCATCCGCGCCTAATCACCGCGTTGTGAGGCGAACATGAGCGACAATCCCTTCGCCGAGCCTGACGACGACAACCGAACGATCATCAGGCCGAATCCGGGAGGAAGGCGGCCGGCCGCGGCCGGACCGACGGGCGGCGACACCCAGGTGGAGCTGCCCTCGCAGCGCCGGGCGGCCGCGTCGCAGCGCGCCGCCGGGGCGGCGGTGCCGGTGGCCGAGGGCACCGAGAAGATTCCCGGCGGCGATGACGTGCTGATCGCGGCGGCGACGCCGTTGCTGCTGTTCATGGCGCGGCTGCGCAACACCGCCAACCCACCCGACGCCGGCGACCTCTACCAGCGCACCGTGCGGCAGATCCGGGCATTCGAGCAGGAGGCGCGCGACAAAGGCGTGCCGCTCGAGCAGCTGCGCCCGGCGCATTACGCGATCTGCGCCAGCCTCGACGACGTCGTGCTGAACACGCCGTGGGGCAACAGCGGCAGCTGGGCGGAACGGTCGCTGGTCTCGACGTTCCACCAGGAGGTGCGCAGCGGCGAGCGTTTCTTCGACGTCTTGAAGCAGATGTGCGCCAACCCCGGCAGGTTCCTGCCGGTCATCAAGCTCATGTACCTCTGCATGTCGCTGGGCTTCGTCGGCCAGTACCGTCTGTCGCGCCGCGGCCTCGGCGATCTCAACCGGATTCGCGAAGAGACCTACGCCGTCATCGTCCGCCATCAGGCGCAAGCCGACGCGGACTTGGCGCCCCACACCAAGGGCGTCAATGCGCCCTATCGGCCGGTCAGGTTCACCGTTCCGGTATGGGTGGCGGGCGTGGTCGGGCTCGGCATTCTGGGTGGGCTGTTCACGTGGTTCTCGCTCAGCCTCAACACCGTCTCAGACACCGTATACGCTCGCTTGCAGAACGCGCCCCCCGACCATATGCCGGCCATCACGCGGGCCCCCTTCATCGAGGCGCAGCCGGTAGCTGCGGTCACGCCACCCCCACCGCCGCCCGAGCCTTCGACGCTCGACAAGCTGCGCCAGTTCCTGAAGCCGGAGGTCGATCAGGGCCTGGTCGAGGTTCTGGGCACGCCGGCCCAGCCGAAGGTGCGCATCACCGGCAAAGGCATGTTCGCTTCGGGCAGCGCCAACCTGCAGCCGTCCTTCAAGCCGCTGCTCGACCGCATCGGGTTGGCGCTCAAGGAAGAGGTCGGACCAGTCAAGGTGATCGGTTACACCGACAACGAGCCAATCCGCACCGTCGCCTTCCCGTCCAACTTCCAGCTGTCGCAGGCGCGCGCCGATGCGGCGAGCAAGATCATCGCCGCGACGATCGGCGATCCGTCGCGGCTCAGCACCGAAGGTCGCGCCGATGCCGACCCGATCGCGCCCAACACCACGCCCGAGGGTCGCGAGCGCAACCGGCGTATCGAGATCGTCCTCACTCGGCAGGGGTTCTGATCATGAAAGCAGTCCTGCGCATCCTGCTGTCGCGCTGGGTGTTGAGCTTCGTCGGCGTTGCCATCCTGGCCGTGCTGGTGTGGCTGTTTGGTCCGCTGGTTCCCTTCCTCGAGGGTTGGGTGGCGCAGCTCGCCGTCGTGCTCGCCCTGCTGCTGGCCTGGGCCGTCACCAACCTCGTGCTCGACCTGCTGCACCGTCGGCGCGAGCAGAAGCTCGAAAAGGGCGTCACCGATGGCGCCGCCGCGAGCGCCGATGATGGCGCGCGCGAGGAGGCCTTGGCTCTCGCCGAGCGCATGACCCAGGCGTTGAGCCTGCTGAAGAAGGCACGCGGCACGCGCGGCTATCTTTACGAGCAGCCATGGTACGCCATCATCGGCCCGCCCGGCGCCGGCAAGACGACGGCGCTGCGCAACAGCGGCCTGAAATTCCCGCTGGCGGCCGAAATGGGCGAGGGGGAAATCAAGGGCGTCGGCGGCACACGGATGTGCGAATGGTGGTTCACCGAAAACGCCGTCCTGATCGACACCGCCGGTCGCTACACGACCCAGGATTCCAACGCCGCCGTCGATCGCGCCGGCTGGGAGGCCTTCCTCGACCTGCTGCGCCGCACGCGCCCGCGCCAGCCGCTGAACGGCGTCATCGTCGCCATCTCGCTCGCCGACATCGCCGCAGCCTCGCCCGAAGAGCGCACGGCGCATGCCCGGGCGGCGCGGCGGCGCATCAAGGAGCTCGAGGAGAAGCTCGCCATCCGCATTCCGGTGTACGCGGTGTTCACCAAGGCGGACCTGATCGCGGGTTTCACCGAGTTCTTCGACGACCTCGACCGTGACCGGCGCAATCAAGTGTGGGGCATGACTTTCCCGCTGCGCAAGGGCGAGCCCGGTGTCGTGGGCATGTTCCGCGACGAGCTGAAGCTGCTCGTCGAGCGCCTCGACCAGCGGCTGTTCGACCGACTGCAGAGCGAGCAGAGTCCCGATCGGCGCGGCCTGATCGCAGGCTTTCCGACCCAGATCGCGACCTTGGCCGAGCCCGTGCAGACGTTCCTCAACGAGGCCTTTGCCGGCTCGCGCCTCGACCCTGCGCCATTTCTGCGCGGCGTCTACTTCGCCTCCGGCACGCAGGAAGGCACGCCGATCGACCGGCTGACCGGAGCGATGATGCGCTCCTTCGGCCTCGACCAGAAGCGGGCCGCCGCGCTGCGGCCGCAGCAGGGGCGCAGCTACTTCCTCGGCCGGCTGATCTCCGAGGTGATCCTGGGCGAGGCCATGCTGGTGAGCGAGCCGCCGTCGGCCCGCATGCGCCGGCTGATCGTGCGCGCCGCATCGTTCGCGGCGATCGGGCTCGTGACCTTGGGGCTGGGCGGCTGGCTGTTCGTCAACCGGTCCGAAGGGATGCAGCAAGTCGACCGCATGAATGCCGCTCTCTCGGCTTACGAGGAGCTCGCCAAGCAGACCGTCTTCGACCCGGTGAACGACGCGGAGCTGCCGAAATTGTTGCCGTTGCTCGATGCCGCCGAGGGCCTTTCCAAGGCGATCGGAGGCAGCTCCGGAATCCTGTCGAAGCTCAACCTTTCGCAGTCGGACAAGCTGCAGGCCGGCGCGCGCACCGTGTACCGCCATGTGCTCGACTACGCCCTGCTGCCGCGCCTGATCTGGCGCCTGGAAGCGCAGATGCGCGGGCATTTCACCGAGCCGGAATTCCTCTACGAAGCGACCCGCGTCTATCTGATGCTGGGCGGCCAGGGCCCGCTCGATCCGGCGCTGGTCAAGGATTGGATGACCGCCGACTGGCAGGCGCAGTATTCGGGCGCGGCCAACCTTGCGGTCGTCGCGGGTCTCAGGCGCCATCTCGATGCGATGCTGGCCGAGCCGCTCCCGGCGGTGTCGCTGGACGACGCACTGGTGGCGCGCGCCCGCACGACCTTCAGCCGTGTGCCGATGGCGACGCGCGCATACTCGCGCATCAAGCCGTCGATTCCAGCGCAAGCCCTGCCGCCCTGGCGACCGAGCGATGTGCTGGGACCGGCCGGCGAGCGTGTATTCACGCGCGCCTCCGGCAGGAGGCTGAGCGATGGGATCCCGGGATTCCTCACCGTCGAGGGATTCCACAAGGTCCTGCTGCCGGCGCTGCCGTCGGCGACGCGCCAGGTTGCGTCTGAGAGCTGGGTGCTTGGCCAGAAATCCCCCGTGCTGGATCCCGCGCAGCAGAGCGAGCTGGCCAACGCGGTCGTCAAGCTCTATGAGGACGACTACGTCAAGGCGTGGGACGCGATGCTGCAGGATCTCGAGATCGTGCCGCTGCGCAGCCTTTCGCAGGCGGCACAGGACCTTTACGTGCTCGCCTCGCCGCAATCACCGATGAAGGAGCTGCTGACGGGCGTGGCGCGGCAGCTCACGCTCTCCGAGCCACCCAAGCCCACCCCTGCGGAAGCGGCGGCTGCCGAGGCGCAAAAGAGTGCGGAAAAGGCCGCCAAGGACAAGGCCGCATCACTCGTCCCAGATCTCGCCAAGACGTCGTACGCGGCGCTGCTGGGCGGTCAGTCCGGGGCAGCACCCGCGTTACCGCCGGGCCATGAGATCGACGAGCGCTACAAGCAATTGCGCGATCTCGTCGCGGCCACCGGGGGAGCCCCGATCGATCAGGTGCTGAAGGTGTTGAACGACCTGCAGCAGCAACTCGCCAAGATGGCGGCGGCCGGCGCGAACGCGCCGCCCGTGGTGGCGGCGGGCAACGATCCATCGCTCGCGCTCAAGGCCGAGGCCCAGCGTCAGCCGGAGCCGCTCAGCCGCTGGCTGACGAAGATGGGAGAATCGAGCACGGCGCTGATCGGCAGCGGTGCGCGGGCGCAGGTGATCGCGGCCTACAATGGCTCCGGCGGACCGGGCGCGCTCTGTCCGCTGGCCGTCAACGGGCGTTTCCCCTTCGTGCCTGGCAGCTCGCAAGAGACGCCGCTCGACGACTTCGCCAAGCTGTTCGCGCCGGGCGGGCTGATCGACGGCTTCTTCAACACGCAGCTCAAGCCGTACGTCGACACCTCGGGCAAGGTCTGGACCGGGCAGGCGGTCGACGGCGTTCCGGCCCCGGTCTCGCCGGCCGATATCGCGCAGTTCCAGCGCGCAGCTGTGATCCGCGACCTCTTCTTCGCGCCCAACTCCACGACCATCGCCGTGCGCTTCGACATCACGCCGGTCCAGCTCGACTCGGGCGCATCACAGGTCAGCCTGGAATTCGACTCGACGCCGGTCGTCTATACGCACGGTCCGTCGCGTTCGACCCAGATCACCTGGCCCGGGTCCAACCACATGACCAACGTGCGGCTGGTGTTCGATCCACCGCAGCAAGGCGGCACCGGCGTGCTGTCGGAGACCGGCCCGTGGGCCATGTTCCGCCTGTTCGCACAAGGCACGCTGCAGCAGGCGGGCTCTCCCGAACTCTACACACTCACTTTCACGCTCGGCGAACGCAGCGCGACTTTCGAGTTGCGTGCCGGGTCGGTGGTCAATCCGTTCGCACCAGGCGTCCTGCAAGACTTCCGTTGTCCCGCGGTGCGTGGCTAGCCAGGCGATGCCGCCGCTGCCTGCGGACGCCCGCGTGGGCTTGTTCGGCAAGTTGCCGTCGCGTGGCGACTTCCTGCGCGAGGGCCTGCCGCGCGATTTCGTCGACGGGTGGGATGGCTGGTGGCAGCGCGGCCTCGCGTTGACCCAGCAGCGCCCACAGGAAGAATGGCGCGATGCGTGGCTCGAGGCGCCCGTCTGGCGTTTCGTGCTGCCACCGGGCCTCTGCGGCACGCACGGCGTCCTGGGACTTTGGATGCCGAGCGTCGATAAAGCCGGGCGCTACTTTCCGCTCACGATCGCGGCCACGGCAGCGGGCGATTGGGCACAGCTTGTGCCGTCGTTGACCCCGTTTCTGGATGAAGCGGAGGAGGCGGGCCGCGATGCCCTCGAGCGGGATATCGAGCCCGGCGTTCTCCTGGAGCGTCTGCAGGGCGCCTTCGCCGCCGCCGATGCGCCGGCGGCGTCGCCGCTTCCGGCAGCCAGCCAAGCGACGTGGTGGACCGACGGCGGGCCGCGCGTCGCGGCCCGCCTGGAGACGGGACCCGAATTGCCGGAGGGCGGCCGATTCGCCGCCCTGATCGACGATGGCTGGAGCGAGACCAAGCCTCCGTCGACTGCGACCGCCCAACAGCCAGCGGAGCACTCGTGATGTCTTCCAGCGAGATCGCCCAGAACACTGCCCGCTCCGGCAGCTTTCGCTCGCGCGCCGCGAGCCATGAGGGTTCCACCGGAAAGCACAACGAGGATGCCTACCTCAATCGACCAGATCTCGGCCTGTGGGCAGTGGCCGATGGAGCGGGTGGGCACCAAGCGGGCGAGGTCGCGTCGGCGGAAGTCGTCGCCCAGCTGGAAACCATCCAGCCGGGCCTATCGGCGGCGGATATGCTGCAGGAAGTGCGGGCGCGCCTGGAGGCGGCGCATGCACGGCTGAGAGAAGACGCTTCCAGCCGCGGCGCCGGCGTCATCATGGCGACCACAACCGTCGTGGTGCTGGCGCGCGACGACTACTTCGCCTGCTTGTGGGTGGGAGATTCACCGGCGTATCTGCTGCGCGGCGGCTCATTGACCAAGATCACGCGCGATCACAGCCTGGTCCAGGAGATGGTCGACGGCGGCATCATCAGCGAGAGCGAGGCCAGCCATCATCCCCAGGCCAACGTCATCACCCGCGCCGTCGGCGCCGACGCCGAAAGCCTCGATCTCGAAAAGCGGACAGGCCAGTTGCAGATGGGCGATCGCCTGCTGCTGTGCAGCGACGGTCTCTCCAAGACGCTGTCCAACGAGCGGCTGGCCGAGTTGCTGGCGATCGACGACGGGGACAGTGCCGAGCGGCTGGTAATGGCCGCCGTCGAAGCACGCGCCAGCGACAACGTCACGGCCGTCACGATCGACTTCGAGGGCTCGGTCGCCCTGCAACCGGTCGCCCTGCAGCCGGTCGCCTTGGAGCCGGTTGAGGGTGCGCCCCCCGGAACGTCAGCCGCCGATGAGCACCGTGGGGTAGCCCAGGACGACAGTGCCACCGTGGGCGGTTAGCGAGGTCATCCGCGCTGCCGGTTGGCCGCCGATCAGCACGGTGAAGGATCCCATCGCGATGACATCGGGCGGCCCGACGCACGTCGCCATGTCGCCCACGCGGGCCGCGGGCATGCCGCCGATCAGCACGGTAGGGGCACCTGGCGGCAGGATCGGGCCGCCGACATGTGGCACGAGGACAGTCACCATCGGGCAGACATGCATGTCGCCGACGCGCGCAGCAGGCATACCCATCAGTCGGCCTCCGCTTCCAGCCGCCCTGCGCCACCCGCGGCAATGTCGCGGGCCGACGTAAGAAACTGCTTGAGCCGCGCATCGCGGCGCGTCGCCTGGCCGCGCACGGCGGCGAGCGCCACGGAACCCGCGACGGCGAGCCCGGGAAAGTGCGGCTGCGGCGGCACCTTGGGCGCCTCGAGCGGGGCCATCGAATCGCCGCTCCAGAACGCCCCGACCGCAGCCCAGGCCTCGGCGCTGCCGAAGCCGGCTTTCTCGGCCTCCGTCATGGCAGCCCTCCGATGCTCATCGGTCGGCCGTCGCACCCATTCCTCCGCAGCCGCGCGGATCGCGGCCTCGGTCGCCGGATTGGCGCCGCTGCCCGCCGTGTGACGCGAGCAGGCGCAGGCCCACCACACCGCCTCGCGCGGCGGCAGCGCATGGGCGACCAGGCGCGTGGCCTCGATCAACAGGCCGGCCTGCTCGAGCCGATCGAGCGCCTCGGCGGATTGCCGGCAATCGCCGATCTTCGCTTGCCCCTCGCCATCCAATTGCAGATGCGGCAGCACCCGCGCGAGGTCGGCGCTGAGCTTGTTGGCCGGCGTCTTGGCCGGGGTCGTCGGAGCGGACATTGGTGGCCTCGCTTCAGCCGATCATGGTGATGCCGCCCTGGAGCTGCAGCATCGCGTCGCCGTTCACCTGTGTCATCGTGCCTTTGATCTGCGTCTGAACCTGGCCCTGGACGCTGATCATCATGCCTTTGATCGTCACCCCCATCTGGTCGATGGTCACCGAGCTTTGGCCGACCTTCAGCGTGATCGACTGCATCGCTTCCACGGTGATCGAGCCCAGGTCGACCTTGACGTCGATGTTGCCCATCTTCACCTGGTTGCTCTGGTTGCCCATCTCGACCGTGTTGGACTGGTTGCCCTGCTTCACGGTGTTGGTCTGGTTGCCTTCCTTGATGGTCACCGTCTCGTCGTTCTTCACCGTGACGGTGCGGTCGTGGTCGACCTGCAGCGTCTGGTCGTTCTCGACCTCCGTCTTCATGTCCTTCTGCGCGTGCAGAAAGAGCATCTCATGGCCCTTCTTGTCGTCGAAGGTGAATTCGTTGAAGTCGGAGTCGCCGCCCTTGTTAACCGAGCGTGACCGGAACCCGAGCTTGGTCTTCTCTCCGACCGGATAGATCGGCTTGTCCTTGCCGTTGTAGAAGCCGCCGATCACGATCGGCCGGTCGGGGTCGGCGTCCATGAAGGCGACGGCTACCTCGGTGTCGACGCGCGGAATGAACTGCCCGCCCCACTGGTTGCCGCCCCACGGTTGCGCCACGCGCACCCAGTCGGCGCTGTCGGCGGTCGCGTCCTCGCGCCAGTCCCAGAAGAACCGGACCTTGATGCGCCCCTGGTCATCGGTGTGGATATCCTCGCCGGACGGCGCCAGCACGATGGCGGTGTGCACGCCCTCCATGCGCGGTCGCGCCGTGGTCATTGGCTGCCGCCAGGGCACCGATTCGGGGAACGCCGTCAGCCGATTGGAATAGGTGACGGCGCCGCTTTCGGTGCGCCTCTGCTCGTCTTCCGCGAAATGGTTGATCTCGCGCACCACGTGGAGCTTCTCGGTGCCCTCGTCGTCCTTCAGCTTGAACTTGCCGCCGGCATACAGGGTCGCGTTGCAGCCCACGGCGCCGACCAGGGCCACCGCAGCCTCGGCAGCTTCCATGCGGCGCTTGGCCCGCGCCTTGGCCTCGCCGACGTCTCGCGTCAGGGCCGGCCAGTGGAACACCTTGCGTTCGTCCTTGCCACCATGCTTGAGGACGGTCGGCTCCTGCACCAGGAGGTTCTTGGGCGGCGTGTCGTGGTCGTAGTCGCGGAGCTTGACCTCGCTGTGCGTGAGCGAATCGGGCTTGTACAGCTCGGTCAGTACATCGGGCGTGATCGTTACGCCGGTGCGCAGCGCGCCGTCGTCGACGGTGTCGAACGCATGGTTGTCGTCGGCGACGACCAGCACATGGCGATTTTCGGAATGCTCAAAGAAGTAGAACCAGCCCTCTTCCTCCATCAGACGCGTGATGAAGTGCAGCTGAGTCTCGTTGTACTGTGCGGTTGCGTTGCGCGGCTGGCTGGCGGAATGGCCGAGACGGAAGTCCGTATCGGTGACGCCGGCTTCCTCCAGGATCGTCCGGATGATGTCCTCGGCCTTCTTCTTGAAGAAGATCCGGCAGTCGACCCTAAGGTCGGCTTGCAGCAGCTGGGGGCGCAACACGATCCGGTAACGCGTCTCGAGCGGGGTGTGGCCGGCCGGACCGAACTCGGAGATGATGCCGTGGAAGTGCCGGGTCGGCTGCTCGTGATGGTTGACCGACAGGCAGGCGGGCATGTTCAGCATCGACTTTGGGTCGATCCTCTCGGTCGCCACCGCCTCGATCTCGAACCGGAACAGCTCGCTGATTTTTTCGCTGGCCTCCAGGCGAGTCGGCACCAGCTTGTCCGCCGCGGGACTGGTGAGCGACATCAACGCTCTCTGCTCGGCTTGCCTGGCCATCGGTGCAACCCCTTTCTGACCGCCCGTCAACGTCTAACACGGTTGAGCAGGAACGTACGTTCCGTCTGCCCAACAGCCGCCTCAATTCAATTCGGGGACGATCTGCAGCTGCCGCAGGATCGGTACTCTCTGCTCGACGGTCGTGTGTATGACTTTGCGCACAGTATCGAGCTTTTCCGGACGGATGGTGGGCCGAAGCGTCTCCAGCCAGTCCTCGGCATTGGCCTCGGTGTCGCCGGCGAGCAACCGGCCGGCAATGAACTGCAGGATCGGCGGTGCGGTGAGACCGGTGCCCAGCCGCGCGCAGGCCAGCCCCGAGGTCCGGGCGTCGGCGACGGATTTGATACGGGATGCCAGCAGCCGGTTGAGCCGATTGGCACAGTCGGGCTGCTCGCCATCTGCCCGCAGCGCCACCTGGCACTGGTGTGTACCCACCAGGACACCGACGACCTCCGGTGCGTTGCTGTGCTCGGGTTCGAGCGCCAGCAGGTCGGCAATCGTGGCGGGACCGCGCACCGCCGCCGTCATGATCTTCTTCAGCGCATCGCTCATCTCGGCGGTGCCGACCGGCACGTGCAGGGTGGTCTCCAGTTCCTCCGGAGGAACCACCGGCGTCAGCGTCAACCGGGCGATCGCCGCGTCGCGCTCGGCGTTGCCGATGCGCCGCGCGCCGCGGACATAGACGTCGTGGCGGAGCGGACGCTGCAGGCAGCTGTCCTTGATCAACTCGCGCATGACGGGGTCGCTGTAGCGGTCCATCAGCTTCCGTTGCTCGATGGTCAGCAACAGCTCGGGGAAGTTCTCCAGCGGGTTGGCGGAGGCCGCCCAGTCGAGCTTCGCCTCGGCCATCGCGGCGACGACGTCGGCGTGGAAGGCAGGCGACCAATGCGAATTCATGTACTCGTGCGACAGGTACTCGCGTGACATGCCTTGGATGCTGTCGAGCAATTCCCGCGTCAGGCTGCTTTCGGTGAAGTACCGGGCTTCCGCCTGCTTGAGGTCGCGCGCCAACGCCATGCCCGCGTCGGCGCGCTTGTCGCTGCGGCCGCCGGCGCGCATGCCCGCCTCGTAGACGATCCGTTGCAGGGCGATGCCGCCCTGCCAGGCGGGCAGCGCGTTGTAGCTGATGTGGACCAATGCGCCCGGCCGCGTCTTGCGCGCCAGGAAGCGCACGATACCGGTGCGCACCGCAGGGCTGACCCACGACCAGAGGCCGTGCATGCTGACGAAATCGGCGGTCGGGATGGCGGCACCCACCGCGCTGTCGGCCAGTTCCGCGAGGTCGGCTTCGAGGAATTCGATGTTGCCTATGCGCGCGTTGCGCGCCAACCCGTTGGCGATGGCGATGTGGGCCGGATTGTAGTCGATCGCGACGACTTTCCAGCGCGGGTTGGATGCGGCGATCAGCAAGGCGCCGATACCGACGCCACAACCCAGCTCGACATAGCACGCCTCGTCGTCCGGCTGGGGCAGATCGACGGCGACGTTGCCGAGCAGTCCAGCCAGGGCCATGCGAATCGGCGCCTGCTGAACGTAGAAGCCCTCGATGTAGGCGATGTCGGTGACGTATCCAGCGCTCCACGATTGGCTCATGCGAGTCCCTCGACAATGTCTCCTTCGAACAGCGGCTCGCTCGCGTCGGTCTGCCGCGGCAGAACCGGCGACGTCGGCATCCAGGTGTTCCAGCCGAGCAGCGGGCCTGCGCCTCTCGCTGCATCGCCGGTACCGGTGCCCGCCAGCACGAGGGGCGGAACCGCGTCGCGGGCGAGCACCGGATTGACCGCGAAGCCGACCTCGAAGCCGACGAACGCGCGCACCAGCGACGCCAGCTCGCGCAGCAGCGAGCGGTGGGGCAACAGGCGCTCGAAGTAGGGCAGATCGAGCGGGCCGATCACCAGAACGATGCGTGCCTGCTGGTCCCACGCCCGCACGCCCGCCGCCGCGTCGACGCTCAACCGCGAGAAGCCGCCGGGCGCCACGCCGACGGGCATTCTGGTGCGCTGGTCGGGCGGCACGGGAAGCCAGGCGCCGGCAAACTGCTCGACCTTGACCGGCCGCCCGAGCCAGTCGGAGGCGAGCGCCTCCAGGCGATCGGCGGAGCGCGGATGGGCGGCGAAGAAGCCGGCGTAGTGCCGCAGGGGCGACGCGCCGGCCAGCAGCCGGTCGGCAAGCCGCGGCGTGCCATAGCCGGTCAAGCCGAGCAGCACCTCGGCAATGTGGTCGCCCTTTTGCCGGCCGTTCGCCAGCACGCCGGTATCGGCGGCGCGCTGGGGGCGATATTTCGCGCCAGCCGCCGCGAACGCCGCGACCATCCGGTGCGAGATCAGGTCGAGGAAGGCGGTGAGCGAGAAGGAGCGCGAGCGCCGGTCCGCCAGGATGGCGTCCGAGTATTGCCGAGGCAACACCCCGACCGGTCCTGTGAGGCTGACGATGCCCGTCGTCATGTGCGCTCGCCTGCTGCCGTCCTCGATCTTGACCTCGCTGACCTCGGCAGGAAGAAACGAGGATCCCGCCGCGCTGGTGAAGTGTGCCGCCTCGGCCGGGTCGGCTTGCCGGCGGAAGAAGGTCAGGATCCTGACCGCGGCGTCGAAGGTGAAGCGCTGCGGCTGCGCCTCGAGGCGCGCCAACGCCGGTTGCCCATGGGCGGAGGTTCGCGCTGGGCTCACAGCAGCACCTGACTCCCCGCGCGCGCCGGCCAGCTTGCCGCCGTATCGGAGCGGCCGCGCAACACCACGCGGGTACGCACGAAGGAATTGACGGTCGCGTGCAGAGCGAGGAAGCGGTCCAGGACCGACGCAAGGACGTACAGGCCGCCCGTGTTCCATAGCTGATCGTCGAACGTCAAGGTGACGTCGAGCCCGCGACAGAAGCCGCCGCGCCGTGCTCCTGGTCCGGTCAGTCCCGGAATGCGCGCGGTGCCGAACTGCGAGGTGACGCTCAGCAGGGCGCGGATCGCCGCCCGCGATTCATTGGATTCGCGGCAATCGTAAAGACGCATCACCTCGCGCAGGGCCTCGGCCGCGGCCTCGCCGCCGACGACGCTGAGATGTCCGAGCGACAGATGGGACACGAGGCGCCACGCACCCCGTTCGAGGAGCGGCAGGCGCAATGTCGGGCTTGGCGCGGTGAGGCAGGTAAGGCCCGTGACCGCGGCGGCGCCCTCGACCAGGCGAAGGTGCGGACGGCCACCGCCGAACGGAAGCGAGGCTGGCAGGTCTCGGTTGCAACACAGGGCATCGATCGACAGGACGGCGCCGCCCTCGTTTTGCGGGTCGAAGGCGGGATCGTGCGGCAGCAGGAAAACGTCGGTGCCTCCGATACCTCCGATGATGTCGCGACGGGCGATGCCGTAGTATCCGCCGATCTTCGTCTCGGTCGGTTCCGGCGCGTGCGTGCGCGTCAAGCGGTGGAACGGGCTCCAAGGACGGAACTCGCCACCCGGCAAGCTTTCGCGCACCCGCTCGACCGACCAGATTTCCATGCTGGCCGGCCGACGTGCATCCGGCTCGATGCGATACTCGATGCGCGTCTGATCGAGCGCGATCGGCTCGCAGCGCTTCTCGAACAGATTGACGATCGGCGTGCAGCCCAGCGCCATGCTGCTGGCGTTGAGCGACCGCTCGAGGTCCGACTCCATGCGGTCGAGATAGACGAAAATATCCATCCGATTGCCCGCCGAGACCAGTGTCTTTGCGTCGAGCCGGCCGAAGTCGACAAACAGGAATTTCTCCCGCGTCGTGAAGTACTCGCTGAGCAGCCGGAACCCGGAGAACGAGCGCGTCGGCCACGGAAAGAGCGCTTCCTCGGGCGCAAAGCCGGCGGCTTGCAGCGTGTCGGGCGGCAGGATCACCGGATGGGCGTCGTTCTGGTCGTCGGCGAGGGCGATCGACACCGTGTGGGAAAGAAGCAGCTCCAGCAGGGCCGGCGCCTGCTGCCCGGCCAGGAAGAAGCGAAGCCGGTCGAGCCCGAGCTGGGTGAACGTCATCTGCGGATTGGCGCAGCGCAGCCCGATACGCAGGCAGGCTGCCGCCTGCGCCGCGGCCGGATTGGGCGGGGCGGGGAGCGGCATGCCGGAAAGCTTGACGGTCTCGATTTCCACCGGCCAGAGGGTGACAGGGGAAGTGGTGCGGAACTGGCACGCCTCGCCGGCCACCGGCTCGGTCTCGATGGCAAGGCCTGACGGCAGCCGGGCCGGGCCGCTCATGCCGGGGTCGGCAGCGAAACGCACGATCGCCACCGAAGGGAGCGGCGCGAGATAGTGGGGGTAGAGCACCGAGAGCAGCGCATCGGTAAGCTCCGGAAATTCGTCGTCGAGGCGGTGCTGCACGCGCGCGCCGAGAAAGGCTACGCCCTCGAGAAGGCGCGCCACGTGCGGATCGTCGACCGTGTCCTTGGTGAGGCGCAACCGGCCGGCGATCTTGGGGTGTCGCTCGGCGAACTCGCTCGCCAGCCCGCGCAAGGCCTCGAGCTCGCGATTGAAGTAGCCGAGCAGCGAGTCCGACACAGCGTCAGCCCTCTCTGGGAGAAACGGTTACGTTCTTGGTATCCAGGTCGACCACCGTATCGAAGGTGATCGGCTCGGGCGCCGGATCGGCGCGCAGCATCGCTTCGATGCGTAGCCGCAACGTCGGGCTGAACGGGTCCGGGTTCTCGAGCAGCGTGACCGCGAGACTGGCGATGCGCGGTTCGAAGCGGCGGATGCAGCCCTCGACGAGCTTACGCAGGTCTTCGCGGCGCCGCGGGTCGTTGAATGCGCCGGCCGCAAAGTCCGGCATGCCGAAGCCCGCCAGCGAGCGATCGAGCTCGGTAAGACCCGGGTCCCAGGAGCGCCATCGGCGGCGGGTGTTGAGCAGCTCCTCGAGGTCGTTGCAGACGCTGGTGCGCAGCGCGGCGAGCGCCGTGGCCGACGACACCGGACGGTCGGCCGGCTCGCTGGGATCGGCGTCGATCAGCCTATCGAGCAGCGGGAGCTGTGCGCGGCGGGCCGCACGTTCCGGCCCCGGGCGGGCGCGGCTGTCGTTCATGCGGCGGGCCGGAAGGTGAGGGCACCCATTTCCAGCCACGTCCTCGGCTCTTCGCCGACGACGAGCGTCACGGCGCCCAGTCCTCGCGTCGGTCCGTTGTCGCCGATCTGCAACCAATCCGTGGCGCGGCCCAACCGCAAGGCATCGCCCAGCTCGCGGTCGGCCTGGAGCGGCGGGTAGATGGTCGGCAGGTAGACATCGCCGTCCGGGCCGTCGCTGACCTGCATGGTGGCGCGCCGCCAGAACAGGTCGCGCGGCCGCTTCACGGGGTGGCATTCCAGGGTCGCCACGCGCTCGGGCGAGATCCAGAAGTATTTGCCGGTCGTGGTGATGACCTCGAAGCAGGTCGCCAGCATGTCGTCGGCATCGCGCATGTCGTCGAACGAGCTGTCGCCCATGGTTCCGGACGGATGGATCCGCGCTTCCTCGGCTTGGCCCGCGAGCTTCGCAGCCTCGGCCGTATCGCCGCCGCGGAGCGCAACCAGCGCCGCGAGCGACAGGCGCTGTGCAGCGTTCGGCTCGCCGAGGAATTCCGGCACACGCCCCTCGCCGAACAACTGGCGTCGCGCGATCTCCCCGCGCAGGAGCTGGCGGAACTCGGCGACGACCACGGCGGCGGTCGGCTCGAGATCGGCACAGGCGTCGAGGACGACGTCGACACGGTCGGTGTTGCCGGCAAAGAGCAGCAGCTCCGCCAGGAGGACGCGCGCCCCAATGTCGGACGGAGATTTGCGAACCGCGGCATTGGCGGCTGTGATGGCGTCGCCGAGCTTGCCTTCGCGGAACAACCTGCCCGCCTCGCTCGGCGCTGCGGTGCTTTGCGTCGATGGTGACATCCTGTTCTCCCAGAAGACGAATTGAACGCGCGTGACGGGGCCGTTGCAACCGGCTCAGTGGGCAGGCGCGGCGATTTCGGTGACGAGGTGGAAAGTGGTCGAGACGTCGTCGAGCTGGTAGTGCGGGCGCAGGCGCATGACGCAGCCGAACACGCCCGGCCTGCCGGTTCGCTCGCGGACCTGCACCTCGCCCTCCACGAGGGGAAAGCGGGCCCGTGAATCGCTGGTGCTGTTGATGTCGGTGTTGACGTATTCCTGGAGCCATCGATTGAGCTGACGCTCGATCTCGTCGGCGGTACGGAAGGAGCCGACCATGTCGCGACCCATCACCTTGAGAAGGTGGGCGAAGCGCGACGCACAGAGCATCGAGTTGACCTGGGCGGACAGTCGCGCATTGGCTTCCGCCGCGGCTGCCGTCGCCCCCGTGTAGCTCGCCGGGGCCTGCATGCTGCGCACAGCGCCGAACACCATGTCGGGACCGAACGGCAGGGCGCTGAGCGGCATGAAGCCGACATCGACCAAAGCCTGCTCCTGTTGGCTGTTCAACTTGTATTCGATGGCCGTACGCGGCCAGGCGTAGGGCGGGCCGCTGGCGAACGGCTCGGGGGCCAGGCCGGTGACCAGCCCGCCGCCTTCGCGGTCGGTCTCCACGCCGCGCACGTCGGCCGGCCAGCCATTCTCGGCGAAGGCCCGTATGGCGCAGGCGGCGAACGCATAGCCGGCGCTCATCCAGACCCGCGATGCGGTGTCGGGCGCGTATTCCCAGTAGCGGAAACCGTCGATGCGGCTCGGATCGTCGGTCCACGGATGGCGCGCGAGAAGCCTGGGCAGGGTGACGGCAACGAATCGTACGTCGGCGCGCCCGGCCAGCGCCCGCCAGCGCAGGTGCTCCGTGTCGCGCAGCGGCGAGGTGATGTCGCGCACGCCGTCGAGCTCGGCGAACTCGTCGACGCTGAGCACCGACGGATGGAGGGTGAGGACGGTGGGCATGAAGGCCGCTGCCGATACCGCCGAAAGCCTGGCGATCGCGCCGGTGTCGTCCGTCGGCGCGCCGGCGGCAGGGCGATGGCGCAGCTCGTGGTCGATGATCATCAGGCCGTACGGCTCGCCGCCTGGCATGCCGAACTCTTCCTCGTAGATGCGCTTGAAGGTGATGCTCTGGTCGAACTCCAGAGCGCGCTCGAGATCGCGACACAGTTCCGGCCAACGGACCGGAAGCAGCCTCACCTTGATTCGCCGGCCGGGCTCGACGCCCGAGACCAGCCAGGCCAAGCCGCGCCATCGGCCCTCGAGCTTGAGCAATCGCGGCGCATGCAAGATGGCATCGAGCTGCGCGCTGAGGAGCGCGTCGAGCTCGGCAATGTCGCGATCAAGCGCAGCGCGCAACGAATCACGACCATGAACAAGGGCGGTCGCGAGCTGGTCGCCGAACCAGGAGCGCAGCCCCTCCCACGCGCCCAGCCCGCCATGCAGGAAGGCCGCGAGCTCCGCGGCCGTCTCCGGATTGCGCTCGCCGAAGAAACGACCGGCCAGAACTGACTCCCGCAACGGTCGCGGGAGTCCGACGGTTTCGGTCGTTTGGCTGACGGCGGGCTCTAGGACGTCGTGCTGCGTGTCGACCTCGGCCATTGCCGACCCCGCGTCCGCCTCGAAGGTCGCCGGGTCAAGCGGCCTTCTTGGGAATGTTCGCGACCATGCGCATGCTGGTGGTCAGCTCTTCCATCTGTAGCCACGGCCGCATGTACGCGATGGCGTTGTAGGAGCCGGGCTTGCCGGGAATCTCCTTCACCTCGACCCGCGCCTCGCGCAACGGGAAGCGGGCCTTCATGTCCTGGCCGGCATGCTCGTTGGTGTTGACGTAGTTCTGGATCCAGCGGTTGAGCCACTGCTCGACGTTGCTGGCTTCCATGAAGCTGCCGATCTTGTCGCGCGCCATCACCTTGAGGTAATGCGCAAAGCGGCTGGTCGCCATGATGTACGGCAGCCGCGCCGAGATGGCGGCGTTCGAGGTCGCCTCCGGCCGATCGTACTTCTTGGGCTTCTGCGCCGTCTGGCCGCCGAAGAACACCGCGTAGTCGGTATTCTTGTAATGGCAGAGCGGCAGGAAGCCCTGGTTGCTGAGCTCGAACTCGCGTCGGTCGGTGATGCCGATCTCGGTCGGGCACTTGGCGTCGGCGTCGCCGTCGTCGGACAAGAAGACGTGCGTCGGAAGGTTCTCGACCTTGCCGCCGCCTTCGGCGCCGCGGATGGCGGTGCAGAAGCCGGTCCGCGCGAAGGCGTCGGTCAGCCGGGCGCCCATCACGTAGGCCGCGTTCATCCAGCAGTATTCGCTGTGATCCATGGCCTTCGACTTGCCCTTGGCGTCGAGGGGCGCCTCCTCGTAGGAGAACTCGTCGATCGGCTTGGTCTCCTTGCCGTAGGGGACGCGGGCGATGACCCGCGGCATGACGAGGCTGACAAAGCGCGAATCCTCGCTGTCACGGAAGCTGCGCCACTTGGTGTACTCGGTCGTGTCGAAGATTTTGGCGACGTCACGCGGCTTGGACAGCTCCGTCCAGTTGTCGAAGCCGAACAGGCTCGACCCGGCCGCCGAGACGAACGGCGCAAAGGCCGCCGCCGCGATGTTGGACGTCAGCCGCAGCGTCTCGATGTCGTCGGGGTGGTTGGTCCACTCGTAGTCGCCGATCAGCGCACCATAGGGCTCGCCGCCCGGCGTGCCGAACTCGTTCTCGTAGATCTTCTTGAACAGCTGACTCTGATCGAACTCGATCGCGCGGGTGAGGTCACGGTTGAGCTCGCGCTTTGTCATGTTCAGCACGCGCAGCTTCAACGAGGTGCTGGTTTCGGAATTCATCACCAGATAGTGCAGCCCGCGCCACGTGCCCTCGAGCTTCGAGAACTTTGGATCGTGCATGATCGCATTGAGCTGCGCCGACAGCTTGCGGTCGATGGCGGCGATCGCCTTGTCGAACGTACGCGTCAGGTTGCGGTCGAAGGTGACCGTGCCGGCCAGTGCCTGCTCGACCAGGTTCTTGACCAGGTCCTGGGCACGGTCCGGCTCGGTCTGCTTGGTATTGACGAGGATTTGATCGAGCAGACTGGTCGCCGCCTCGGTGGTCGTAGCGGCCTCGCCTGCCTCGCGAGCGGTCTCAGCCATCTATTCAGCCTTTCGTCTTGTTGAGTTCGCCGGAAAGCGCCTTCAGCTCGTCTTCCGACTTCAGCACCTGCTCCAACAGGTTCTCGAGCTCCTCGGACCGGTCCGCCTTGCTCATGAGGTCGCGCAGCTTGGCGCGGGTTTCCAGGAGCGCGGCGAGCGCCGGAACCTGGGCCGCGACGCGTGCCGGCTCGAAGTCGTCGAGCGAGTTGAACTTGAGGTCGACGGACATCTGGGTGCCGTCGTCGGCCAACTTGTTGTCGACCTTGAGCTTCAGGCCGGGCGCCATGCTGGCCATCACCTGGTCGAAGTTGTCGCGATCGATCTGCACGAACTTGCGATCGACGAGAGGCTTCAGCGGCGCGGTCGGATCGCCGGAGAAATCACCCATCACGCCGACGACGAACGGCAGCTCGCGCAGGATCTCGGCACCTTCGGTCTCGACCTCGTAAGTGATGTGCACTCGAGGTTTGCGAACCCGATTGAGCTTGTCGTGGATACTCGCGCTCATGATCAGCACCTCCGATCGGTGGGAAACCATACGCCCGGCGGAATGCAGCGTCCACGGCCGTTTGGCGACGTAGCTGGTGCTGCGGCCCCCGCGGGCCCGGACGCGACACATTCGCTCCGATCTCTCAACCATGCGCTGTGGAGTGTGGCTTGGCCACCAGCCCGTGATATGTTCGCCCCATGGCTGCCGATCTTGAATCCATCGACCTCGAGGCAATCCTCGCGCCGATACCCGGCGAGCGGGCCACCGGCACGGATCTGCGGGAGGACTACTCGCCGAGCTCGGTCTATTTTCGTCTGCGCGACGCGCGCGCCGATGCACGCGACGCCGAACGAAAATCCGACAGCCCCGAAGAGGGCGTTGACACCGGTGCCGGGCTGGTCGAGGCGCTGCAGGCGAAATGGCAGCCGGTCGCGAACCTCGCTATCCAGGCACTCACCGAAACAACCAAGGACCTCGAGGTCGCCACTTGGCTCACCGAGGCGCTGGTGAGGATTGCCGGAATGCCAGGCCTCGCCGCCGGCGCGGCGATCATCGGCGGGCTGTCGACGCGCTACTGGGACGAGCTGTTTCCGATGCCCGAGGACGGTGACCTCGAGCCGCGGCTGGGAGCCGTTGCCGGCCTGTCCGGCCAGGGGGTCGATGGCACGCTGATGCAACCGCTGCGCAAGACCACGCTGTTCATGCGACCGAACAGCTCGCCTTTCACGCTGTCGCACTACCAGCTGACCGAGGAACTGGCCAAGACGTCCAACGAGGACCAACGCGCTCAGTTGACCCGGGCAGGCGCGCTGCCCTTCGACGACTTCGAGAAGGAGGGGCGCAGCGTCGGCTCGGCTCATTGGGAGGGCCTGCGCGAGACGGTTATCCCGACATTGGCGGCCTGGGAAGAGATGGACCGGGCGCTCAACGAGAAGGTGGGCAACGACAGCCCGTCCATGAGGAACGTGAAGAAGCTGCTGGAGCTCGTGCTGGAGGTCTGCGATCGATTCGCGCCCCCGGGGCAGGCAGTATCCGAAGCGGTCCCGGCGCAGCCGACCACTCCGGGCGCGACCGCTGCTCCCGTGGCCGCGGCGGGCGCCGCTCCGGGAGTCATTACCGGCCGCGAGGAGGCCTTGCGCCAGCTGGCGGCGATTGCCGAGTGGTTCAAGCGCAACGAACCCAATTCGCCCATCGGGTTCACATTGGACGAGGCGGTGCGACGCGGCCGGTTGGCATGGCCCGACCTCGCCGCCGAATTGATCGCGGACGAGACCTCGCGCAGCGCCTTGTTCATCAGCGTGGGCATGAAACGGCCGGAGACACCACAATAGGGAAGCTTGGACGAAGCCAGGCGGCAGGCGAGGCGCCCGCCGCCTGATCGAGACGGCGATCAGCTCGCCTTCATCTCCTTGAGGTCGTAGGTGATCACGGCGCCCTTCTTGGGCGAGCCTTGCGTGTCGAGCGGCGAAGGCGTGTACATGATCTTGGTGAAGTTGAGCGACAGGCTCTCCATCGGCATGTCGCCGCCCGAGCTGGTCGAGTAGCTGGCCACACCGCAGTCGGTGAGCTCGATCGCGAGATAGGTGTCGATCTTGTTCTTGGTGGTGGTCGTCAGCTTGATCTCGACCTTGGCCTCGAACGCGCCGGCGACTGCGTCGCGATAGAGACCGGGCGAAGCCACGTCGAACGTCTTGGTGATGGTGATGTCGCTGATCTGGGGATGCGAACCTTCGCGATTGGCGCCGCCGGCGCCGGTGAAGGTCGAGCGGCTCACGCCGTACTGCATCGAGTTCAACTCGATCCAGTCCTTGAAGCCATCGGTCGTCACCTGACCTTTGACGTCGCCAAACTTCATATAGATAGCCATCTTGAGCTCCTTCACGAAAAAGGGAGAGTGGGATCCTCTCAGGCCCGGTTTAACGCAAACTCGAAGGATCCCTCTGTGCTAACGCCCACATAGACGCTGTTAATCGATTCACCTTCGGCCAACCGCGCCAGCACTTCGGCAGACAAATCAGGCAGCAAGGTGCGCGTCAGGATGTTCTCCACGTTGCGCGCGCCCGACGCGCTTTCGGTGCAGCGCGCTGCGATGGTGTCGACCAGTTGCGGCGCCCAATCGAAGGTGGCGCGATAGCTGTCGCGCACGCGACTGCGGATGCGTTCAAGCTGCATGACGACGATCTGGCGGATGATGGAATCCGACAGCGGGAAATACGGCACCAGGGTCAGCCGCCCGAGGAACGCCGGCTTGAAGACCTTGGCGAGCTCCGGCCGCAGCGCCTCGGCGAGGCCGGCTGCATCGGGCGCCGTCTCTGGATCGGCGAACAGCTTGGCGATGAGATCGGTGCCGGCGTTGCTCGTCATGATGATGACGGTGTTCTTGAAATCGATGTCGCGGCCTTCGCCGTCCTTCATGTTGCCCTTGTCGAACACCGAGTAGAACACGTCCTGCACGCCGGGATGGGCCTTCTCCATCTCGTCCAGCAGCACCACGCTGTAGGGGCGCCGACGCACCGCCTCGGTCAGCACGCCGCCTTCGCCGTATCCGACGTAGCCCGGCGGGCTGCCCATCAGCAGGCTGACCTTATGTTCTTCCTTGAACTCGGCCATGTTGATGGTCGTCACGTTCTGCTCGCCGCCGTACAGCAGGTCGGCGAGCGTGAGCGCCGTTTCCGTCTTGCCGACGCCGGACGTGCCGACGAATAGGAAGACGCCGATCGGCCGACGCGGATCAGTGAGGCGCGCGCGGCTGGTATGGATGGCCTGGGCGACGGCCGCCATCGCATGGCTTTGGCCGACGACGCGCTTCTCCATCGACTCGCGCAGGTTGAGGACCGTGCGAATCTCGTCCGACTGCATGCGGCCGGCCGGAATTCCGGTCCAGCTTTCGACGATCTCCGCCACGGCCTGGCCGTCGACGATCGGGAAGATCAGCGGCTGCTCGCCCTGCAAGCCGCGCAGCTTGACCGACAGCTCGGTGAGTTTGGCACGGTTGGCGGCGCCCTCTTCGGCGGTCGTCTTGTCGGGCTCGGCGGCGGCCGCCTCGATCTTGGCACGCACCGCGTCCATCTCCGCGACGAGGTCCTTCTCCGCCTTCCAGCGTTCCTCGAGCTTGGCGAGGTCCTCGTTGACCTGCTGGCGCTCGGCGGTGAGCTCGTCGCGGCGCGCCGCGTGGTCCACGCCGGCCGCCATCTCGCGTTCGAGGATCTTGAGCTCGGTGTCGATCAGGCTGATCCGGCGGCGACGATCGTCGATCGGCGCCGGGATGGCGTTCTGGCTCATCGCCACGCGCGCGCAGGCGGTGTCGATCAGGCTCACGGCCTTGTCGGGCAGCTGGCGTGCCGGGATGTAGCGCGCCGACAGCCGCACGGCGTCGCTCACCGCCTCGTCGACGATGCGCACCTTGTGGTGATGCTCGAGCGTGTCGACCAGGCCGCGGATCATGGCCACGGCCATCTTCTCGCTGGGCTCCTCGACCTTGACCGGCTGGAACCGGCGGGTGAGGGCTGCATCCTTCTCGAAGTACTTCTTGTACTCGGCCCAGGTGGTGGCGGCGATGGTGCGCAGCTCGCCGCGCGCCAGCGCGGGCTTCAGCAGGTTCGCGGCATCGTTCTGGCCGGCCGCGCCGCCCGCCCCGATCAGGGTGTGCGCCTCGTCGATGAACAGGATGATCGGCTTGGGGCTCGACTTGGTCTCGTCGATCACCGATTTCAGGCGGTTCTCGAACTCGCCCTTCATGCCCGCTCCGGCCTGCAACAAGCCGAGATCGAGTGTGCGCAGGGTGACCTCGCGCAAGGCCGGCGGCACGTCGCCCGCCGCGATGCGCAGCGCCAACCCTTCGACGACCGCCGTCTTGCCGACGCCCGCCTCGCCGGCAAGGATCGGGTTGTTCTGACGGCGCCGCGTCAGGATGTCAACCATCTGCCGGATCTCGACGTCGCGGCCGAGGATCGGATCGATCTTGCCGGCCTTCGCCTGAGCTGTGAGGTCGGTGGTGAACTGGTCGAGTGCAGCCGAACCGCCGGGACGCACGTCGCCCGAGCCGGTGGCCGCCGCTTCAGAGCCGACCGCCTGGGTCGTTGCCTGCGTCGCCTCGAGAGCGCCGCCGCAGATCGCGACATAGTCGCGCTTCAGCGTGTCCGGCTCGATCGCGGCCAGCGCCGGCGATGCCTCGCGCACATGGCGCGCCAGCATGTCGTCGGCGAGCAATCCCCACAATAGATGACCGGACCGAACGCGGCTTGCGCCCTGCTCAACCGACGCCAGCAGCCAGGCGTTCTTCACCATCTCGACGATGTCGGGCGACAGTGCCGGCGCCCGCGCGTTGCCGGTCTTCATGCGGTCCAGCGCGCGATTGAGCTCGGCCGACACGCGCGCAGCGTCCACGCCCCATTTCTTGAGGATGGCCGCGAACTCGGTGTCCGTCCGGTCGAGCAGGCCCATAAGCAGGTGCTCGATCTCGACGTTGTAATGCGTGCGCAAGGCGGTGAGCCCCGCGGCACTTTCCAGCGCTTTGCGAGAGACGTCGTTCAGACGACCGATCAGCGGCTTCAGTTCTATTGCGCGCACGTCAATCTCGCTCCCCTAGGAGATTCCCCGTCGCCGGAGGTGCACTCGACCTGGCGAACTATCGTCCAGGCCGACTGCATTCGACAAGGCCCATATTGCTGAGACCGCAAGAACCGTGTCGGTGACGAATCTCACCGACGGAGATACGGCAGTCCGACTCAAATTGCGTGCAATAAATTGAAAACCTCGTGGCGTTTTCATGAACCTCGTGGAGCTTGTTGCACCTTCATGCGACGGCCCTCGAATGTTGACGCCGTGTCGGCGACGAACATAGGCTAAACACCAGCAGCGTCAGAGCCGGGGGCAGTGTATGGCGGACGCCAAGGCAGACGCCAACCAGGACGACCTCCGCGGCACGTTGCCCGTCGGAACGCGCCTGCGCAATTACCAGCTGATATCGGTGCTCGGCCAGGGCGGCTTCGGTATCACCTACTACGCGCGCGACGCCATCCTCGGGCGCGAGGTCGCGATCAAGGAATATCTGCCGACGACGCTGGCGCTGCGCGAGGAGACGATGGTCGTGCCGCGTTCCACGCAGCTTGCGGCGGACTTCGTCTGGGGCCGGGAGCGCTTCCTGGAGGAAGCGCGCACTCTTGCGACCCTCGAAGGCGCTCCGGCGGTCGTCCGCGTCTACGACTTCCTCGAGGCCAACGGCACGGCCTACATGGTCATGGGACTGGTGCGCGGTGAGACCCTCGACGAACGCCTCAAGCGCGAGGGCCACTTGTCTCCTGCCGTGGTCGGCCGCGTGCTTGGCCGGCTGCTCGACGGCTTGGAAGCCGTGCACAAGGCCGGGTTCCTGCATCGCGACATCAAGCCGGCCAACATCATCCTCGACGCCAAGAACAGTCCGACGCTGATCGATTTCGGGGCGTCGCGCGCGTCGATGGCGGATCGCACGGCGGCGATGACGGCGATCTTCACCCCGCGCTATGCCGCCGCCGAGCAGCTCACGTCGGAAAAGCAAGGTCCGTGGACCGACATCTATGGCCTGTCGGCTACGATCTACCACGCGATATCGGGCAACCCACCGCCGAGCTCGCTCGAACGGGCACTAAACGACACCTACGTGCCGCTCAGTCGCGTGCGGCCGCAAGGCTATTCCTCCAACCTGCTGCATGGCATCGATGCCGGGCTGACCGTACGGCCGAGGGAGCGGCCGCAGTCGCTCGCGCAATGGCGCGAGATCATCGCCGGCGGAGACACGGCATTGGGCGAAGAGACGGTGTTGTTGCCAGCAAAGGTCGCTCCACCGGCAACTGCGACTCCAGCTGTCGGACCGGTGCTGGAGCGGAACAGGACGATTTCGCCGGCCATGCGTGCCCCCGCGGCGACGCCGGCAGTGCTTCCGCCACCGCCCGCGACTTCGACGGTGAGCGCTGCGGCGGCTTCATCGGAGAGGCCGGCGAGCAAGCGCTGGCGGCTGTATGTCGCTGCGGTCGTGCTAGGGCTTGCTGTCGCGGTCGGCGGCTACTCGATCCATCTTTGGATGGCTCCCTCCGCGGGCGGAGAGTCGGGCAATCGAAGCGCCGAGAACGTCGCGCGGGATAAGGCTCAAGCGGAGGCAAAGGCGAAAGCCGAGGCCCTTGCCAAGACCGAGGCCGAGGCCAAGCAGAAGGCCGATCTCGAAGCCAAGCAGAAAGCGGAAGCCGCTGCACAACAGGCCGATGCGGAGGCCAAGGCGAGAGCCGACGCCGAGGCCAAACAGAAGGCCGAGGCCGATGCGGCCAAGGCCAAGGCGGAAGCGGAGGCACGAAAGGCCGAGGCTCAGGCCCAGGCGCAAGCTGAAGCGAAGAAGAAGGCCGACGCCGAGGCCGAGCAAAAGCAGCTCGACTCCGCGGCACAGAAAGTAGCGGCGGAGGCGGCCGAAACGGCGCTCAAGCTCGCCGCAACCGACCGCATGCATATCCAGGTGGCGCTGACATCGCTCGGCTTTGACACGCACGGTGCCGATGGCACCTTCGGGCCGCGGACACGCGAGATGATCCAGGGCTGGCAGCAGGCCCATGGGCAACCCGCGACCGGGTTCGTGACGGCGGCCCAGCAGCAGGCGTTGCTCGCCGAAGCGGCTCCCGCTCTGGCGAAGTACGACGAGGAGCAAAAGAAGGCGGCCGAGGCAGCGGCGCGCGCGCGTGCTGCCGCTTCGTCTTCACCTCCTTCGCACGCGACGGGCAGCGGCGTTTCCTGTCAGGACAGCTCGGGCCGGCGGATCGAATTTGCGAATGCCATGTCATGCCCGTATGGGCTGACGCAGGTTCGCTGAACGGGCTGCGCCGATTGCCGCGATGGAAGGGGTGTGGAATCGTGCTCCGATGCCTGGTTGCTCCGGACCTCCGGTATTGAGTCGACTGGTTGGCCAGTTGGGACATTTGGCGGCAGCCGCTTCGCTATCGGCCGTGCTCGGCGCGTCCGAGCCCGCCTGCGCTCAGGACGCTTGGGTGTTTGCCAGTCCGGTCTCATGCGCCAGTGCGCCCGTCTATGGCTTGCCCTTTACCGAGTGCTCGGCCTCCAACATACGGACTTTCCGCAACGGCAAGATCCAGAGCTGGCGGCTCACCTTCAGCGATGCCAGGAGCGAGATCGCGGTCGGCCTGTACCGGATTGTCGACGCCCAAGGCGGTGGCCAGGGCGGCGGCGGCATGAGCCCGGTCGCAGGCTCGAGCGCTATAAATTGGCTGCAGGCGGCGGAAGCTTTGAAGAGCGTCACGTCGGGCGGATCCAACTGGGCGCTGACCTCGGGAGGCTATGTGGCGTTTCAGAAAGGGCAGCGACAATGCGTCGGTTTCGTGCGCAATGCGCCGGCAGCCAACTGGACGCTGGGCGGCGCCTTGTGCCGAGACTCGCAGTCTCCCCTTGCAGCAAGCGAGGCACAGTTCATCGCCGACGCCGTCAAGGTGAGGGAGTAGAGCGTCATCCCGACCGGAGCCGAGCGAAGCGAGGCGAAGTGGAGGGATCTCGTTTTAGCGTCGCTGGAAGCATGAAAAGGTCCCTCCACTTCGCGCTTCGCGCTACGGTCGGGACGACGGGACTAGAAAGCATGGGAAGATCATCGTGAAGCGCATTCTCCTGCCTGCCTCGGCGTTCGCAATCGCTGCATTCGTGGCCGCGTCGGGCCATGCCGACGACAAGGCATATTGCGCCGACCTCTCCGCGCTCTATCGCAAATATGTGCAGAATTCGCCGGGTCGGCAGTTCGACGTCGAGGCGTCGGTGGCTCTCGATCAGTGCCAGAAGGGGAACACGGCGGCCGCGATCCCCGTGCTGGAAAAGAAGCTGCGCGAAAGCGGCTTCTCGCTGCCGAAAGAGTTCAAGCCGTAGCGCTCCCGGCAAGGATGGCCCGCGGCCGCGTTCAGGGGAGAGTGCGATGAAGGGTTCGCAACTGCTGCCGGAGACCTTGGTGGCGCAGGCGCTCGGCGAGGTCGACCCGGTGTCTGGCGGACTGACGCCGCCCATAAGCCTCTCCACGAACTACGAACAGCTGCCCGACGGCTCCTACCATCAAGCCCGGGTCTATACGCGAGCCGACAACCCGACCTACGAGCACGCCGAGCGGATGCTCGCGATGCTCGAGGGCGGATCCCACTGCATGCTGTTTGCCTCCGGCATGGCGGCGGCCATCGCCGTCTTTCAGTCCCTCCTGCCCGGTGACCACGTCGTCGTCTCGCGGGTGCTCTATTGGGGGGTGCGAAAATGGCTGGCCGAGTTCGGGCTGTCCTGGGGGCTCGATGTCGAGTTCGTGGACATGGGCGATCTCGCGGCGGTGCAGGTGGCGCTGCGGCCGGGGTCCACGCGGCTGGTCTGGGTGGAGACGCCGGCCAATCCCACCTGGGAAGTCAGCGACCTCCGCGCCCTCTGCGATCTTGCCCATGCCGCCGGCGCGCGCGTCGCGGTCGATAACACGGTGGCGACACCAGTGCTGACCAGGCCGATGGAATTCGGCGCCGACCTCGTGGTGCATTCCGCCACCAAGTACCTCAATGGCCACAGCGACGTGCTCGCAGGCGCCGTGCTCAGCATCCGCAATGACCCGTTCTGGCAACGCATCCGGTCCTGGCGTCGAACGGCCGGCGCGGTTCCGGGCCCCTTCGAGGCTTGGCTCCTGGTGCGCGGCATGCGGACCCTATTTCTTCGCGTGGCACGCGCGTCGGAGACGGCGCTGATCATCGCACGGCACTTCGAGAACCATCCCGCCGTCCGTGCGGTGCTTTATCCCGGTCTGCCGTCACATCCCGGTCATGCAATCGCGGCGCGCCAGATGACTGGCGGGTTTGGCGGCATGCTGTCGATCCGGGTCGCGGGCGGCGCCGAGCACGCGCGGTCGGTGCTGACGGCGGTCAAGGTCTTCAAGCGTGCGACGTCGCTCGGCGGCGTCGAAAGCCTGATCGAACACCGCAGCAGCATGGAGGGACCGTCATCGCCGGTTCCCGACGACCTGCTGCGTCTGTCGATCGGCATCGAGGCGCCGAAGGATCTCCTCGCCGATCTGGAAGCCGCGCTCGAAACAGCGGCCATGGCGGCTCTCGGCGCTTCGGGCGCGACCGGCTGATGCGCGCCTCGGACCGAAACCTTGCCGACAAGGTCATTGCCGCTCTGCAGGCGAGCGTGTTGCCTTCGGTGATCGCGCGCGGCGGCGAGATTCGCGTACGCAGTATCGAGAACGGCATGGTCACGCTCGAAACCTCCGGCTCGCCGGGCGCTGCCCTGCCGCTCAGCGCGCGCATCGAAGCTGCCGTCCGGCAGGCTGTCCCCGACGTCGAGCAGGTGCGGATACTGGGTCCTGATGTTCAGCCGGCCCGAAGCGCGGGGGGCGGCTTGGCGGCACGCGTGCGAGAGGTGCTCGATCGCGACATCAATCCGATCGTCGCTGCCCATCATGGCCATGTGATCCTCGTAGCCGTCGACGAAGGTTGGGCCCGCATTCGCCTCGAAGGCGGATGCCAGGGTTGCAGCCTGGCCGAGGTGACGCTGCGGCAGGGGATCGAGCCGCTGCTGCGCGCGCGCGTGCCCGAGATCGTCGGGCTTGCCGACGTCACCGACCACGAGGCAGGCCGCGAGCCGTTCTACTCGGCGGCCAAGCGA
>JAFAKN010000630.1 GCA_019235415.1 Alphaproteobacteria bacterium
CGGCACCTGCAAGATGGGCACGGATCCCCGGGCCGTCGTCGATCCTGAGCTCCGGGTGCACGGCATCCAGGGGCTGCGCGTCGCCGATGCCTCGATCATGCCGACGCTCACCAGCGGCAACACCAATGCCCCCTGCATCATGATCGGAGAGAGATGCGCCGACATGGTGCTCACCGCGGCGGCCGCGAACGCGCGCAAGGCAGCGGCGTAGCTTTCGGCAGCATCGGATAGGGCAGCCGTCGGGCCGGTGTAACACCGGCTCTTCTCGTTGCGTCACCAGACTGGAAGCAGGGTACTTCCACAAATGGAGGACGCGATGCAGGACCTTATACCGATGATGATTGTTCAGTACGTGCTGTTGATCGGCAGCCTTCCGCTGGCTCGCCGAGTGAGACCAGGTCGGGCGTGGGCTTGGATCGTGGCCATCCTTATTCCCGCGGTCGGCTGGTTCGCTCTAATGGCCCTGATCTTTAAAGCCTGTGCAGTGATCCTGGAGAGGATTGACTTGTTATCCGAGAGCGTGCGAACGCGACCGCTGGTTTAGGGCGGACATGGTCGTGTGCGCAATGGCGAAAGGCGAATGTGTACGATATAGTGAAATTATACACATGAGGTTTGATGGTGCGGACCAACATCGACATCGATGACGCATTGATGGCCGAAGCGCAGAGGCTGTCCGGGAACGCAACCAAAAAGCAGACAGTGGAAGAGGCTCTGCGTTTGATGATCAGGCTGCGGCGGCAGCGGGAAGTCGCCAAGGCTTTCGGCAAGTACCCTTGGCGCGGGAACCTCGACCGCAGCCGGAAGGGCCGAGGGGCCACGTGATCGTTGTCGACAGCAGCGTCTGGATTGACTTCCTCAATGGCCGTGATGCCGTGCACATCCAACGCCTGCTCGCTATGTTGAGTGCGGACGAGATCATCGTTGGCGATCTCATGCTGTGCGAAGTACTGCAGGGCCTTGAAAGCGAGCGGGCCGCCCGCGACGTCGAGGGTCTCCTTCGCCGGTTCCAGATAGTGCCCATGGTCAGCGACACGACCGCGGTCGCCGCCGCGCGCAACTACCGGTCCTTGCGTCGGCGCGGCGTCACCGTCCGCAAAACGATCGACATGCTGATCGGAACCTGGTGCATTGAGAACCGTGTGCCGTTGCTCCACAACGACAACGATTTTCGTCCGATGGTGCAACACCTTGGGCTGATCGAGGTACCAGCGACGGCGTGAGAAACCTCTGAACGTTCGTCGCGAAAGGGGACGCCTACTCCGCCTTCGCGCCCGACCGTTCGATGAGGGGCAGCCAGAAGGCCTGGTCGTCCTCGATCAGCTTGCGCGCCGCGGCGGGCGTCATGGGCGGCAGCATCTCGAAGCCCTGGACCAGAAGCTTGTCCTTGACCTGGGGGATCTCGCCGATGCGGTTCAGCTCGGCGTTGAAACGGGCGACGATCGGCTCGGGTGTGCCGGCCGGCACGGCGAAGCCCAGCCAGGTCGCGACCACCAGATCGGCGACACCGGCCTCGCTCATGGTCGGCACGTCGGGCAGCGTGGCGGTGCGGTCCTTGCTGGTGACGGCAAGCGGGCGGAGCTTGCCCGACTTGATCTGGCCCAGCACCGTGGGCGTGTTGAAGAAACCCATCGTCACCTCGCCGTTGACCACCGCGAGAACCGCGGGCGGCGCGCCGCGGTAGGGCACGTGCTGCAGGCCGACGCCGGTGCGCTGCTCGAAGATGACGCCCGACAGGTGCAGGCTGCTGCCGATGCCGCTCGAGCCGTAGGTGAGCTCGCCCGGCTTGGCACGAGCCTGCGCAATGAGGTCGGCGACCGTCTTGGCCGGATTTGCGGTGGCGACGACCAGGACGTTGGGCAGCGTCCCGCAGACCGTCACCGGCGTCAGATCCTTCAGCGGATCGTAGCCCGGCGCCTTGTAGAGGCCCTTGTTGAACACCGTCGTGCCCTGCGAGGTCAGCAGCAGGGTGTAGCCGTCCGGCACCGCGCGGGCACCCTCGGCGGTCGCCATGAGCCCGCCGGCCCCGCCCTTGTTGTCGACCACGACCGGTTGGCCGAGCGCGTTGGCCAGCTCCTCGGCGTAGGCACGGCCGACGATGTCGGCACCGGCGCCGGCCACGAACGGGATGATCATGCGAACCGGGCGGTCCGGCCATGTCGCCGACCGCGCCAAGGACGGGACGAGGAGCAGCGGCGCGGCCGCGATGGATCGCCTGGGGATCATAGCTGCGCTCCTCCCTCGAGCGCCGAGCAAAGCTCGCCGACATCGGCGAGGCGGTCGATGTCCTGGATCAGGCCGCGCGTGCGCTCGATCGCCGGTGCGTCGAGCACGACGGAAGCGCAGTTGTAAAATTTCCGGTCGAGCTCCGCGTCGGACATCGGATTGGCCGGTGCTCCCAGCGGGACGTCGCAGCGCACGCGGGCGATCTCGCCGTCCGTCAGCTGCACCTCCACAGCGGCCGGAAACAGGCCGTTGTCGGGAAGGTCGGGCGATTCCCTGATCTCGATCAAGCCCATCAGCTTCTGCACCAGCGGATCGTCGAGCGCTTCGTCCGTGAACTGGGCGCTGCCCAATGCGCCGAAGCCGAGCGCCGCCGCCACGCAGTAGCCCAGGCTGACCCGCGCCCGCAAGGTGTCGGCCGGCACGCCTTCGCGCAGCGTCATGAAGCTCCAGGGATGGACCTCGCAAACGATCCGCGCCGCGCTGCGCACGCGATCGCCCAGCTTCTCGTGCAAGGTGAGCGCAGCGCGGACTGCCGCGTGCGTCGGCGCGCCCGATGGATAGGGTTTGAAGATGATGCCCGACGTCACGAGCTCGAACGGGTGACCGAGTGTCAGCGGTTCGGGCTGGTGGCCGACGAACTGCCGGAAGAAGCCATAGCGTCCGTCGAGCGCGCCGCTGTCCGATGAAAAGCCCTTTTCCGCCATCAGGGCCGCCTGGACCGAATCGCGGGCGGTGAGGCCGGCGTGCAGCGCCATGGTCATGGTACCGAAGTTCTGGCGAATGCCGCTGGCCAAGGAGGCGGCGATCCCCAGGGCTGCGGCGGACGGTTCCGGCTCGAGCCCGATCAGCTTGCAGCAGGCTGCGGTGGCGCCCAGGACGCCGAGCGTGCGTGTGACGTGCCAGCCGTTCTCGTACATCTTGGGATTGACTCGGCGACCGAGGGCGACATTGATCTCGAAGCCGGCAACGTAGGCCTGCAAGACATCCCTCCCGCTGCAAAGGCGCATCTGGCCGAGGGGCAGGAGGGCGGAAAAAAGCGACGCGCTGGGATGCGACAGCATCGGCTCGCTGTTGTCGTCGAACAGCTCGGCGTGGGCCGCGGTGCCGTTGGCGAGCGCCGCGCTGAGCACGTCCGTCTTGAAGCCTTGCCCGATCACCGAGCAGGGGCCGTCGCGCTGGCCTGTCTCGCGCGCCATCGCACTCACGATGCCGGCTGCCGCCAGCTGCGATCCCGACAGGGACACGGCGAGGGTATCGAGCAGGGCCTTCTTGGCCAGCGCAAGCGCAACCGCCGGTACCGAGGCGGCGTCGAGCGCCTTCGCCCAATTGGCGATGTGGTGGGTGGCGGTCTGGTGGATCGTGTCGGCTTGTTCCATCGCGCAAGGATCCTCTGCGAGCACGGAGGGAAGGGCAATCACACTCAACAACTACTTGATGCGAACGGGTGAGCGTGCCGCGCTTGGCGAAACAGTCCGGCCGCAAGGACAAAGAAAGCCGGGTCTCGGGGGACGCCGTGGTATTGAAATTGGGACTGCGCCAACGCAACCCACGGCAGGCGGCGAGGGTCTTGAAGGCTGGCGGATGACGTTTGAAGCGCTACACTCGGGGAAAGCGACGAGCGAGGGCGAAGACATGCGGTTGGGCGTCACGATGTTTCCGACGGACTATGCGATCCCGCCGCACGAGCTCGCCGCCGAGGCCGAGGCGCGTGGCTTCGAATCGGTCTGGTTCCCCGAGCACAGCCACATCCCGACCAGCCGCAAGTCGCCTTGGCCGGGCGGGGCCGAGCTGCCGAAATGGTACTACGACTCCTACGACCCGTTCGTCGCCATGGGCGCGGCGGCGGTGGTCACCAAGACGATCAAGCTCGGCACCGGCGTCTGCCTGGTGGTGCAGCGCGATCCCATCCATACGGCCAAAGAGGTCGCGACCGTCGACCGGTTGTCGAACGGCCGGCTCTTGTTCGGCGTCGGCGGCGGCTGGAACGCCGAGGAGATGGCCGACCACGGCACCGCCTTCGGCACGCGCTTCAAGCTGATGCGCGAGCGCGTCGAAGCGATGAAGGCGATCTGGACGAGCTCGAAGCCCAAGTATGCCGGCGACCTCGTGAAGTTCGACGAGATGATGCAATGGCCCAAGCCGGTGCAGAAGCCGCATCCGCCGATCATCGTCGGCGGCGGCTTCCCGCAAGGCGCGCGCCGTGCGGTCGCCTACGGCGACGGCTGGATGCCGATCGGCGGCCGTGGCGTCGACACGCTGGCCTTGCTGGCGCCGTTCCGCGAGATGCTGAAGGCGGCCGGTCGCGCCGAGAGCGATGTGCCGGTGACCTTATTCGGTGTCGGGATGAAAGGCGACGAGCTGAAGCGCGCCCGCGACGCCGGCATCGACCGCGTGGTGTTCGGCGTGCCCGTCGAACCGAGGGACAAGGTCCTGCCTTTGCTGGACAAGGGCGCCGCGCTGATGCGCGAGGTGTGACGCCGAGAGTGCAAGTTTGGCGCCCATTCATGAACGGCGCGGCTGGGCGGGGTCACTCTGTTGTGCTTGCAAAGGCCGGCATCGAGGCCTTCCTTGTTGTTGGCGTGAGTAGCGACAACTTCGGTGACTAGTGCGCGGCTTCCGCCTCACCTGAAAGGCGATCCAGCTCCAGCAAGATAACGCCTGCCGCCAGTAGACATTGGCGTATCAGCAACTCGCCGAAGTCGCGATCTTCGGTGATTAGTATACGGCCTTCAGCCCGCGCCGTCTCGAGAATGGCGTCGTCGCGGGCGCCGGGTTGCGTTTCGGCGATGGAGATGACGTCAAGGCCGTCAGCCCGAAGCCGGGCGATCACCAGCTTCGAGACGTTTTTCGTCTGCCAAAAGACGCATTATTCCGCGGCGAGCACAGTCTCGTGCTGCAGGTAGTCGGCTGCGAAGGCCAATGCGGCGCGCAGATCGTCCTCATGCCGTTGCGGGTAGGCCTCCAGCAGGTTGGAAAAGGAGCGGCCGGCTCCGAGCTTTCGCAGGATCAGCTCGACGGTGATGCGCGTGCCTCTGATGCACGGCTTGCCCATCGTCACCGCTGGATCTGCGACTATGCGGTCGTGTGCCATGTCTTTCCATACCGCCATTTAATGTGCGAGCGCGCCGCGGATCGGTGAGACCGGTAGATCGTTTTTGCGCTCGAGGAAGGCCGAGCCCGGCGTGCCGGCGCGGACCCTGGCTAAAAGCTCGTCGGGATCGTACTCCACGCCGATCGGATTGGTCTCGAAGTGCGGGCCTTGCATGTAGCGGTTTGCGTCGTCGCCGGAGAGGTAGGCGTCGACCTGCAGCTCCATCTGGTTGCCGTCGGGATCGGCGTAGTACATCGACATCGTCACACCGTGGTGCACGCACCAATAGGGCATGATGCCCTTCTCCTTCAGCTGGGCGTAGTTCTCCAGCAGGTCCTCTACCGTGTCGTAGGTGTAAGCGACGTGGTCGACGCCGATCATGCCGCGCCCTTCGGCCGGTGCCGCCTGCGGCTGGACGGCCGCGAGATTGATCAGCGCCACCCGGTGGTGCTCCTCGTCGTAGGTGAGGAAGGCCAGCGCGGGGTTCTTGTACTGGACCTTGCAGTCGAGCACTGCTTGGTACCAGGCGATCATCTCGTCGAACTGGCGGGTGCGATAGACGACATGGACGAAGCGCGAGGGGCGAATGCGAGACATGGTTTTGTTCCTTTCGCTGCTCGCCAACACACTAAACGAGGTGGCGAGCGCCGTGAACTTCGAACGCGATACGAAGTCGGCGCATTTGCTCACGCGCCGGTAGAGTTTTACTATGTGTCCCGGGGAGACCTCCCATGAGGCGTGCGCTTCTGTCGGCCGCCCGGCTGGCCGGGTTGGGCCTCCTGGCGACGGCGGAACTGGCGCCGGCCGCGGCGCAGTGGAACGGACCGCTGTGGGTCGGCGTGCCGCAGCATCTGTCGACCGAGACCGGGGCCGGCTTTTTCTTCGCGGCCGATGCGCAGGCCGTCGACCGGATCGCCCGCACGATGGCCGACGCGGCGGCCCGTTGCGATCGTACCCAGTACGAGCAGGCGCAAGCCAGCGCCGGCACCCTCAAGGCCAACATCGAGGCGGAGGCGCAGCGCACCACCAACCAATACGAGCCATTGCAGTACCGCAAGGATGCGCAGGCAGTCGGCCCAGCGCTCGAGAAGGTGCCACGCCTGCCGGCAGGCTGCACGCCCACGGGTACGGTCCCGAGCGCGGTCACCGGTGGCGCCGCTCCGCTAAAAGATTATGCCGAGTTCGGGCTGGTCCAGGTCTATGCAGTGGGCGGCGTGCTGGCGCGGATCGGTGCGGTGGGCAACGTCACGGGAGTCGACGTCGCGGGGCCCGGCAGCGTCGTCGGCAGCACCGGCGGCACGGGCACCACGGTGGGGATGGCCGGCGGGCGCGTGCGCGCCGAGCTGCCGTTCGCCCGCGAGAGCGGAACGCCCAGCGCTTTCTTCGAGGCCGGCGTGCAGTCCTCGTTCGGCTCGCAGTCGTTCATCCAGACCTTCGGCCAGATCGGCCCGCGCGCTCAAGGCTACGGATCGAGCACGGTGACGGAGAACCTGCAGATCCCGCTGCTCGCCGGGATCAGCCTGCCGTTCACCGAGATCACCGGAGTCAACCCGGTTTACCTCGAACTCTACGGCGGCATCACGCTCGACAGCTGGACGCAGACCCTACAGGGCGCCGAATGGGGCGCGCCTGCCGGCGGGCCCGGCTTCTTCAGCCAGGCCCAGCGCTTCACGGTCGATCCGACGGCCGGTGCGGGCGTGCGCGTGCCCTTGTCGGTCGGCGCGGGCGGCTTCCCGCTGATCCTGCGCGCCGGCGCGGAGTTCCAGTTCCGGCCGGGCGGCGTGGTGCTGGCGCAGTCCGGCCAGTTCGGCAGCCAGGCCTACTGGGGCACCGTCAACCCGACGGTGAACGGTCTGTTCTTCGCAGGCGTGGGCATTCCGTTCGGGAAGTAGACGGCGCATGCCTATCTGAGACCGCTTGCCGTCTGTCATCCCGAGCGTAAGCGAGGGATCCTTCCTGTGGCCTTAAGGATCCCTCGCTGCGCTCGGGATGACAGGGGATGTCGTCCCGAAGGCTCACGCCAGGTCGTAGCGATCGAGGTTCATCACCTTGGCCCAGGCGGCCACGAAGTCCGCAGCGAACTTCTCGCCGGCATCGGAGCAGCCGTAGACTTCCGCCAGCGCGCGCAGCTGCGAGTGCGAGCCGAAGATCAGGTCGACTCGGGTGCCGGTCCACTTGACCTCGCCGGTCTTGCGATCGCGGCCCTCGTAGACTCCGTCGGAGCCGGCGGCCGGCTGCCATTCGGTGCCCATGTCGAGCAGGTTGACGAAGAAGTCGTTGCTGAGCGTCTCCGGCCGCTTGGTGAAGACGCCGTGCTTGGACTTGTCGACATTGGCGCCGAGCACGCGCAGGCCACCGACCAACGCCGTCATCTCGGGCGCGCTGAGCTTCAGCAATTGCGCGCGATCGACCAACAACTCCTCCGGTGACAGGCGCGCCTTGCTCCGCACATAGTTGCGGAACCCGTCGGCGAGCGGCTCGAGCGGCGCGAAGGAGTGCGCGTCGGTCTGCTCCTGCGAGGCGTCCATCCGGCCCGGCGTGAACGGCACCTTGATGTCGTGTCCCGCCGCCTTCGCCGCCTTCTCGATAGCCGCGCCGCCGGCCAGCACGATCAGGTCGGCGAGCGACACCTTCTTGCCATCCGACCGGCCATTCGATTGGGCAGCATTGAATTGCTGCTGGATCGCTGCCAAGGCCTGCAGGACCTTTGCGAGCTCAGCCGGCTGGTTGACCTCCCAATCCTTCTGCGGTGCGAGGCGTATGCGCGCGCCATTGGCGCCGCCGCGCTTGTCGGAGCCGCGGAAGGTGGAGGCCGAGGCCCACGCCGCCGAGACCAGCTGGGAGACCGACAGGCCGGTGGCGAGGACCTTGGCCTTGAGGTCGGCGATTTCAGGCTCGCCGATCAGCGGATGATCGACGGCAGGAATCGGGTCTTGCCAGATGAGCTGTTCCTTGGGCACGAGCGGACCGAGATAGCGCGCGATCGGGCCCATGTCGCGATGCGTAAGCTTGAACCAGGCACGGGCGAAGGCGTCGGCGAACTGGTCCGGATTCTCGAAGAAGTGACGGGAGATTTTCTCGTAGGCGGGGTCGACCTTGAGCGCAAGATCGGTGGTCAGCATGGCGGGCGGGTAGCTCTTCGACTTGTCGTAGGCGTCGGGAATCGTGCCGGCGCCGGCGCCATTCTTGGTCGTCCACTGGTGCGCGCCGGCCGGGCTTTTGGTCAGCTCCCATTCGTAGCCGAACAGGTTCTTGAAGAAGTTGTTGCTCCACTTGGTCGGTGTCGAGCTCCAGGTAACTTCGAGCCCGCTGGTGATCGCATCGGCGCCTTTGCCCGTGCCGTAGGCGCTCTTCCAGCCGAGGCCCTGCTGCTCGATCGGCGCGGCTTCGGGCTCGGGGCCGACCAGGGTGGCATCGCCCGCGCCGTGCGTCTTGCCGAAAGTGTGGCCGCCGGCGATCAGCGCAACGGTCTCCTCGTCGTTCATCGCCATGCGGGCAAAGGTCTCGCGGATGTCGCGCGCCGCGGCGAGCGGATCGGGCTTACCGTTGGGACCTTCGGGATTGACGTAGATCAGGCCCATCTGCACAGCGCCCAGCGGGTTCTCTAGATCGCGGTCGCCGCTGTAGCGCTCGTCGGCCAGCCACTTGCCTTCGGAACCCCAGTAGATGTCCTGGTCGGGCTCCCAGCTGTCGGCGCGGCCGCCGCCAAAGCCGAACGTCTTGAAGCCCATCGATTCCAGCGCGACGTTGCCGGTGAGTTGGAAGAGGTCGGCCCACGAGATCTTGCGGCCGTACTTCTGCTTGATGGGCCACAAGAGCCGGCGCGCCTTGTCGAGGCTGGCATTGTCGGGCCAGCTGTTCAGCGGCGCGAAGCGCTGCTGGCCGGAGCCGGCGCCGCCGCGGCCGTCGGCGATGCGGTAAGTGCCCGCGCCGTGCCACGCCATGCGAATGAAGAGCCCGCCATAATGGCCGAAGTCCGCCGGCCACCAATCCTGCGAATCGGTCATCAGCGCGTGCAGGTCCTTGATCACGGCGTCGAGGTCGAGGCTCTTGAATTCCTTGGCGTAGTCGAATTCCTCGCCCATCGGATTGGACTTCGCCGAGTGCTGATGCAGCACGCGAAGATCGAGCTGCTTGGGCCACCAGTCGCGGTTGGCATTCGGCCGTCCGTGGCCGCTGAACGGGCACTTGCTGTCGCTCGACATGGTCATTCTCCCAATCCTGTTCGGATCTGTATATAGATTAGAGACATTCTAAACAAGGGGATGCGGTATAAGTTTAGAGCGGAGCCGGTCACAGACCAGTGACGGTCGAGCGCCACACCGTGCAATTGCGAAAGGCTGAGGGCGCGATGACTACGGATCCATCATCCCGACCCGAGCGCAGCGTAGTCGAGGGGACCTTTTCGTGCGCGTCCCACGATAGCAAAAACAGGTCCCTCCACTACGCCTCGCTTCGCTCGGCTCCGGTCGGGATGACGGTTACTCATCACACGCTACCCCGTCTGCGTGCGTTCCTGCTGGATGCGCATGCGGCAGAGGGCGATGGCTTTTTGCGCCGTGCCGGTTTGCCGTGCCGACGGTTCGAGCTCGAGGACGCGTTCCCAGGCGGGGAGCGCCTCGTTGCAGCGGTCGAGCCGCGTCAGCAGGAGCGCGAGATTGAAATGGGCGTCGGCGTAGTCGGGCTGCGCCTGCACGGCGCGGCGGTATTGCGCAATCGCGAGATCCGCCTGCTTGTCGTCCTCGGCGGCCATCGCGAGGTTGTACCAAGCCTCGGCGAAGGCGGGATCGCGCGCCACGGCGATCTGCCACGCGATCTTGGCTTCCGTGACGCGGCCTTGCGCCTGGAACACGTTGCCGAGATTGAACGGCAGGACGGGATCGCCGCTGTCGGCGCGCATGGCCGTCGTGTAGAGGCTCTCGGCCGCTGAAAGATCGCCGGTATGCTCGGCCTGCTCGGCGTCGACCAGCAGGTCGTCGAGGCTGCGCGCCGTCCGCTCCAGGCGCATGGTGAGCTGGCCGCTGAGCTCGGCGAGCTGGCCGGCGATATCGCGCACCAACGCGCCGGATGGGCCCTCCGTGAGCCGCGCTTCGGCGAGGTGGCTGCCGCGCCGCCGCAGCGCAATCGCGGCTTCAAGCACGTCGCTGAGCGCTACGCCGCGCTTCAAGAGCCGCGCCGCTTCGCGCGCCGCCACGAGATCGCGATAGCCGAACCGGTCGTCGACCGGCTCGAGCACGTCGAACAATACCAGGCAGGAGACGACGTTGGGCGACAGGCCGGCGAGACGCTCGATCTCGGCCTGCCCGAGGTTGCGTTCGACGGCCGGCGGCGGGTCCAGCAGGCCGAGCAGGCGACGCAGGACGTTCTCGCTGATCAACGTCGCCTTGGCGGGCAGCGCGGGCGGAAGCCGGATGCGGCCGTCGTCGAGCGCTTGCGCGACTGCCGAATGTCCGAAGGCGACCATCGTGACGCGCGGTCCGGGCCGCGCCGCCAGCTTGCAGCCCCGTGCGCGCGCGAGCTGCTCCAGGCGCCGACGCGTCAGGCCGTGGAGGCGGCCAACCAGATGGAGGGTCTGTCCGGCGAGCGGCAAACCGGGCTCCGAAACGTCAGCGGCTGGCTCTGCGCTTGGCCGGCGCCGGCTTGCGCGCTTCGCTCGCCTTGGCCGGCACCGCCTCGGCGGGCGCCTCGGCCGCCTTCTTGCTCGGCGCGCGCGGTCGACGGTTGGCGCCCGTGCTGACGACCTCCAGGCTGCGCTTCAGCGCGTCCATGATGTCGACCACGTTGCCCGGCTCGACCTGCTCGGGGACCGCGAAGGTCTGGCCGGCCTGTTTGGCGCGCAGCATGCCGACCAGGGCCTCCTCGTAGCGGTCGGTGAAGGTGTCGGGCTCGAAGTGTCCGGCGCTGCGCGCGATCAGCTCTTGGGCGATGTCGATCATCTGCGGTGCGAGCTTCAGCTCGGGGATGCCGTCGAAGTACTCGGCGTCCTGGCGCACCTCGTAGGGATAGCGCAGCGTCGTCGCCAGCATGCCCTTGCCGCGCGGCTGCAGCATCAGGATGCGCTCGCGGCGGCTCAGCACGACGCGGGCGACGCCGACCACCTTCTTGCGTGTCATCGCTTCGCGGATCACGGCGAAGGCTTCCTCGGCGACCTTGTCGTCGGGCGCGAGATAGTAGGGGCTATCGAGGTAGATCTGGTCGACCTCGGCCTGCGGCACGAAACTGTCGATGTCGATCGTCTTGCTGGTCTCGATCTTGAGCGCCTCGAGGTCGGAGTCCTCGACCAGCACGTACTGGCCCTTGGCGACCTGGTAGCCCTTGACGCGATCGGCGGTGTCGACCGGCTCGCCGCTCACCGAGTCCACCAGGTTCTGCTTCAGCCGATTGCCGGTCTTGCGGTTCAGCGTGTTGAACGACACGCGCTCTGACGACGAGGTCGCGTTGTAGAGCGCCACCGCGCACGAGACGAGCGACAGCTTCAGATAGCCCTTCCACATGGGGCGTGGCATCGCGGACTCCTGGATATGAGGGCGGCGCATTCTAGGCCAACGGCTACCGTTGCGCAGCACCGCTGCGCCGGAGCGGTACAATTGAAACATGGCAGCTGCGAGCCCGGCGCATTGGTTGACCGCCGATCCCGGCGGCATAGGATTTGCGTTTCCCAGTCGATCTGTCATCCCGAGCGAAGCGAGGGATCCTTAAGGCAAAAGGAAAGATGCCTCGCTTCGCTCGGGATGACAGATCTCGCTGCGCTCGGGATGGCAAAACTTTCGGAAGGTGGAGATGGCCGCTGAACCAGCACTCGTGCGCTACCGGTTGGGCTTCGATATCGGCGGCACCTTCACGGACTTCGTCCTGCTTGACGCCGCCACTGGCGGCATCTCGCTGCACAAATGCCTCACCACGCCGGATGATCCCGCCGACGGGGCGCTCGACGGCATCCGCAGCATCTGCGCGGCGGCCGGCATCGGCGTGGCCGAGATCGGTGAGCTGCTGCACGGCACCACGCTCGTCACCAATGCCCTGATCGAAGGCCGCGGGGCGCGGCTCGGCCTGCTGACGACCAAGGGCTTTCGCGACGTGCTCGAGTTCGGCATCGAGCAGCGCTACGACATCTACGACCTGTTCCTGAAATTTCCCGATCCCCTGGTGCCGCGCCACCGCCGCATCGAGATCGCCGAGCGCCTAGCCTGGGACGGTCGCGTGCTGGAACCGCTGGACGAGGCGGCGGTCCTGGCCGAAGCCACGCGCCTGGTGGCCGACGGCTGCACGGCGATCGCCGTGTGCTTCCTGCACAGCTACGCCAACCCGGCGCACGAGCGCGCGGCCGGCCGGATCCTGCGCGAAGCGTTTCCCAACGTCTCGGTCAGCCTGTCGTCGGAGGTGGCGCCGGAAATCCGCGAGTACGAGCGGCTTGCAACGACCTGCGCCAACGCGTTCGTGCAGCCGCTGATGGATCGCTACATCGGCCGCCTGCTCCGCGAGCTGGACGCGCTGGGTTTCGCCGGCACGCTGCGTCTCATGCAATCCGACGGCGGCCTGTGCGCGCCCGAAGTCGCCCGTACCTTCCCTATCCGCTTGCTCGAATCAGGCCCGGCGGGCGGCGCCTTGGCCACCGTCCTGTTCGCGCGCGAGGCCGGGCTGCCCGATGCCATCGCCTTCGACATGGGCGGCACGACCGCGAAGTCGTGCCTGATCGAGAACGGGCGCGCCGCGGTGGTGCCGATGATGGAGACGGCACGCGTGCGCCGCTTCAAGCGCGGCTCCGGCCTGCCGATTAAGGCGCCGGTGGTCGACATGATCGAGATTGGCGCCGGCGGCGGCTCGATCGCCGGCATCGACGAAACGGGCCTCCTGAAGGTCGGGCCGCGCAGCGCCGGCGCGGCGCCTGGCCCGGCCTGCTACGGGCAGGGCGGCGAGGAAGCGACGGTGACCGACGCCAACCTGCTGCTGGGCTACTACGATCCCGGCTTCTTCCTCGGCGGCAGCATGAGCCTGGACAAGCCGGCGGCCGAAGCGGCGTTGGCGCGGCTGGGGGAAAAGCTCGGGCTGCCGGCCATCGAAGTGGCCGCCGGTATCCATGCGGTAGTGTGCGAAGCGATGGCGAGCGCGGCGCGCGTCCATCTGATCGAGAAGGGCCGGGACCCGCGGCGCTATGCCATGGTGGCGTTCGGCGGCGCCGGCCCGGCCCATGCCGTGCGCGTGGCGCGCGTGCTTGGAATAGGCGAGGTGCTGATCCCGCCCGCGTCGGGTGCTGCGTCGGCGCTGGGCTTCCTCGCCGCGCCGCTCGCCTTCGAGCAGTCGCGCAGCGCGCTGACGCCGCTCGGCAAGGCTACCGATTGGCGGCAGGCCAATGCGCATCTGGCCGAGCTCGAAGCGCTGGCGCGCAGCCGGCTCAGCGCGGCGGGGGTTGCCGACGCGGCGATGAAGGTCGAGCGCTATGCCGAGATGCGCCTGGTCGGCCAGTTGCACCAGATCATGGTGCGCCTGCCGGACGGGTCGCTCATCGAAGGCAGCCTGCCGGCGCTGATCGAGGCATTCGCCGGGACCTATCGCACGCTCTACACGCGTGTCGTGGAGGGAGCCGAGATCGAGGTGCTGTCGTTCCGCGTGCGCGTGAGCGCGCCCGAGCCGCCGATCGCGCTCTCCGGGGCGGTGGCCGGCGCGGCGTCAGGCGCCGCGCTCAAGGGTCGCCGGCCGGCGTGGTTCGACGGCAGGTTCCACGACACGCCGGTCTTCGATCGCTACGCGCTGACGCCGGGAACCACGGTCGAAGGTCCGGCCATCGTCGAGGAGCGCGAGGCGACCACGGTCATCGCGCCGGGCGATTCGCTCACGGTTGACGCCGCGCGCAACCTGCGCATCGCCGTGGCGGCGGCGGTGAACGCTGCGGCGCGGGTGACGCCGGGCATGCCGATCGCGCAGGCGAAGGCGGTGATCGAGGCCGATCCGATCGGGCTCGAGATCATGTGGTCGCGGCTGATCTCGATCGTCGAGGAGATGTGGCAGACGGTATGCCGTACTGCCTATTCGCTGATCATCTCGGAGAGCCAGGACTTCGCCAACGAGATCCTCGACCCGCAAGGCAATCCGCTGGCGCACAGCCCGCGCGCCATGCCGCTGTTCAATCTGACGCTGACGCGCTGCGTGCAGGCACTGCTGGAACATTTTCCGCCCGATACGCTGAGGCCGGGCGACGTGCTGGTGACCAACGATCCCTGGCTGTGCGCCGGGCACCTGTTCGACATCGCGCTGGTGAGCCCGGTGTTCAAGGACGGCCGGCTGGTCGCGCTGATGGGCACGGTCGGTCACGTGAGCGACATCGGCGGCGTGAAGGACCCCAACGTCGTGCGCGAGCTTTTCGACGAGGGCGTTCTGATCCCGCCCATGAAGCTCTACGATGCCGGCACGCCCGACCGGTCGATCATGCGCTTGCTGCACGCCAACGTGCGCAACCCGGACCAGGTGCTAGGCGACGTCGAATCGATGATCACCGCCAACGCGCTGGGCGGCCAGCGCCTGCTCGCCTTCATGGCCGAATACGGCCTGGAGGACCTCGCCGCGCTGGCCGCCGTCGTGCGGGGGCGCAGCGAAGCGGCGACGCGCGCTGCCATCCGCGCCGTGCCCGACGGCACCTACGACAGCGAGCTCGACGCCCGGCCGTGGGGCGACGCGCTGCTGCGGTTCAAGGTGCGCGTGCACAAGAACGGCGACACGATCCACGTCGAGCACATCGATCCGCCGCCCGAGGTGCCGCGCGGCGGGGTGAACTGCACCATGAGCGTCACCGCCGCGCACTCGAGCTATCCGCTGAAGTGCATGCTCACGCCGAACGTGCGCGGCAACGCCGGCTGCTACGCGCCTGTCAGTGTGACGGCGCCCGAGCGTTCGTCGCTGAATTGCGATCCGCCGGCGGCGGTGGCCTATCGCACGCGGATCTCGTGGTGGCTGGGGCCCAATCTCTATCGCGCGCTGGCGCCGGCCATCCCGGGCAAGGTGCAGGCCTTCACCGGCATGCCCAAGGCCTTCGCCTTCTACGGCCGCAACTTGCAGGGGCGTGTGGCGTCGGATCACTTCTTCATGGGCGGCGGCCAGGGCGCCTCGCAGCGCCAGGACGGCAAGTCGGGCCTGTTGTTCCCGACCTCGGCGGCGAACACGCCGGTCGAGTTGCTGGAAAGCCGTATGCCCGTCGTGATCCTGGAGAAGAGCTTGGTGCCCGACAGCGGCGGGCCGGGCACCAAGCGCGGCGGGCTGGGGCAGCGCATGCGGGCGCGGCGGCTGGAGAGCGGCGCCGAGCCGATCATGGTCGGCCTGTTTCCCGAAGGTCACGGCATCCACGTCGAAGGCCTGTTCGGCGGCCGGCCGGGCGGAGGCGCCGTCGGCACGGTGAAGCAGCCGGACGGCAGCGTCCACGACGTGACGACGGGCGAGACGGTGGCGATGACCGACGAGCGCCTCGAGATCGAGGTGACCATCGCCGGCGGCTCGGGCTTTGGTCCGCCGGCGCAGCGGGCGCTGGAGGACATCGCGGCCGACCTCGAGAACGGCTACATCACCGCCCTTGGCGCGGCGCGCGACTATGGCTGCGTCATGACGGGCGATGGCCGCATCGACATCGAGGCGACCTTGCGCCAGCGCCAGGCCGCACCGACTTCGGTAAAATAGGGTCGCGCCTTTTTATTCCGTCATCCCGACCGGAGGGCCGCAGACCCGTAGTGGAGGGACCTTTCTTGTTTCTGGCGACGACAAAAAAGGTCCCTCCACTACGCCTCGCTTCGCTCGGCTCCGGTCGGGATGACGAGTGGGGTTTAGACTCTTCACGGTCTACGATCGCAGCTCGTCCTGATGGGTCTTGGCCAGCTCGGCCAAGCTGGTGAAGCGGAAGTCGTAGTGGGGCATCGCGCCGGGATTCATGGTGGCGCCAAAACCTTCGTCCTTGTGCCGGCGATAGATCCAGCACGAAGCGAGGCCCATCTGGTTGGCCGGCTGGTGGTCGTGGAACAGGCTTTCGGCCGTGTGCAGGACTTCGTCCGGCTTCACGCCGATGGCCCACAGCTGTTTCAGCATGTACTGGAAATTGCCGGGGCTCGGTTTGTAGGAGCCGATGTCCTCGGCGGTGTAGATGGCGTCGAACGCCACGCCGAGCTTCTGGTTGCTGAAGCTGAAGCTCTCGTTGTCGACATTCGACAGGATGACGAGCTTGTAGTGCTCTTTAAGGTAGCGCAGCGCGCCGGAGGAATCCGGGAAGGCGGGCCAGTCGCGCACGCTGCGGCCATAGGCGACGCACTCGGACCAGTCCACGGAGACTCGCCATTCCTCGGCCAGCCGCCGGTACACGATCGCCAAAAGCTCGCGATAGAGCTTGCCCGGCGTCTGGGCCTGCTGCTCCGACTCGTGGCGGGCATGGGCTTCCAGAACCGCGTTGCGCGACAGCGGCTTGGCCAGCTTGCCGGTGAGCGGCCGCAACGCCTCGACCATTCCGGTTTCCCAGTCGATCAGCGTGCCGTAGCAATCGAAGGTCAGTGCCTTGAAGTCGGTCAGGCGCATGAGGCTACGCTCGCTTCTTGGCCACCGTGCTGCGCGGCAGGTGGCGGGCCAGGTACTGGCCGGTGTAGCTCTCGGCCACCTTGACGATTTCTTCGGGCGCGCCCTCGGCGATCAGGCGTCCGCCGCCGGCGCCGCCGTCCGGGCCGAGGTCGAGGATCCAGTCGGCGGTCTTGATGACTTCGAGGTTGTGCTCGATCACCAGCACGGTGTTGCCGCCCTCGACCAGCTTGTGCAGCACTTCCAGGAGCTTGCGTACGTCCTCGAAATGCAGGCCCGTGGTCGGCTCGTCGAGGATGTAGAGCGTGCGGCCAGTGGCGCGCCGCGACAGCTCCTTGGCGAGCTTGACGCGCTGCGCCTCGCCGCCCGACAGGGTGGTCGCCTGCTGCCCGACGTGGATGTAGCCGAGGCCGACCTGCTGCAAGGTCAGAAGCTTGTCGCGGATCGGCGGTACGGCACGGAAGAACTCGACGCCCTCGTCGACCGTCATCTCCAGCACGTCGGCGATCGACTTGCCGCGGAACTGGATCTCCAAGGTCTCGCGGTTGTAGCGCTTGCCCTTGCAGACGTCGCACTGGACGTAGACGTCGGGGAGAAAGTGCATCTCGATCTTGATGACGCCGTCGCCCTGGCACGCTTCGCAGCGGCCGCCCTTGACGTTGAACGAGAAGCGGCCGGGCTTGTAGCCACGCTCGGTCGATTCAGGCAGCTGGGAGAACCAGTCGCGGATCGGCGAGAAGGCGCCGGTGTAGGTCGCCGGGTTGGAACGCGGCGTGCGCCCGATCGGCGACTGGTCGATGTCGACGATCTTGTCGAGGTGCTGCACGCCTTCGAGGCCGGCGTGCGCGCCGGGATGCTCGCGCGCCCCGTTCAGGCGCTTGGCCAATGCCTTGTACAGCGTCTCGACGATCAAGGTGCTCTTGCCGCTGCCCGACACGCCGGTGACACAGGTGAAGGTGCCGAGCGGAATGCTGGCCGTCACGTTCTGCAGGTTGTTTTCGCGCGCGCCCTTGACCGTGAGCCAGCGGCCGTTGCCCGTGCTTCCCTGGGCCGGAGGTTCGCGCCGCAGCTTGGGCACGGGGATCTGACGGAATCCCGAAAGGTACTGCCCGGTGAGGCTGGCGCTGTTGCGCATGACGTCTTCGGGCGTGCCCTCGGCGATCACCGTGCCGCCATGCGCGCCGGCACCAGGGCCCATGTCGACAAGATGGTCGGCGGCGCGGATGGCATCCTCGTCGGGCTCGACCACCAGCACGGTGTTGCCGAGGTCGCGCAACCGGGTCAGCGTCTTCAAGAGGCGGTCGTTGTCGCGCTGGTGCAAGCCGATCGACGGCTCGTCCAACACATAGAGCACGCCGGTGAGGCCCGAGCCGATCTGCGAGGCGAGGCGAATGCGCTGGCTCTCGCCGCCCGACAGGGTTCCCGAGGTGCGGTTGAGCGTGAGGTAGCTCAGGCCGACGTTGTCAAGGAAGCCCAGTCGCTCGTTGATCTCCTTCAGGATGCGGGCAGCGATCTCCTGCTGCTTGGCGGTGAGCTTGGGGTTGAGCTCGGCGAACCACTTCACCGCGTCGCCGATCGCGAACTCGGTCACCTGGCTGATGTTGAGCCCGCCGATCTTGACCGCCAGGGCTTCGGGCTTGAGGCGGGCGCCGCCGCAGGCCTCGCACTTGGTTTCGTGCTGGAAGCGCTCGAGATCCTCGCGCACCCACGAGGAATCGGTCTCCTTCCAACGGCGATCGAGGTTAGGGATGACACCCTCGAACGGCTTGGTGGTCTGGTACTGGCGGATGCCGTCGTCGTAGCGCATGGCGATGGCCTCGCCGCCGCTGCCGAACAGGATCGCGTCGCGCACCTTCTTCGGCAGGTCGCGCCAGGGCATCGACATCTTGACCTTATAGTGC
>JAFAKN010000083.1 GCA_019235415.1 Alphaproteobacteria bacterium
GCGGCCATCGGAATGTCGGCCAGCACGAAGGTGGCGCGGCGCAGCTCGCCGGCGCCGGCGCGGCCGAAGACCTGGCGCGCGAACCTCTCCAGGCAGGCCATGTAGCGCTCGGCCTGCTGGCGCACGCCGCGCTTCAGCGCCGCCGGCCAATCGCCCTGCACGAAGTCGTGCCGGCTGTAGAGCAGCAGCAGCCGCGCATCGTCGAGATGGCCGCGCACCCAGGCCGGCGTGTGCAATGCCGCGGCGAGCCCGTCGCCCGCTTCGATCGCGCGCACAAAACCCTCCTGGTAGCCGAGCACCGCCGCGAGCCACAGCTCGCCCAAAAGCGCGTCGCGCGAGGCAAAGCGATAGTAGAACGAGCCCTTCGGCGCCTTCAGCCGCTCGATGACCGAATCGATCGTGACCCCGGCCGGTCCGCGCTCGCTCGCCAGCGTGCGCGCCGCGGCCAGGAAATCGGCGCTGTCGAACAACGGTCGTCCCATCGCGTTGTAGACTATATAGTCTAGACTCTTTAGTCAACATATGGCAAACCGTGAGCCGCCGACGCAGGAGGTTGCCATGTCAGTTACCTATGCCGAGCGTGACGCCGCGGTGAGCCCATTGCTGGCCGGCGCGGCCAAGACGGTCCGCGCCGTGCGCTATTGCTGGCTGCTCACCGCAGCAGACGAAGGCCGCGTCCACGGCCGTCCGATGGGCCGGCTGTTGCCCGAACCCGACGAAGACGAATGGACCATCCGCTTCGTCGTCGACGGCCGGTCGCGCAAGGTGGCCGAGGTCGAGCGCGACGGCGAAGTCACCCTGATCTTCCAGGACGACGCGCACGACGCCTACGCGACGTTGAGCGGGCGCGCGACGCTGCTGCGCGAAGAGGCGGAAGTCCGCCGCCGCTGGAAGCCGGCCTTCGACGCCTACTTTCCGACCGCTGCCGACCGCGCGCACGCGCTCTTCGTCGAGGTCAGGGTCGAGCGCATGGCACTGTGGATTCGCGGTGTGACACAAGAGCCGTACGGCGTGCAGGCGACCGAGCTCGAACGCCATGACGGTGGCCACGGCGGCACTGCGTGGCGCCTCGTGACGGGCCTGCGCGCCGCCGCCTCGCTCGCTGTTGACGACTAGCTGCTCACGACCGCAACCGCCTCGATCTCGACCATGAAGTCGGGACCGGCCAGGCGGGTCACGCCGACGGTGGTGCTGGTCGGCGTCGCTACCCCGAGATAGCGGATGCGCACGTCGCCGCACTTCTGGAACTCGTCGAAGTCGGTGACGTAGGTGTTGGTCTTGACCACGTCGGCCCAGCTGGCGCCGGCGGCCTTCAGGCAGCGATCGAGGTTCTGGAAGGTCTGCTCCAGCTGGGCGCGCATGTCGCCCTTGCGGACGCAATTGCCGTCGATGTCGCGGGCAAGCTGGCCCGCGATATAGACGAGCTTGCCGCTGCCGCTCACCGTCACGACGTGCGAGTATGACGGCTGGCCATGAGACATCCGGACATTCATGCCGTCCGGCTGGAACCGCTCGATCTTGATGGTCATTCTCTCCCTCCTGTCGTCAACGAGCGGTACATCATTGACGGTATCGCCGACCTGGACCAAGCTTTTCCCCTCTGTTCTCGGTTCCCGTGGTCAGCGTGGTTGCTTGTCACTCCTGCACGGGAGGACCTGTTGGCGCGCAGCTGCAAGGCGATCGTCGTGGGCGTCACCCTTCCGCGGTGTCGTGTCATGCCGCCTGCTCGAGCACCGATAGCCCGGACGAGAACGGCCATTCGCCTTCGACGCGCGCGGTCAATCTCCTGCAGGGAGCCTTTGGCAGCCGGACCGGCAGCGTTGCGCTCCAAGTTCTTTAGCGACGAACGGCTTGGGAGGCAGACAATGATCAAGCTGGCAAGGCGTTCAATGCTTCGCGGATCCTTGGCACTCGGCGCGACCGGAGCGCTGGCCCACCCCCATATTGCCAATGCCCAAGCAAGGACCGCGACCCTGTGGTGGACGCAAGGCTTCGTCAAAGAGGAAGACAACGCATTCAAGCAGATCGTCGCGGATTACGAGAGGGCAAGCGGCAACAAGCTCGACTACTCCCTCATGCCGTTCGGTCCGCTCGGCCAGAAGGTGATCTCGGCGCTGACCAGCGGGGATGTCCCGGATCTGATCTCCTATGACGGCGCCCAGGCCAGGGTGCTGCCGCAGAATGCCTGGATCGACCGGGCGGTCGACATGACCGACGTCGTCAAGACGCAGGAGGCGCACTATCACCCGACCGCGCTGCTCGCCGCGCAGTACTACAACAACGTCGAGAAGCGGCGCAGCTTCTACTACGTGCCCTACAAGACCGCCGTGCTGCCGTTCCACGTCTGGCGCTCGATGGTCGAGAAGGCCGGCTACAAGATGTCCGACGCGCCCAAGACCTGGGACGCGTTCTGGGACTTCTTCAAGCCGATGCAGAAGAAGCTGCGCGAGACCCAGCGCAACGTCTACGCGCTTGGGCTGCAGATCACCACCACGGGCCCGGCCGACGGCAACGCGCTTTTCCACCATTTCATGTTTGCCCATGGCGGCAAGGACATCGTCACGCCCGACGGTCGCCCGCACCTCGACGATCCGCAGGTCAGGCAGGCGGTCGTCGAGAGCATCGACTACATGACGACGGCCTACAAGGAGGGCTATGTGCCGCCCGGGGCGCTGAGCTGGAGCGACGCCGACGACAACAACGCATTCCACGCCAAGCAATTGATCATGGACCTCGACGGGACGATCTCGACCGAGGTGGCCCTGTTCCACGACAAGGACAGGTACGACGACATCGTCACCCTGGGGTTGCCTGCCGACAATCACGGCAACGCGATTCCGGCGATGCTCGGCGTCGGCGGCGGATTCATCCCGAAGGGCGCCAAGAACGTCGCGGTCGCCAAGGACTTCATGAAATACCTGATCCAGCCGCAGGTGGTGAACGACTACCTGAAGGGCGGGCTGGGCCGCTGGCTCCCCGCTATGCCGGAACTCGCCAAGACCGACCCTTTCTGGCTCGCGGGTCACGACCCGCACCGCGAGGCCTACACCCGCGAGGGGGTGCTTGGCCCGACGGTGCCGGTCTATTCCTGCTACAATCCCGGCTACGCCGAAGTCGAGGCGGCGCAGCTTTGGGGCGTGGCCC
>JAFAKN010000283.1 GCA_019235415.1 Alphaproteobacteria bacterium
GGGCTCGCCACCTTCGCGGTCGGTCTGGTGCCGACCTACGAATCGATCGGCATCTGGGGCGCCGTGGTGCTCACGATCATCCGCTTCATCCAGGGTCTCGGTGTCGGCGGCATCTGTGGCGGAAAGGTGCTGCTGGCGATGGAATGAGCGCGCACCAACAAGCATCGCGGCTTCATCGCCTCGTGGCCGCAGCTCGGCGGACCGGCCGGGCTCCTGCTGGCCAACATCGCGGTGCTGGTGTTCAGCCAGGTCTCCGGCGATCAGTTCCTGGTCTGGGGCTGGCGCATCCCGTTCCTGCTCAGCATCGTCATGGTGGGCGTCGGGCTCTACATCCGGCTGGGAATCATGGAGACGCCGACCTTCCGCAAGATCGTCGCCGAGGAACGCATCGAGCGCGTGCCGGTGGTCGAGGTGCTGAAGCGCCAGCCCAAGATGGTCATCCTGTCGGCGCTGGCGCGCACGGCCGAGCAGGCGCCGGCCTACATCTACCTCGCCTTCGTGTTCGCCTACGGCACACAGGTCCTCAACCAGTCGCGCGACTTCCTGCTGTCGGCGCTGATCACCGCCGGCGTGATCTCGCTGTTCACCGTCCCGATCGCCGGCGCGCTGTCGGACCGCTTCGGCCGCAAGCGCATTTACCTGATCGGCTCGGTGCTGACCGGCCTGTTCGGTTTTGCCTACTTCGCGATGCTGAACACCATGGTGCCGTTCTGGATCTTCACCGGGATCGTGCTGTCGTTCGTGCCGCACGATCTGATGTACGGGCCGCAGGCGGCGCTGATCGCCGAATGCTTCACGCCGCGGCTGCGCTACAGCGGCTCCTCGATCGGCTACCAGCTGGCCTCGATCACGGCCGGCGGCCCCGCGCCGCTGATCGCGACCGCCCTGCTGGCCGCCTACGGCTCGGGCTATGTCATTGCGGCCTACATCGCGGTGTGCGCGATCGTCAGCATCATCGCCACGGTGATGATGCCCGACCACACCAACCGCGACATATCCCAGGAACACGCTTGACCGCGTGAGCCCCGCATCGAGAAGCGCCAGGCCGCCCGACAATCCGGGCGGCGCTCTGCTTCACTCCGTCCCCGGCTTCGCGAGCCCGAGGCGATCGGGCAAATCGGCGCCGGCCGCCGTGCGGCGCAGGCCGCGGATGCCGAAGCCGCCGTCGTAGTTCAGGATGCTGCCGGTCGCCGGCACGTTGTCGGCGCGCGAGGCGAAGAACACGTAGGCTGCCGCATAGTCGCTGGCGTTCGGCAGCTCGCCGATCGGCACGCTCGTCTTGGCACGCTGCGGCAGGTTCAAGGTCGCGATCGAGCGCTCCTGCATGCCGAGCGAGGCAGGGCCACGCAGGTCGGTGTCGATGCCGCCCGGCGCAACGCCGTTGACGCGCACGTGCGGGGCGAGCTCGAAGGCGAGCTGGCGCACCAGGCCGACGGCGGCGTGCTTGCTGGCGGTGTACAGCGGCCCGCCGCCCTCGGTGTAGAAGCCGGCGTTGGAGATCGTGAAGATCATCGAGCCGCGGCTCGCCACGAGCGCCGGCAAGGCGGCCTTGGCAAGCAGCAGGTAGCCTTTGACGTTGATGTGGAAGATCTCGTCGAACACCTGGTCGATGCGATCGGGGTCGAGGGCTAAAAGATCGGTCGAGTAGTCCCAGATGCCGGCGTTGCCGATCGCGCAGTCGAGCTTGCCGAAGGCCCTTACGCAGTCGTCGACGACACGGCGATTGTCCGCAAGGTTGCGGACGTCGCCCGCCGTGGCGACCAGCGAATCGGCAAAGGCCTTCGAGAGCTCGTCGAGCCGCTCGGCCGACCGGTCGAGGACCGCGACGCGCGCACCCTCCTCGATGAAGCGTGTGACCACGGCGCGGCCGAGGCCGGATGCGCCGCCGGTGACCACGATGACCTGATCGCTGAGCCGCATGGCTAGAACAGGCTGCTGAAGTTGGTCGACAGCACGACGGTCTGATCGAGGAAGATGTGCCGCTCGAAGATCTGGAAGCCGCCGTCGATCCGCCGCAAGCGGTCGCGGCGCTTGCCGATCCAGTGGTCGATCTTGTCGTTGAGCCGCGAGCGGAACACGTGGATGGCCGCCTCCAGCGCGACCTCGGCTCCCTTGACCTCGAGCAGCCGCACGTTCGCCACGAGATGGCGCGTGCGCGATGGCGGATTCTCCGCCCAGGCCGACGGCGCCTGCAGCTTCTCGACCCGCATCCCGAGATCGGCCTTGTCGTCGTCGAAATAGGCCATGCCGTCGGCCGTGGTGAACTCGCGGTCGAGATTGTCGACAGTGACGGTTCGGCGGATCGGCATCCAGTAGTGGATGTCGTCGGCGATCAGCGCGAACCATTCGGCGAAGCGCCGGTCGTCGAGCAGGGCCGCCTCGTGGTAGAGGAACTGCTCCACCTCGTACTGCAGAGTGGCCTTCTCCAGAACGCCGAGCGACGCCATGGCGTCGGGGCTCGTCTGGACATCCTGCGGCATGGCTAGATCCGCCCGACCGGCACCGGCGAGCGGTTGGCCAGCAGATCGGGCCAATCGCGCGCCCGCAGCCATTCGCCCCAGCAGCGGTACGTCCAGCGCTGGGCGTGCTCGTTGACCCGGGTCTCGATGGCTTTCTGCCCCGAGGGATCGACCAGCACCTCGTCCTGGCCCATGGCCATCTGCATGTTGTGCGCATAGCGCCGGCTCGCGACGCCGCGGCTCGACTGGGTGCTCTGGCTCCAGTTCTCGCCGTCGTCTTGCTCGAGCAGGCCCGCCGGGCCGAAAGCGTGGGTGACGAACTTCCTTGCCTTGCGCCGCTGCTGCTCGGTGAAGCTTTTGGGCAAGACGGTGAACCACCAGATCTCGGTCCGGCCGGGCCCGCGCGGCAGGCGCAGGCTGAGCTGCATGCCGCGGGTCGAGATCCAGAGGTTGGGAAAGATGTTGGGATGGCCCATGGCACGCACGCCGAGCGGCCCCATCGCGGCCCGTGCCGCGGTCGAGCGAAGCGGCCGGCGTTCGATCGGCGCCTGCTTGGCGCGTTCCGCGTCAGGCAGCTGGTCTAGTGCGCGGCGCTCCTCGTCGCTCAAGGCATCGAGCTGCGCCTGCTTCTCCACCGACACCATCGGCCCGCCGATCGCGTGGCCGAGCTCGCCCAGCATCACCATCTGGCTCATGGGCATCATCAGGCGCTGGTCCAGGAAGCCGACCCGAGACGCCGAGTTGTGGCTGATCCTGACGTGATACCAGTCGAACAGGTTGTCGACCGCGATCTTCCAGTTGCAGTCGATGACGTTCTTCTGGACGCCGTCGAGCGCCACGACCTCGCCCTGGGTCAGCATGCTCTCCATGCCGGTGCGGCCGACATCGCCGAGATAGTCGAACAGGCTCGGCGCCAGGGGATCGAGGGTTGCGAAGTAGAAGCCTTTGTAGTGGTCGACCTTGGCGGCTTGCACCAGGCCCCATTTCGCCTGGTCGATGGCGTCGCGATAGAAGTTGGCCTTGCCGGGCACGCCGATCAGCGTCCCGTCCAGCCCGTAGGTCCAGCCGTGGTAGCTGCACACGAAGGTCTTGGTGTTGCCGAGCTCGGCACGGCACAGCGCATTGCCGCGGTGGCGGCAGGTATTCAACAGGACGCGGACCGCGCCGTCCTCGCCGCGCACGACGACGACCTGATCCTCGCCGATGTAGTTGATGAAATAGTCGCCGGCGTTGGCGATCTGGCTCTCGTGGCACATGAAGTTCCACGCCCGCGCGAAGATCCGCCGCAGCTCCAGCTCGTAGATCCTGGGATCGGAATAGATCGAGCGGTCTATAAGACCGCCCGCCAGATCGGGGACGATCGCTGCGTCTGCGTCGATCCCGGTCGAATCGCCGTGCCGGTCGTGATCAAGCATGCGCGGGCCTCCGTGCCCGAGGCTAGCAATCCTGCCAATGGGCGACAATGCCGATGGATCGCTCGACAATGATGCGCGAGGCGTTTGCCGCCGGTACCAAATGACTGTCAGGCTAACCGGTTCGAGGCGCCGTCGTTGTTCCCTGGTCTTAAAACCTTCCGGCAGGCCGTCTGCCTCGTCGCGCTGCTGAACCTCGCCTTTTTCGGCGTCGAGTTCGCCGCGGCACTCGCCATCGGCTCGGTGTCGCTGCTGGCCGACAGCATCGATTTCCTCGAGGACGCCTCGCTCAACCTCTTGATCCTGATGGCGCTGGGCTGGAGCCCACGGGCGCGGGCGCGGGTCGGCATGGTGCTGGCGGGCGTGCTGTTGGTGCCGGCGCTGGCGGCGCTGTGGACGGCTTGGCACAAGCTCGCGCTGCCGGAGCCGCCCGCGCCGTTGCCGATGAGCTTGACCGCTTTTGCGGCACTCGCGGTCAACTTCACTTGCGCGTTGGTGCTCGTGCGCTTCCGCCATCACGCGGGCGGCCTGTCGCGGGCGGCGTTCCTGTCGGCGCGCAACGACGTGCTGGCGAACATCGCGATCATCGCGGCCGCTGCCATGACGGCGTGGCGTCCGTCGGTGTGGCCTGACCTTTTGGTCGGCGTCGCCATCGCCCTCCTCAACGCCGACGCGGCACGCACGGTCTATCGCGCCGCGCAGGGCGAGCGGGGATGATCATTCATTGGAGCGCGGACCTCCCGGACCGCT
>JAFAKN010000413.1 GCA_019235415.1 Alphaproteobacteria bacterium
CGACAAGTCGACCCGCGGCGGCCTAAAGCCGTCGAACCCGTTCGTGCGCGGCAAGGCGCCCAACCTGCGCGTCGACATCACCGACTACGGCTACCTCTATGCCGGGGTGCGGCCGCTCGGCGAGTCGGAGATCCACGTGCGGACCTATCACTTCATCATGCCGTTCCACCAGATCCGCCCGGCGCGCTCGGAAAGCGGCTTGCCGACCGACGCCGGCCACATCTGGGTGCCGATCGATGACCACAACTGCATGGTCTACAACTGGATCTACAGCACCACCGACGCCGACCTGACCGCTGAAGACCGGCTCGAGCGCGGGCTGGGCAACGGCCCATTGCATGTCGATCCCAAGACCTTCCGGTCGTTCCAGAACCGCACGAACAATTACGGCCTCGACCGCGCGGTGCAGAAGACCGAGAGCTACACCGGCATCGACGGCATCAACCAGCAGGACCGCGCCCTGCAGGAAAGCATGGGGCCGATCGTCGACCGCAGCCGCGAGCATCTCGGCCCGGCCGACAAGGCGATCATCCAGGCGCGCAAGCTTTTACGCGACGCGGTGCGGGCGGTCGAAAACGACGGGCAGCCGGCCGGCACCGGCACCAGCTACTACACGGTCAAGGCCGGCGAAGACGTCTTTGCGCGCGACGCCGATTGGCACCGCGCGCTGGCGCCCGACATCACCAAGGACAAGATCCTGCAGACCGTGTAGGGCAGGCCTTCATCGCTGCGGCTGTCGGCAGAAGAACAGCCGCGCGCCCCAGTAACCCTGTCATCCCGAGCGCAGCGAGGGATCCTTCCTGTTGCTTGAAGGATCCCTCGCTTGCGCTCGGGATGACAAACGTATCCGAAAAGTACCCCCCATGGTCCATCCCTTCCCCCTGGGCATGCATACCCACGAAGTCAAGACCGACAGCGCCACGCTCCATGTCAGGAGCTGCGGTGGAGGGCCTGCGGTGGTGATGCTGCACGGCTTCGGCGACACCGGCGACATGTGGGCGCCGCTGGTCGAAGCGTTGATGGCAACCCACACCGTGATCGTGCCCGATTTGCGCGGCATGGGACTGTCGTCCCACCCGTCCGATGGCTACGACAAGAAGGCTCAAGGCAAGGACGTGGCCCGCGTGCTCGACCGGCTCGGAATCGAGACGACGGACCTCGTCACGCACGACATCGGCAACATGGTGGGCTACGCCTTGGCTGCGCAGTATCCGGCGCGGGTGACCCGTTGGGTGGCCATGGATGCGCCGTTGCCCGGCATCGGTCCGTGGGACGAGATCCTCAAAAATCCGCTGCTGTGGCATTTCAACTTCCGCGGCCCCGACATGGAACGGCTGGTGCAGGGCCGCGAGCGCATCTACCTCGACCGCTTCTGGAACGAGCTGTCGGCCGATCCCAAGACGATCGACGAGGAGACGCGCCAGCACTATGCGGCGCTCTATGCGCGGCCGGGCGCCATGCATTCGGCGTTCGAGCAGTTCGCCGCCTTCTCCCGCGATGCGCTCGACAACCAGGCGCTCGCCGCGAAGGGCAAGCTTGCGATGCCGGTGCTGGCGATCGGCGGCGAAAAATCCTTCGGCACGGCGCAGGCCGACGTCCTGCGCTTCGTCGCGAGCGACGTCACGGGTCAGGTGATCGCCGATTCCGGCCACTGGCTGATGGAGGAGCAGCCGGCCGCGACGGTCGCGGCGATCGCCGCCTTTCTCGAGAAGCCGCTCTTGGATCGTCGACCATGAGCCGCTTCTGGAGCCCGGTGGTCCACCGTCTGTCGCCGTACGTGCCCGGCGAGCAGCCCAAGCGGGACGACCTCGTCAAGCTCAACACCAACGAGAATCCCTACGGCCCCTCGCCGCGCGTCCGGGCAGCGATCGCCGCCGCGATGGATCGCCTGTGGCTCTACCCCGACCCGCATGCGACCGGTCTGCGCCAGGCGATCGCGGACCGCTACGGCGTTGCGTTCGACGAAGTGTTCGTCGGCAACGGCTCGGACGAGGTTTTAGCGCACACCTTCCAGGCGCTTCTGAACCACGACGCGCCTCTCTTGTTCCCCGACATCACCTACGGCTTCTATCCGGTCTACTGCGCCCTGTACGGCATCCGCTACGAGGAGGTGCCGCTCGATGCCGCGATGAAGATAGAGATCGCCGACTACCGCCGGCGGTGCAGCGCCATCCTGTTGCCCAATCCCAACGCGCCCACCGGCATCGCCCTGCCGCGCGCCGCGATCGAGGCGCTGCTGGCCGAGCATCCTGACCAGCTGGTGGTCGTCGACGAGGCCTATGTCGACTTCGGCGCCGAGAGCGCCGTGCCGCTCGTCGCGCGCCACGACAACCTCTTGATCGTCCAGACCCTCTCCAAATCGCGCGGCTTGGCCGGGCTGCGCGTCGGCTTCGCGATCGGCCAGCGACCGTTGATCGAGGCGCTGGAACGGGTGAAGGACAGTTTCAACTCCTTTCCGCTCGATTGCCTCGCCCTGGCCGGCGCGACCGCGGCGATCGAGGACGACGCCTGGTTCCGGGAAACCCGCGACCGCATCATCGCCAATCGCGACGCGCTCGCGCACGGCCTGCGCGAGCTCGGCTTCGAGGTCCTGCCGTCGCTCGCGAATTTCGTCTTCGCGCGCCATCCGCGGCGCCGCGCCGCCGAGCTTTTGGCCGCGCTGCGCGAGCGCGGCGTCCTGGTCCGGCATTTCAAAAAACCGCGAATAGAAGACTTCCTGCGCATCACGGTCGGCACGGAGGAGCAGTGCAACCGGGTGATCGAGCTGATGCGTGGCTTGAACTGATGCAGCTACCCCTCGCTGATCCTGCCATGAACGCACCATATCGTGTCGCCAGGGACCAGAACTCTCGTACGAGCAGCGACCGATGGCCACTCGATCACTTACAATTGCCGCGGCGGAGGGACACCGTCATGCGGCTTAGACGATGGCACCGGCTCGGCATCATCCTGACGATCGTCTGCGCGATCGGGCTGTTCTACTACGTTTACACCCGCGACGATGAGCTGGGCGAGGACGTCTACTACCGTCAGACCAACGAGTGCCGGGTTGCCGAGCGCCGCGGGCTGCCGGCGGAAAAGTGCTATCGCGAAGTGGAGCGCGAGCGCGCCAGGGTCGTCCGGGAGAAGACCCAGCAGGCAACGGCCGTTACGGCCGGCGCGATCGTCTTGGCCTGGCTCGCAGCGTTTCTCGGCATCGGACTTTACCGATGGGTGATGGCCGGAGCGCCGAACGCCCTGCGCGGCGAGAAACGCGAGTCCGAAACGGGCGCCAAGCGCGACAGCGACCCTAAGGGCGACGGCGACGCAAAGCGCGACATTGGCGACAAACGCCGGCGCCGTGAGCGCATCGAGCCGAAGATCTAGCCTGGCACCGTCGCTCATGAGGATCGGCATCATCTCCGATACGCACGGCCTTCTGCGCCCCGAAGCGACCGCGCTGCTCGCCGGCGTGCAGCACATCCTTCATGCCGGCGACATCGGGCACCGGGAGGTGATTTCAGGGTTGCGCAGGATCGCTCCGACGACGGCAATAAAGGGAAACGTCGACCGCGGAACGTGGGCGGCTGACTATCCCCACACGGCGCTCGTGGAGCTGGGTGGCCGGTCGATTTACGTGCTGCACGATCTCAAGGAGCTGGACCTCGATCCGGCGGCGGCCGGAATCGACGTGGTCGTCTCGGGTCATTCGCATCGCCCGAAAGTCGAAACCGTCGACGGCGTGCTCTACCTCAATCCGGGAAGCGCGGGCCCGCGCCGCTTCACCTTGCCCATTGCGCTCGCGACGCTCGAGCTCGGCGGCGACGCGCTCCGGCCCTGCATCCATGAGATTGGCAATGTGGCGCTCAGGCGAGCTTGACCGCGTGCCCGCCGCTGCAAAGCTCGGTGCCGAACGGCCGCGACAGCTCGGCGAAGCGGTCGAGGATCGCGTTTGCTTCGTCCGGCTCGGCCAGCCGCGGCCGGCCGCGGCGATGGCGGGCGTCCTTCCAGCCCAGCGAGATCGGTGTCAGCTCGATCGCGCGCAAGGTCATCTGCCCGTTCGCGCCGCCTTCATAGGAGAGCGTGGGCACGATCGATTCCCAATAGCGGCGGTCGGCGGGGAAGCCCGCTTTGTCGCCCTGCGTGCGCTTCTGGTAGACCTGCCCCGGCGTCAGGTCGGGCTCGGCGCGGAAGCGGTCGTAGCCGTCGGCCGGGATCTTGGCGACGAGCTCGTTCTGGCCGATGAAGTTGCCGAGGCTATAGAAGATCGGCTTGCCCTTGTAGAGCTCCAGCCCGCGCAGGAGATGCGGGCCGTGGCCGACCACGAGGTCGGCGCCGGCATCGATCATCTCGCGCGCGAAGCTGCCGATGAACTCGGCCGGCACCTCCTTGGGTCCCAGCTGCTCGTGCGCATGCAGGCTCACCAGCACGAGGTCGGTGAGCCCGCGCGCCTCCTGCACCCAGCGCTTGATGGCGGCGACGTCCCGGGCGTTGGGCGCCGTGCGCACCTGCGCCCGGTTGGCCGACTTGAACCTGAGCTCGCCGAGCGGGAACAGGGCCGGATCGCCAAGCGGGAAGGCGAAGCCCGACTTGATCTTCTGCTGGCGCTCGGCCTCGATGCCGAGCTCCTGCGCGATCTCGCGCAGCGCCGAAAGCTGCTGCTCGGTGACCTCGTGCACCGTCTCGACATGCAAGGGGTTGAGCCCCGGGCGCCCCGGCAGGTCGGGCCGCTGTGCGCCGGCCTCATTGCCTTTGGCGAAGGTCGAGCAGCACGAGATCATCGCCACGGTGCCCGAGCCCGCGGTGTGATAGCAGGGCCGGCGGGCATCCTCGAGCGTGCGCCCGATGCCGGCGAAGGACAGCCCACGCGCCTCCAGCGCCTCGATGGTGTGCACCAGGCCGGAGATCGAATAGTCGAGGGCATGGTTGGTTGCCGTCGCGAACAGGTCGAACCCGGCCGCCGAAAGCTCGTCCAGCACCCAGGCCGGCGCGCCGAAGTGCGAGCCGCCGCTCTCCAGCGCCGGATCGCCGCGATAGTCGTTGGCGAGCCCCTCGAGGTTGGTGAAGGCGACGTCGGCTGCGCGCACCTTGTCGAACAGCGGCTTGAGTTCGCTATCGTCGCGGCTGTTCAGCCGGCGCTGCAGGATCGAATCGCCGGTGAGGAGGAGGGAAAGCGGCATGCGAGAAAGCGTCCTATTTGAAACCACGGACGAAGAGGGTGCGAGGATTCACCACGAGTTGCGCAGTTCGCGCAGCTTCAGGAACACCGTGCGCGGGTCGGGCTTCTCCGGCAGGTCGGGGAAGGACTTGCGCAAGGTCGCGATCACCGTCGGGCTGCCGAGGCGGAAGAACGTGTTGATCTCGCCCTCGACCTCGAGCGTCGACACGTAGGCGCGGCTGGGATCCTGGCCCGAGAGCTTGTCGAGCATCTCGCGGGCCTTCTTGTTGTCGGGCTCGCGGTTCAGCGTGAAGCGCAGGTTGTTCTCGATGTAGTCGTGGCCGGGATAGATCAAGGTCGAGTTCGGCAGCTTGGCGAGCTGCTGGTCGAACGTATGGTACAGCTCCTCGGGATGGCCGCCGTTGTGGCAGTTGCCGGCGCCGGCATTGAACAGCGTGTCGCCGCAGAACAGCGCCGGCTGGTCGGTGTGCGAGCGCAGGCAGATGTGGCACATGGTGTGGCCCGGCGTGTCGAGCGCCTCCAGCTCGACCGTCTTGCCGACCTTGATGACGTCGCCGGCGCCGAGCCCGCGGGCCATGCCGGCGATCTTGTCCTTGGCATTCTTGTGCGCCAGGACCTTGGCGCCGGTCTTCGCGACCAGGGCGTCATTGCCGCCGGTATGGTCGCGGTGCTCGTGCGTGTTCAGGATCTGGGTGATCTCCCAGCCTTCGTCCTTGGCGGCCTTCAGGCACTTTTCGTGATCCAACGGATCGATGGCGAGCGCCTCGCCGGTCTCGCCGCAGGCGATCAGGTAGTTGAAATTGCGGTAAGCGTTGGCGGTCCAGATCTGTTTGACTATCACGGCACCATCCCCTGTCACGAATGTGGGGCGAGCATATCAGTTGGCGAGCGATCAAAGGAGGGCCGGCGATGAAGAGGACCTACCACGGCAGCTGCCATTGCGGCCGCGTGCGCTTCGAGGCGGACATCGACCTCGCGGCCGGCACCAGCCGCTGCAACTGCTCGATCTGCACCAAGAAGCGCAACTGGGCCGTCATCATCAAGCCGGCGGACTTCCGGCTGATCTCGGGCAAGGACGACGTTGCCGACTATCGGTTCGGAAGCGAACGGAACCATCACCGCTTCTGCAAGACCTGCGGCGTCGCGATGTTCGGCGACGGCGATATCGCGGAGGCCGGCGGCGCTTACGTGTCGGTGAGCGTCGCCTGCCTCGACGACGTCGCGCCCGAGGAGCTCGCCGAGCTGCCGATCCGCTACCTGGACGGCCGTGCCAACAACTGGTGGTCGCCGCCCCAGGTCACGAGCTATCTCTGAGATCTGAAGGCGAGCCGGCTCCAGGATACGTCCTGCGCCTGCAGCGAGGGCCCTTCGCTGTCGTGGACCGTGAAGAGCCGATGCCGCGCCGCGAGCGCGCGTGTCTCGGCGGCGGAGACCTCGAACATGCGCCGGCCCGCCGGCACCGCCCCGTGCCGCAGCGACAGCGCCAAAAGCCCATCCGGCTGCAGCAGGCGCGCGATGCAGGCCATGGCCTGCTCGCGCTGGCCGGGGTCGAGGTGCATCCACACCGCGGTAAGCATGACGACGTCCCATCGTTCGCCGAGCGCCAGCACCCGTTCGAGGTCGGGCAGCGAATCGTCGATCCAGCGGATCGGCAGATGGCCGTGCATTCGCCGGCCGTGGGCGCGCATCTCGGGCGTCGGCTCGACGGCGGTCACGCTGTGCCCCAGCGCGCAGAACCCGGCCGCATCGCGTCCGCTGCCGGCACCGATGTCGATCACCCGGCTGGCCGTCTCGGGAAACAGGTGCAGGACGTGGCGCTGGACCTGGGCGAAGGTTAGGCTCTCGTACCGCTCGACGAGGATATCGGCGGTCTCGCCGTAGCCTTCCGTGCCGCTTGCCGCCATTTCAGAGTCGGTCGGGACTCATTGATACGCTCATTGATATGGGGCGCTGGCGAGCGTCTTCCAGTTTTCCTGCGCCTTGGCGACCATGCCGCCCGGATCGGCCCGCATGGCATCGGCGGTGGTCGGGCTGGAAAAGATGAACAGCTTGCCGTCCATGATCACCCAATTCTCCGGATCGGATTCCACCTTGACGCCCATGGCGATGCCGGCGGTGCACGCCCCGGCATATTGCGGCGCGTAGCGATCGGGATCGGCTTTGAAAAGCTCGAGATCGTGCGCCGACGCAAAGCGATAGCGCGTCCCGTCGTAAGTGGCTTCATATTCCGGCTTTCCGGGCATCGGCTTGCCGTCGGTGAAGTAGGCCACGGGATCGTAACCCTTGAGCGCCAGCCGCCCAGGCGTGGGTTGCGTCGATTGCGCCTTGGCGATCGGATTTGCCAGCGGCAGGGCGGCGAGCCAGACGGCGAGACAAACACGACGGCCGATCATGCGGGCCTCCATGGTCGCGGTCAGACGTGGCTAAGGGTACAGGATTGTTGCCGGGGGCGCCACAACCGCCGCGGCCGCGCCGTCGGCATTGTCGAGCCTCGGAGCCGCCTCTAAGCTCGGCATGGCAAGTGCAGGGAGAACCTCGCTTTGGCGCGCGAGCAGCGCAGGCTGGCCGCGATCGTGGCGGCGGACGTCGTCGGCTACTCCCGCATGATGGGGTTCGACGAGAGCGGCACGCTGCAAGCCCTGAAGGCGGTCCGACGCAACGTCGTCGATCCGGCCATGTCTGAGCACGGCGGTCGAATCGTCAAGACGACCGGCGACGGGCTGCTGGTCGAGTTCGCCAGTGTCGTCGACGCGGTTCGCTGCACCATGGAGGTGCAGACGGCAATGGCCCGGCGCAACGCGGACGAGCCCGAGGAACGCCGCATCGTCTTTCGCGTGGGGATCAATGAAGGCGACATCATCATCGACGATGACAACGACATCTTCGGCGATGGCGTGAACGTCGCTGCACGATTGCAGGAAATCGCGCCGCCGGGCGGGCTCTGCATGTCGAGCCGGGTGCACGACGAAGTACGCACTCGCCTCGCCGTACCCTTCCAGGATGCCGGCGAGCGTTCCCTCAAGAATATCGCGAGGCCCGTGCGCGTCTATCAGTGGACGCCGGGCTCGGCGGGTGGCGTCTCCGCCGTCGCAAAGCCTGCGTGGCCGCGTTGGGTCGCGTCGGCGATCGCGGCAGCGGCCGTCCTTGCCGCCGCCATCGGCTGGTGGTGGTTTTCCTGGTTGCCGGACCATTCGCAGGCGCCGAAGGTGACGGCATCCGCCGCAGGGGCCGCACCCTTCAGCTCATCGCGGCCCGGCATCGCGGTTCTGCCGTTCATCAACCTGAGCGGCGATCCTTCGCAGGATTATTTCAGCGACGGCCTTACCGAGGACGTGATCGCGGCCCTGGGCCGCTTCGGCTCCCTCACCGTCATGGCGCGCAACGCGGTCTTCCCCTTCAAGGGCAAGAACGTCAAGCCAGCCGAGCTCGGCCGCGAGCTCGGCGTGCAGTACATCGTCGACGGCAGCGTACGCCGTGCCGGTGCGCACGTGCGCATCAGCGTGCAGCTCACCGATGCTTCCGCCGGCAAGCTCTTGTGGTCGCAGCAATACGACCAGGAGCTGAAGGACGTTTTTGCCGTTCAGGACGAGGTGACGCGACAGGTGGCGGGCGCGCTCGCGATCAACCTTACCCAGGTCGAGCAGCGACGGGCATTGTCCAAGCCGCCCGAGAGCCTGGGTGCCTACGACCTGGTGTTGCGCGGTCGCGAGCGGCTGTTGCGCTTCACGCGCTCGGCCAACCGGGAGGCGCGGCAGCTCTTCGAGCAGGCGGTCGAGCTCGATCCCAAGTACGCCGATGCCTACGCCTGGAACGCAAGGGCCTACATGGACGTCGCCGAAGCGGGCTGGACGGAGGATCCGAACGCAGCCGCCGAACGGGCACTGCAACTGGGCCGCACGGCCGTCCTGCTCGATCCCGACTCTGTCCTGGGACACCGCGTGATCGGACTGGTCCATCTCGCGCGCGGCGAGTTCGATCGCGCCTCCGCCGAGATCGATCGCGCGCTCGCCCTCAATCCCAGCGACAGCGTGGGCCTCATGGCCCAGGCCGAAATCCTGCTGTGGCTCGGCCGTCTCGACGAATCGATCGAGGCGAGCGAGACGGCGTTCCGTTTCGACCCGCTGCCGCCGGTCACCCCGCTGCTCAACCTCGGCCTCGCCTACTACGAGCGGCGTCGCAATGCCGATACGCTTCGCCTCATGACGCGCGCCAGCGAGCGATTCCTCGACAATCCGTTCGTCCACGCGCTGCTGGCTGCCACCTATGCCCGATTGGATCGCCCGCAGGATGCGGCACGGGAGCGAGACACGGTGCGGCGCTTCAGTCCCTTTTTCCAGCCCACGGCATTTGGCTCGCGCTTCCGGGATCCGGCCTATCACGCCTATCTGTTCGACGGCCTCGTCAAGGCAGGCTTCGACTAGAACGCGATGAGTTCACACCGACGGAGCGAGCTGGATGGCGCTTCTCGCAAGTGAGAGCCACTCGCGGACGGCCGCGAAGCGGTCACCTTCATTGAATTCATTTGTGGCGCCGTTCTCTTTCTGTCGACGCTTCCCAACGCCACGTCCAGGGCGGCCCACAAGGGCTTGTCCGTAGGAGGGGCAGGAAAGATGAACCCGAAGTGTTCGGTTCCCATTGGATTGCTCAAGCTGCCCGGCATGAATGCGATACAAGCAGCGCTTCAGCCTCGAACTGCCGGTGCGGTTCCGTCGGGCGCCGGCTGGCAGCGGGGCGTGGTCCCGACGTCTCAGCCGCGAGGTGCAGCGCTCATGGGCGCGCGACCTGGCGCCATGCAGGCCGTGGCCACAGGGTCCGGAAACGTCGAGAACCAGCTGCACAATACGGCCTCGAGCGGCGCCAAAGGCATCAAGTCTGCACCCACGGCCAGCTCGTTCCTTCGCCATTCGGCGCTGAACTTCCCGAAGGCGTAAGCGATCACCGGCAACGGCGGTCAGGCGGTTGCCCGGGCCGCCTTTGCCGCCTCGAACGCCGCCAGCCGCTCGGCAAATTTTCCGGCAGTCGGGCCAGCCGCGGCGGCGATCGCCGGGGCCGGCAGGGTCTCGTAGAGATGGCACGCGACGCGATGATCGCCGCTTGCCTCGCGCAGCACCGGCTCCTCCTGGCGGCAGCGCGGCTGCACGTAGGGGCAGCGGGTGTGGAAGCGGCAACCCGACGGCGGCGCCAGCGGGCTCGGCACGTCGCCGGCGAGCAGCAGGCGTTTGGTGCGCAGCCGCGGATCGGGCCGCGGGATCGCCGACAACAGGGCCTGGGTGTAGGGGTGCAGCGGCCGGGCGTAGAGCTCACGCTTGCCCGCGATCTCGACCAGCTTGCCGAGATACATCACCGCGACGCGGTCGCTGACATGCTTCACCACGGCGAGGTCGTGGGCGATGAAAAGATAGGAGAGCCTGAACCGGTGCTGCAGGTTCTTCAAGAGATTGACGATCTGCGCCTGGATCGAGACGTCGAGCGCCGAGACCGGCTCGTCGCAGACGATCAGGTCGGGGTTGACCGCCAGCGCCCGGGCGATGCCGATGCGCTGCCGCTGGCCGCCGGAGAACTGGTGTGGATAACGGCGGGCGTGTTCGGGCAGCAGTCCCACGACCGCCAAAAGCTCGGCGATGCGCTGCGTGCGCTTGGCTTCGTCGCCGAGCCCGTGCACTGCAATCGGCTCGGCCAGGATCTCCCCCACCGTCATGCGCGGATTGAGCGAGGCGTAGGGGTCCTGGAAGATGATCTGCATGTGGCGCCGCAGCCGGCGCAGCGCCTGCTTGTCGAGGCCCGCGATCTCCTCGCCCTTGAAGCGCACCGAGCCGGCGGTCGGCTCCATCAGCCGCAGCACCAGCCGGCCGGTCGTCGACTTGCCGCAACCCGATTCGCCCACCAGCGCGAGCGTCTCGCCGCGCGCGATTTCGAAGCTCACGTCCTCGACGGCACGCACCATGCCGACCAGCCGCCGTCGGATGACGCCGCGCGTGACGGGGAAATGCTTCACCAGGCGCTCGACCTGGAGAACCGGTGCCACAGGTGCTGCTGCAGTCATGCCGCCGCTCCTAAAAGCTCGACCGGCGCCTTCCAGCAGGCGACCTGATGCCCGTCGGAGAGCGCACGGAAAGGCGGCGGCTCGAGATGGCAGCGCGGATCGGCGAACGGGCAACGCGGCGCGAAGCGGCAACCGCTGGGCTGGTTGTCGGGGCTGGGCACCGTGCCCTCGATGGTGGCGAGCCGCTCGCGCTCGACGTCGAGCCGCGGGATCGAGCCTAGAAGCCCGATCGTGTAGGGATGCTGCGGATCGGCGAACAAGGCCTCGACCGGTGCCTGCTCGACGATCTTGCCGGCGTACATCACCAGCACCTCGTCGGCCACTTCGGCGATGACGCCGAGATCGTGGGTGATGATCAGGATCGCCATGCCCAGCCTGCGCTGCAGGTCCTGCAACAGGTCGAGGATCTGCGCTTGGATGGTGACGTCGAGCGCCGTCGTCGGCTCGTCCGCTATTAGCAGTGCCGGCTCGCAGGAAAGCGCCATGGCAATCATCACCCGCTGGCGCATGCCGCCCGACAGCCGGTGTGGATAGTCGTCGAACCGGTCCTTGGCCGAGGGGATGCGCACCAGCTCGAGCATTTCTATGGCCCGCTTTTTCGCCGTCTGCGGCGACAGCGTGGTGTGCGCCAGGATCGCCTCGACGATCTGCCGCCCGATCGTATGCACCGGATTGAGCGAGGTCATCGGTTCCTGGAAGATCATCGACATCTTGCCACCGCGCAGCCGGCGCCGCTCGTCGGCCGAGAGGCCGAGCACGTCGCGGCCCTCGAAGCGCATCGCCTCGGCCGCCACTTCGCCGGGCGGGCTCGCCACCAGTCCCATGACGGAGAGCGACGTCACGCTCTTGCCGCAGCCCGATTCGCCCACCAGCCCCACCGTGCGGCCACGGTGGATCGAAAGGTCGATGCCGTCGACGGCGCGGAACAGGCCGCGGTCGGTGTGGAACAGCGTCCTGAGACCGCGGACCTCGAGCAGCGTGTCCATTCAATAGCTGTAGTCCAGGCCCTTGTAGAAGGTGTTCTGGTACAGCATGTGCGGCCGCACGCCCTTCAGCTTCTTGAGGCTGGTCGTGTACATCGCGACGTTCATCACCGGCATCCAGAGATGCTCCTCGGTGACGCGCTGCTGGGCCAGCCCGTAGTATTTGGCGCGGTCGGCGTCGGACAGCGACGCCTTGCCCTTGCGCAGGTACTCGTCGGTCTGCGGGTCGTCCCAGTTCATGCGGTTGGGCGCCGGTCGATTGCGCGAGTCGAAGTAGAAGTTCAAGAGGTCGCCGGCCGACATGTAGGGGAAGGTGACGGTCCACAGCTCGTAGTCCTGCTTGGCCATCTCGGCCGGAGCGATCGTCGAATCGAAGCCGACGATTTTCCAGTCAACGCCGATCTTGCGCATGTAGCCCTGAATCGCCTCGGAGATGCGACCGAACGAGCCCACCTGCGTGTACAGCACGCGCGGTGCCAGCTTCATGCCGTCCTTCTCGCGGATGCCGTCGCTGCCCACCTTCCAGCCTGCTTCGTCCAAAAGCTTCTTGGCCCGCTCGACGTCCTCCTTGATGACACCCTTGGTTGACGGTGCGAAATCCAGCGTATCGGGATGGATATAGGTATAGGCGGGCTCGGCCTTGCCCAGCATGATGCCCTTGACGATGTCGGCCCGGTTGATGGCGATGCTCATCGCCTCGCGCACGCGCTTGTCCGCCACCATCGGCCTCGTCGTCTTGAAGCCGTAGTACATCAGCTGGAAGTTGGGCTTGGCCTCCTGGACGTCGAGGTTGGGGGCGGCCCTGACCTGGTCGATGAACTGCAGCGGGATCTGGTTGGTGACGTCGAACTGGCCGGCCATCATGGCGGCGACGCGTGCCGAATCTTCCGGCACGACCTTGATCGAGAGCTTGTCGAACTTCACCGGACCCTTGTTCTGATACATCGACGGGCCCCATCTGTAGGCGTCGTGGCGCTTGAGTACGATCTCGGTGCGCGGCTGCCACGATTCCCAGCACCACGGGCCGGTGCCGTCGGCACCCTTCACGCCGTAATCCTTGCCGAGCTTCTCGACGCTCTCCTTGTTGTGGATCGCCGTCGTGAACATGGTGAGGTTGAGCAGGAGGTCGGAATAGGGCTCGGCCAGCTGGTACTCGACGGTGTAGGGATCGACAGCGCGGATGTCCTTGAGCTCGCCGGCGCGCCAGGCGAGCGGCGCCTTGAGCTCGGGGCTGGTGAGGCGCTTGAAGGAATAGACGACGTCGTCGGCGGTGAACTTCTTGCCGCTGCAGAAGCTCACGTCGTCGCGCAGCTTGAAGGTGTAGAGTGTCCCGTCCGGACTCAAGGTCCACGACCTGGCGAGATAGGGGATCGGCGTCTTGCCGTCCCAGTCCATGGCGACCAGCGTGTCCTGGAACATGTTGACGATGTCGGACGAGGGCGACCACGTCGTGCGCTGGCCGTCGTAATGCGGCGCATCGAGCGCCTTCATCATGCGCAGGGTTTGCGCTTCGACCGCGGAAGACATCGTTACTGCGCCCAGCAACGCGACTGCGCCCAGCTGCAAGTTACGCATCGTCGTTCCCTCCAGTCATCGCCTTCTTCCGGACCGCGCGTCCTGCGCGCTCATGGTCATGAGCGAGCCGGAGGCTCGCGGTCCGGAAGACTAAAAACCCACATCCAGCCCCTTGTAGAAGGTGTTGCCGTAGAGCATGTGCGGCCGCGCGCCCTTCAGCTTCCTGTTGGTCACCTGGTAGAGATTGATGTTGAGCACCGGCATCCAGAGGTGCTCGGCCATCACCCGCTCCTGCACCATTCCGTAGTAGGCGGCGCGCTCCTCCGGCGTGAGCGCCGTGCGGCCTTTGGCCAGCCACGCGTCGGTCTCGGCGTCCTTCCAGTTCATCCGGTTGGGCGTCGGGATGTTCTTCGAATCGAAGTAGATGTTCATCAGGTCGCCGGCCGAGAGATAGGGCACGGCGACCGACCAGATCTCGTAGTCCTGCTCGGCCATCTTCGACGGCGCGATGGTCGAGTCCCAGGCCTGCAGGCGCCAGTCGACGCCGATCTTGCGCAGATAGCCTTGGATCGCCTCGGCGACGCGCGCCGAGTTGGCGTTGGCCGTGAAATAGACTTTCGGCGCCAACTTCACGCCGTCCTTCTCGCGGATGCCGTCGCTGCCCGGCTTCCAGCCGGCCTCGTCGAGCAGCTGGTTCGCGAGCTTGACGTCCTCCTTGATCACGCCAGCGGTCTTCGGGTTGTGGTCGAGGGCGTCCTTGTCGACGATGGTGAAGGCTGGTTCGGCATTGCCCAGCAGCACGCTCTTGGCGATCTCGGCGCGGTTGATGGCGATGCTCATCGCCTGGCGCACGCGCCGGTCGGCGACCATCGGCCGCGTGATCTTGTAGCCGAAGTAGAGCAGCACGAAGTTCGGATGGGCATCCTGCACCGCGAGCATCGGCGCCGCCCGCGCCTGCGCCATGAACTGCTGCGGGAAGAGGTGGGTGTAGTCGAAGGCGCCCGACATCATGGCGGCGACGCGGGCGGAGTCCTCCGGGACGATCTTGATCGCGAGCTTCTCGAACTTCACCGGCCCCTTGTTCTGGTACATCGAGGGGCCCCATCGGTATGCGTCGTGGCGCTTGAGCACGATCTCGGTGCGCGGCTGCCAGGAGACGAAGCACCACGGCCCGGTGCCGTCGACGCCCTTGATGCCGTAGTCCTTGCCCAGCGCCTCGACGCTTTGCTTGTTGTGGATCACGTTGGTGAACATGGTGAGCTGCAGCAGGAGCTCGGAGAACGGCTCGCTGAGCTCGTACTCGACGGTGTAGGGATCGGTTGCGCGCACCTCCTTGATGTTGCCGGCGCGCCAAGCAAACGGGGCCTTGATCTCCGGACTCTTGAGCCGCGTGAAGCTGTACACCACGTCGTCGGCCGTGAACTTCTTGCCGCTGCAGAAGCTCACGTCGTCGCGCAGCTTGAAGGTGTAGAGCTTGCCGTCCGGGCTGACGGTCCACGACTTGGCGAGATAGGGAATCGGCGTCTTGCCGTCCCAGTCGAGCGCTAGAAGCGTGTCCTGGATCATGTTCACGATGTCCGACGTCGGCGCCCAGGTGGTGCGCTGCGCATCGTAGTGTGGCGCATCGACCGAGCGCATCATGTTGAGCGTCTGGGCGCCGGCCGGCATCGCGAGAGTTAGCGTAAGCGCTGCACTCAGGACCGATCGGATCATTGCTGCAGCCTCGGATCGAGGACGTCGCGCAGGGAATCGCCCAAAAGGTTGGCGGCGAGCACGATGACGAAGATGGCGCAGCTCGGAATGGTGGCAATGTGCGGCGCCATGAAGAGGTAGTCGCGGCCTTGCGCCGCCATCATGCCGAGCTCGGCGGTTGGCGGCTGCGCGCCCATACCCAAGAAGCCCAGCGCCGAGCCGACCAGGATGATCTGGCCGAAGCGCAAGGTCAGGAACACGAAGATGGTCGAGATGCAGTTGAGCGTGAGATAGCGCCAGATCAGCGTGCGGTCGGATACGCCGACGGCGCGGCCTGCTTCCATGAAGTCCTGGCCCATGACGCCGACCGCGGCACCGCGCGCGACGCGCGCGACGTCGGGCACGGTCGCCACCACCAGCGCGATCACCACCGCGCCCAGCCCGGCGCCCGCGACAGCCGCGACGGCGAGCCCGATCAGGATCGCGGGGAAGGCCAGCATGATGTCGACCAGGCGCATGATCCAGCCGTCGGCGGTGGGATAGAAGGCGGCCAGGATGCCCATCACGCCGCCCAAAGCGCCGCCGATCAGCACGCCGACCAGGCCCAGCATCAGGGTATTGCGCGCGCCGTAGATGACGCGGCTCAGGATGTCGCGGCCGGTGTTGTCGGTGCCGAACCAGTGCTCGGCGCTGGGCGGCTGCATGACCTGGGTGAGGTCGGTGGCATAGGGATCGTATGGCGCCACGACCGGCGCGAAGATCGCCGCGAGCCCGATCCCCAGCAGCACCAGCGCGGCGAGTGCCGCGACGCGGTCGCGTGCCAGTCGGCGCAGCACGCCCGATCGCGCGAAGGCACCACGGGACTCGAGGGCGTCGACGCTCATGTTCGTTGGACTCTGGGATCGAGGTAGACGTACAGCACATCGACCAGCAGGTTTATGAGCAGGAACGCGATCGCCAGGATCATGATGGCGCCCTGCGCCGTCGGAAAATCGCTGGAGACAATGGCGCCGACCGCGAGACGCCCGACGCCCGGCCAGGAGAACATCGTCTCCGTCACCACCGCACCGCCCAGCAGGAAGGCCGCCTGCAGGCCGATCAGGGTGACGACCGGGATCAGCGCGTTGCGCAGCGCGTGGTGCACGATCACCACCGTCTCGCGCAAGCCCTTGGCCCGGGCCGTGCGCACGAAGTCGGCGCCCAGCACTTCCAGCACCGCGGTGCGCGTCAGTCGCGCGATCGGGCCGATCAGCACGGCGCCCAGCGTTACCGCCGGCAGTATCAGGCTGGGCAGGCCGCCGTCCCACATCGGCCCGGTTCGTCCGGTGAACGGCAGCAGCCCCCAGCGGAAGCCGACGAACTGGATCAGCATCAGGCCGATGAAGAACACCGGCATGCTAACGCCGGCGACCGAGATCGCCATGATGATGCGATCGCTGAGCCGCCCGCGCCGAACGGCGGCGAGGGTGCCGAGCGCCAGGCCGCAGGGCACGGCGATCAGCATGGCGCCCAGCATCAGCTCGACCGTCGGCCCTATGGTGAGCGCCAGCTCCTCGCTCACCATCTTGTTGGAGATGCTCGAACGGCCGAGGTCGCCGCGCAGCACGCGCCCGATGTATTCCGCGAACTGGATCGGGATCGGCCGGTCGAGCCCGAGCTCCTGGCGGATCGCCGCCACCGTGTCGGCCTTGGCGTCGGGTCCGGCGATGATCATGGCGGGATCGGCCGGCACGACCTGCAGCAGGCAGAAGCAGAGGAAGAGCACCCCGATCAGCGCGGGGAACGAGACCAGCAGGCGGTGGACGATCTGCCTTCCCATGCCCGGTCCTCGGCTCGATTGCGACCGAGGAGACGCCAGCGTGACTTGCCGGCGTGCCCGGGCGCTACTCCCTTTTCAACCGCGCTTCGGTCGGCCGTGCGCGGCGTCTCGTTTCAGGAATAGTGGCATGCGCGCGGGCAGCCGTCACGCCCAACCGCCGGCATGAGGCAGCACGTGCCCGGTGATGAAGCCCGCGCCCTCCGAGCAGAGAAAGCAGACGGCCGCGCCCAGCTCCTCGGACTTGCCGAGGCGTGCGAGCGGGATCTGCGCGGTCATCTTGGCCATCGCCTCCTTGTTCGCCAGCAGGGCCGGCGGGAAGTAGTCGGGGTTCTCGACGTAGTTGGATCCAACCGCGTTCACCGTGATGCCGTCGCGGCCCAGCTCCTTGGCCAGCGAGGAGACGAGGCCGTTGGCCGCCGCGCGCGCCGAGACGTAGGGTGCATAGTTGGCGATGCCGCGCAACGGCGCCGACGACGACACGAAGACGATGCGGCCCCATTTGCGCTTGCGCATCGAAGGCGCCACCAGCTGGACCAGTCGGAACGGCGCAACGGCCATGATCTCCAATGCTGCGCGATAATCCTCCAGGCGGGCCTCGCCGAGCGGCGCGCGCAGCGCCGGATAGGCGTCGTTGTTCACCAGCGCATCGATGTGGCCATGCCGCTTGACCGCGAGCTCGATCAAGGTCGCCGGCTCGACCGCCGAGAGCGCGTGCGCGCCGGGAAACGCCGCCTCGTACTTGTGGCGCGCGCTCGGCGCCTCGAAGCTGGGGTCGTGCGCCAGCACGGTGGCGCCCTCGCTCAGCGCCACCCGCGTCGTGCCGTGGCCCGCGAATTTCTCGACGTTGGTGATCAGCACCACCCGGTCTTTCAGCAGCATGGCGATTCCTCTAGGTTGGCGCCCCATGGCCAGCCCCCCGACCAGCCCGAACGATCGACGCGTCGGCGATCCTAGCGCGTCGGGCCCGACCGAGCAGGTGCCGTTCGGCGACCGCGACGTTCCCGCTTCGGAGAAAGCGGGCCTGGTCCGCGGGGTCTTCGAAAGCGTGGCACCGCGCTACGACCTGATGAACGACCTGATGTCGGCCGGCGTCCATCGCTTGTGGAAGAACACGCTGGTCGATGTGCTCAATCCGCGGCCGGGAGAGAAGCTGCTCGACGTCGCGGGCGGCACCGGGGACATCGCGTTTCGAATCGTGCGCCGCCAGATGGGGCGGGGGGCCGAAAGGCCGGACGTCACGGTATGCGACATCAACCCCGCAATGCTCGCCGTCGGCCGCGACCGTGCGATCAATCGCGGGCTGGTCAAGGGCGTCACCTGGACGGCGGGCGACGCCGAGGCCCTGCCGTTCCCCGACCGCCACTTCGACGGCTACACCATCGCTTTTGGCCTGCGCAACGTCACCGACATCGACAAAGCGCTCCGCGAAGCGCATCGCGTGCTGAAGCCCGGTGGCCGCTTCTGGTGCCTGGAGTTCAGCAAGGTGAGCTCCCAGACTCTCGCCCGGCTCTACGACGGCTATTCCAGGCGTGCGCTCCCGCTGCTCGGCCGCGTGGTGGCGGGCGACGCCGAGGCGTATCGCTATCTGCACGAAAGCATCCGTCGCTTTCCCCGCCAGCACCAGCTGGCCGAGCGCCTGAAGGGTGCCGGCTTCTTCAATGTCAGCTGGCGCAACCTCACGATGGGCGTCGTGGCCCTGCACGGCGGCTGGCGGATCTGAGATGGGTCGGATGCCTCATCGCTGGGGGCGCGCCACTCCAGTGGCGCGATCTTCTCCTTCCGGCTCAACGAATGACGCGCCACTGGAGTGGCGCGCCCCCAGCTAGATGTTCCGCGCGCTCCGCAACTTCTGGCGATTGCTGCGCCTGGCGCTGAGTCTGGCGCGTCACGATGCGCTGTTTCCGCTGGAGATCATCGGCATTGCGCCGCCGCTGGTCGCATGGGCGCGGCTGTTCTCGCGCCGCCGCGATGTCCGGCGGCCCGGCGAGCGGCTGGCGGCGGCGCTCCAGGAGATGGGGCCCTCCTTCATCAAGCTCGGCCAGGCGCTGTCGACGCGCGCCGATCTTTTAAGCGAAGAGGTGGCGGCCGACCTCGTGCGGCTGCAGGATCATCTGCCGGCCTTTTCCGGCGCCGAAGCGCGCCGCACCATAGAGCTGCAGCTTGGCCGGCCGGTCGAAGCGCTGTTCAGAAGCTTCGACGACGTGCCGGTGGCGGCTGCGTCGATCGCGCAGGTGCACTTCGCCGTCACCAGCGACGGCAGAGACGTCGCGGTAAAAGTGCTGCGGCCGGGCATCGAGCTCGCCTTCGAGCGCGACCTCGACCTGTTCTACTGGATCGCCGAGCTGGTGGAGCGTGCGCAACCGCGCTTCCGGCGGCTGAAGCCGGTCGATTCGGTGCGCGCCTTCGCCGACGTCGTGCGCGTCGAGATGGACCTGCGCATGGAGGCCGCGGCGGCACAGGAACTGGGCGAGAATTTCGTCGACGATCCCGGCTATCGCGCGCCCATCATCGACTGGGACCGCACCGCGCAGCGCGTGCTCACCTTGGAGCGGGTCGACGGTATCCCGATCGGCGATCGCGAGGCGCTGACTGCGGCCGGGCACGACCCCGACCAGGTCATGAAGAAGAGCGCCGAGGCGTTCTTCTACCAGGTGTTCCGCGACGGCTTCTTCCATGCCGACATGCATGGCGGCAACGCCTTCGTCGACCGCACCGGCTGCATCGTGCCGGTCGATTTCGGCATCATGGGCCGCATCGACCCCGACACGCGCGGCTACCTCGCCGAGCTTCTGGTGGCCTTCCTGCGGCGCGACTATCACGCCGTGGCCGACGTGCAATTCCGCGCCGGCTACGTGCCCGCGCACCAGTCGCGCGAGGTGTTCGCCCAGGCCTGCCGCTCGATCGGCGAGCCGATCTTCGGCAAGCCCAGCCACCAGATCTCGATCGGCCGCCTGCTCGCCCAGCTCCTGCGCGTGACCGAGCAGTTCGAGATGGCGGTGCAGCCGCAACTCCTGCTGCTGCAGAAGACCATGCTGATGGCCGAGGGCATGGGCACGCGGCTGAACCCGCACGTGAACATCTGGGAGCTGGCGCGGCCCTTGATCGAGGAGTGGATGGAGCGCCACTTCGGCCCGCGCGCCATCGTCGGCCGCGCCGCCGAGGACCTGACGCAGGGCCTGCGCCGCCTGCCGCGCCTGATCGACAACCTGCACCTCGTCAGCGAGCACGAGCGGCGCAGGGCCGAAGCCCAGGCGCACAATCCGCCGCCGACCACGGTGCGTGCCCGCCCCCGTTTCGGCTTCGCCGAGGTGGTCGCCGTGCTGGCCCTGATCGTGGCCATCGTCGCGCTGTTGTTCTAGTGCTTGACTTGCTGCGCCTTCCATAAAAGGAGAAGCCGTGAGCCGCGAGCAGAACCTTCACATTGCGGAGAAGCTCCTTGGCATGATTGGCCAGGGAGCAGCCCCTCCCGACATCGCCGCCCTGTTCAGCCGCGACGTTCAATTCGAAGTAGCTGGCGATGTCGGCGCGCTGCCCTGGATCGGCAAGCGGGTCGGACGCGATGCCGCTTCCGATTTCTTCGGCGATACGCGCCGTCTGACCCAACCCGAGCGTTTCGACGTCCAGGCGATCTTGGCCGATGAAGGACGGGCCGTCATCCTGGGCGAGCTGGCGTCAAAAGTTCACGCGACCGGGAAGACCATCGAGACGTCTTTTGCTTTGATCCTGACCATCTCGAGCCTCGAGATCTCCCGCTTTCAGATGCTGGAGGACAGCTACGCCGTCTCGCGAGCGGCAAGACCGTGATACGGAGAGACGGCCGCTGCCGGATCATCGAAGTCGGGGGGCCGCAAGGCCACGGGGTCTCGTCACGCAAGAACCAACCGCGCCTTTAGCCGCGGTGTCGCCCAATTCAGGAAAGCACGCAGCTTGAGCGGCAGCAGTCGGCGCTGTGCATAGACAATATGCACGGGTAAGGGTTCTGGCTCGAAGGCCTCGAGGACGGCAACCAACCTTCCGGCGCGCCGGGCGGCGTCCATCTTGTACGACATCACCCGAGCTAATCCGGCACCGGCGACGGCCGCCCCGACGGCAGCTTCGGAAGTGTTCACGCACAGCCTCGAGCGGACGGGCACGACGATTGAACGGCCGCCTCGCCTGAACCGCCAGGCCGTGGAAACGGCTGGATCGTCGAGGGTAATACAGTCGTGGTCGCCAAGCTCTTCCGGCTTCGAGGGACGTCCATGCTCCTCGAAATATTCCGGGCTTGCGCATACCACGAGCCGGATCGACCCGATTCGGGTGGCAATCATACTGCTGTCCGGCAGTGCCCCGATCCGGATGGAAACATCGACGTTCTCCGCGACCGTGTCGACGACCCGGTCGGTCAGCACCAGGCGCAGCGCGACCTCGGGAAAAGCATTGAGGAATTCGACCGCGATCGGCAGCAGGTGCGTGTGGCCGAGGCCCCACGGCGCGGTCACCGCCAGGTCGCCTCTGGGAATGCGATACTCGCCGGATACTTCCCGCTCAGCTTCCTCGACCTGCTCGATGATGCGTCTGCAAGCTTCGATGTAGGACCGACCGGCATCGGTCAGCGTCATTCTCCGCGATGACCTCTGGAACAGCTCGGCCTTCAGCCGCGTTTCCAGCTCGGATACTTTGCGACTCACGGTGGCGACCGGCGTTCCGAGCTTGCGCGACGCCGCCGAGAAACTGCCCGTCTCAGTCACGGCAATGATAACCGACATCGCGTCCAAACGGTCCATACGTCCTCCATCCGATCTTCGAGAAGATCCTTCTCAATCGCGACCGCTGATCGGTTCCACTTCAATCAGCTACAAGCGAGACCGTCAGCGTTCGCATGAAGCTCGGATCGATCGCTGCGGTGACGCGCGTTGGCTATCTCACCGCGATGCCGCGCCCGGTCACCGAAGATGTCGACGCCGCTCGGATCGGCCACGGAAGTCCCACAATGAGCAGGGTCACGGCAGATCAGGACCGCCCGATTCACTATAGGGACTGGGCCGATACACTGCCTCAAGTCTTTTCGCGCTGGCGGAGGCAGGCCGCTGGCCGCCGCGCCCCCGCGCCCAGCTTGAAATTCCACCGTCCAGGACCAGGAGCTGCGTATGTTGAGTAATTCTGCCTTCACCAAAAAAGCTTCGCGCGCACGACACGGCGAACCAGGAACTTCGCGTCGTGGCCTTCTTCGCCGCGGGGCCGTAGCGCTGGCAGCAGCCGTGACGTCTGCCAGCACGCCTGTCGGAGCGCAGGGCACCGCGCCGGCCACGCCCGACGAAACGACGGTGACTCACTACCGGACAATGGAAGTCGACGGCGTGAAGATCTTTTATCGCGAAGCGGGCAGGCCCGATGCGCCGGTTGTGCTCCTGCTCCACGGGTTTCCGACATCGTCGCACATGTTCCGCAACCTGATCCCGGCGTTGGCAGACCGCTATCGGCTGATCGCCCCGGACTATCCTGGTTATGGTCAGAGCGACATGCCCGATCGTGCGACATTCGCCTATACGTTCGACCGCTTCGGAGCGCTTGTCGACGGCTTGTTGGTTCACCTCGGCATCACACGGTACGCCATGTACGTCATGGACTACGGTGCCCCGGTGGGGTGGCGGCTGGCCCTGAAGAAGCCCGAAGGCATAACCGGGCTCATCGTGCAGAATGGCAACGCCTACGAGGAGGGACTCAAGGAATTCTGGAACCCCATCAAGGCGTATTGGTCGGATCACTCCGAGGCCCACCGCAAGGCCTTGTACGTGCTGGTCTCTCCGGAGATCACCAAGTTTCAGTACACCGACGGCGTCGCCGACCTGAGCCGCATTTCCCCCGACAACTGGGTGCACGACCAGGCGCTGCTCGATCGGCCGGGCAATGCGGAAATCCAGATGGATCTGTTCTACGATTACCGCACCAACCTCCCGCTCTATCCGGCCGTCCAGGCCTATTTCCGCAAGCAGAAGCCGCCGACGCTGATCGTTTGGGGGCAGAACGACAAGATATTTCCCGCCGATGGCGCAAGGCCGTATTTGCGCGATCTGCCGGACGCGGAGCTCCATCTTCTCGATACCGGCCACTTCGCGCTGGAAGACAAGCTCGACGTCATGGCCCCGCTGATCCGCGGTTTTTTGGATCGGAAAGTCGCGCGGCCGTGACATGCAATTCCGGAACAGCGATACCGCAGTGGTGTTCATCGACCCGCAGAATGACGTGTTGAGCGAGAGCGGGGCGAACTGGGCGAGCGTCGGTGCCAGCGTCACCGAAAACAACACCGTCGAGAACATGGAAAGGATCTTCAAGGCGGCAAAGGCCAAGGACTACGAGGTCTTCATATCGCCGCACTATTTCTATCCGACGGACAGCGGCTGGAAGTTCAACGACCCGCTGGAAAGCGAGGAATTCCGCAATCGCAGCTTCGCCCGAAGCGGCCCGCTTTCTCTTGCCGGCTTTGCGAGCTCGGGTGCCGACTGGCTCGATCGATTCAAGCCGTATATCGAAGATGGGAAGACCATCATCGTCAGTCCGCACAAGGTATGGGGCCCGCAAACCAACGATTTGGTGCTGCAGCTCGCCAAGCGCCGGATCGGCAAGATCATCCTCGGCGGCATGTTGGCGAACATGTGCGTCGAATCCCACCTCCGCGAGCTTCTCGAGCGGGGCTTCGAGGTCGCCATCGTCAAGGATGCGACGGCCGGCCCTCGCCATCCCGAATGGGGTGACGGCTATCAAGCGGCGATGATCAACTATCGATTTCTTGCCCATGCCGTCTTGTCGACGGATGAAGCGGTCAATCGAATGCTTTGAGGGCGCCACGGACATCGATCGGCTGGATACCCTTCTGCTTCGGCGCATCCCTGACGAACTCGTCGACGTGACCGACGGCTAGATCGGCCGGAACGGACACGCTTCATCCCGCGCGGTCCACATTGCAAGCGCCGCTGGAGTGGCGCGCCCCCGGCGATGGCGATAGTCTTTTCCCCATGCTGAACGGCAAGCGGATCCTGCTGATCGTCGCGGGCGGCATCGCGGCTTTCAAGTCGCTGGAGCTCATTCGCCGGTTGCGCGAGCGCGGTGCGTCGGTGCGCTGCGTCGTGACCGAGAACGGCGCGCGCTTCGTGACGCCGCTGTCGCTGCAGGCGCTGAGCGAGGATCGTGTTTACTCCGACATGTTCTCGCTCACCGACGAAAGCGAGATGGGCCACATCCAGCTGTCGCGCGACGCCGACCTGCTCGTGGTGGCGCCGGCCACCGCCAACCTGCTGGCGCGCATGGCGGGCGGCCTGGCCGACGATCTCGCCGCGACGGTCCTGCTCGCCACCGACAAGCCGGTGCTGGTGGCGCCGGCGATGAACGTGCGCATGTGGACCCACGCCGCCACGATGGCCAACGTCGAGACATTGAAGCGCCGCGGCATCCACTTCATCGGCCCCAACGAAGGCGCCATGGCGTGCAACGAGCACGGGCCGGGCCGCATGTCGGAGCCGGAGGAAATCGCCGACGCGATCGAACGGCTGCTCAGCCCGGCCCAGCCGCTTGCTGGCCGGCGGGCGGTCGTCACCTCGGGGCCGACGCGTGAGGCAATCGATCCGGTGCGCTACATCTCCAACCATTCCTCGGGCAAGCAGGGCCACGCCATCGCTTCGGCGCTGGCCGCCCTGGGTGCGGAGGTGACCTTGGTGAGCGGGCCGGTGTCGCTCGCCGATCCGCCCGGCGTGCGCGCCGTGCATGTCGAATCGGCCGACCAAATGCTCGCCGCCTGCCTGGCCGCCGGCACCCTCGACATCGCGGTGTGCGCCGCCGCCGTCGCCGACTGGAAGGCCGCGCATCAGGCGAACGCCAAGATCAAGAAGAAGCCGGGGGCCGCGCCGCCGGCCTTGGAGCTCACGCCCAACCCGGACATTTTAGCCACCCTCTCCAAACCAGGCCCCAACCGGCCGACGCTGGTCATAGGCTTCGCCGCCGAGACCGAGGACCTGGTGGCCAACGCCATCGAAAAGCGCAAGCGCAAGGGCTGCGACTGGATCCTCGCCAACGACGTGTCGCCGGAAACCGGCACCTTCGGCGGCGAGCGCAACACGGTCCACCTCGTCACCGCGTCGGGCGTCGAGGATTGGCCGACGCTCGGCAAGTCCGAAGTCGCCCTGCGGTTGGCCGACCGCGTGGTCAGGTTCTTTGGGGGTCCAACGCGCGCCGAGGCGGCGGAGTGACCGGCGTCGAAGTGATTGGCGTCGAGACGATCGAAATCGAGGTCGTGCGCCTGCCGCACGGCCGCGATCTCGCGCTGCCGGACTATGCCACCGCCGCCGCCGCCGGCGCCGACCTTTTGGCGGCGATCGACCAGGATATCGAGCTGGGGCCGCTGGAGCGACGCATCGTGCCGACCGGTATCTCGATCGCCCTGCCGCCGGGATTCGAGGCCCAGGTACGGCCGCGCTCGGGCCTCGCGGCGCGAAACGGCGTGACGGTCGCCAACGCCCCGGGCACGATCGATGCCGACTATCGCGGCGAGGTCGGCGTCATCCTGGTCAATCTGAGCCGGGAGCCGTTTCGCATCACCCGCGGCATGCGAATTGCACAGTTGATCGTGGCCCGGCACGCTCGGGCCAAGTGGCGTGAAGTGGACGAGTTGGGACGGACGGCACGCGGCGCCGGAGGTTTCGGATCGACGGGAGTGACGGCCGGGCCGGCAAAGAACGCCTGAGAGGACGGGACGAGGATGCCTCGGCTCAGCAAGAAGACCATGTTCGCCATCGAGGCGGTGCTCGACGTAGCCTGCCACACGAGCGACAACCCGGTGCGCAGCGGCGACATCACCGAGCGGCAGCGCATTCCCAAGCGCTATCTCGAGCAGGTGCTGCAGCACCTGGTGCGGGCCGGCATCCTGAACGGCAAGCGCGGGCCGCGCGGCGGCTATCGCCTGGGCCGCGAGCAGCACCGCATCACCCTGGGCGAGGTCGTGCGCGTGGTCCGCAAGCTCGAGGCCGAGTCCGAGCCGCACGATCCCACCATCGGCTCGCCCTTGGCGCACGAGATCGTGTGGCCGATGTGGGAGCAGCTGCGCGACGACATGATGGCGCAGCTCGACAACATCACCATCGAGGAACTCTGCCAGCGCGCCCGGGCCAAGGGGCTGGGCGCGACCGCGAGCCGGCCGCAGACCGACCGCGTCGCCGTCTGATACAGTCCGCCGGTCCGCAAAACGACCGGAGGAACGAGGAAATGGCCCAGGCCAAAACGAAAGCGCGCAAGGCGAATCCGAAACCTAAGCCCAACCCGCGCAACAAGAAGCTCTACGACGACGGCATGAAGGTGCGCAAAGCCGTCCTGGGCGCCGACTATGTCGACAACTCGATGGCCGGCGCCGACGAGTTCATGATGAGCTTCCAGGACGTCACGACCGAGTATTGCTGGGGCTACGTCTGGACGCGTCCCGGCCTGCCGCGCAAGACGCGCTCTATGCTCAACCTCGCGATGCTGGCGGCGCTCAACCGCAGCCCCGAGCTCAAGCTGCACATCAACGGCGCGCTGAACAACGGGCTCAGCAAGGAGGAGATCAAGGAGGTCTTCCTGCAGGTCGCAATCTATTGCGGCATTCCCGCCAGCCTCGACGCCTTCAAGACCGCCCGCGACGTCTTCAAGGAACGGGGCCTCTGACCCACCGTCATCCCGAGCGAAGCCGCCCGTAGGGCGGTGCGGTCGAGGGACCTTTCTTGTCGATGCGATCACAAGAGAGGTCCCTCCGCTCCGCTTCGCTCCGGTCGGGATGACGAAAGGGGCGCGCAATGCTGAGGATCAGGAACGCCCATGCAGGCGAAGCCGCCGCCCTCACCGCGCTTTGCGTGCGGTCGAAGGCGCACTGGGGCTACGACGCCGCGTTCATGCGGATGAGCGCCGCGACGCTGCGCGTCAGCGAGGCCGATATCCCCGCCGGGCGCGTGATCGTCGCCGACGATGGCGCGGGGACGCCGATCGGCGTCGCGAGCATCGTGCTGGACGGCGACGTCGCGGATCTCGACGTCCTGTTCGTCGACCCGCCGGCGATCGGAAGCGGCGCCGGACGCGCGCTGTTTCATGCCGCAGCGCAGCTGGCGGCCAAGCTTGGCGCACGCCGGCTCACGATCCTCGCCGATCCCAACGCCGCCCGCTTCTACGAGCGCATGGGCGCGCGCTTCCTGCGAAACGCGCCGTCCGACGCCATTCCCGGCCGCAGCTTGCCGCTTTATGAATACGACCTCTCGTTGGAGGTCATCGCATGACAGCACTCGCGCCGCCCGCCACCATTGCCTTCATCGGGCTCGGCATGATGGGCCGGCCGATGGCGGCGCGGCTCGCCGAGGCCGGCTTCAAGTTGCGCCTGTTCGACATCTCGCAGAAAGCGGTGTCGGACTTCGTCGGCGCCCATCCGACGGCGCTGGCGACTGCTTCGCCCAAGGCCGCGGCGCAAGGCGCGGATGCGCTGATCACCATGCTGCCCGACGGCAAGGTGGTGCGCCAGGCGGTGATCGACGGCCGCGACGCGGCGCGCGAGGGCCTCGCTGCCGGCGCGCTGGTGCTCGACATGAGCTCGTCCAACCCGGTCGACACCCAGAAGCTCGCGCGCGATCTCGCTCAGTCAGGAGTGGCGCTGCTCGATGCACCGGTGTCGGGCGGCGTGAAGCGCGCCGTCGACGGCTCGCTCAGCATCATGGTGGGCGGCGCGGCGGCCGACCTGGAACGCGTCCGGCCGGTATTCGCGGCCATGGGCAAGACCATCACGCTGTGCGGCCCGGCCGGCGCCGGCCATGCCATGAAGGCGTTGAACAACTACCTGTCGGCGGCCGGCCTCGTCGCCATGTGCGAGGCGCTGGTCGTGGGCGAAGCGTTCGGTCTCGATCCCGGCACCATGGTCGACGTGTTCAACAGCTCGACTGGCAGGAGCAACGCCACCGAGGTCAAGGGCCGCCAGTTCGTCGTGTCCCGCACCTTCGCCGCCGGCTTCACCACCGGTCTGATGGTCAAGGACCTGCGCACCGCGGCCGACGTCGCCTCGCATCTGGCGCTCAACATGCCGATGATGAAGGAAGCCGTGGCCTATTGGGCCGACGCCAACAAGCGGCTGGGCACCGCGGCCGATCACACCGAGATCTTCCGCTACGCCGAAATGCTCGCGGCGGAGGACGACTGACGCGGGGTTCGGCCGACTCGCGGCCCTGTCATCCCGAGCGCAGCGAGGGATCCTTCCTGCGGCCTCAAGGATCCCTCGCTACGCTCGGGATGACAATCAGCTGCGCTCGGGATGACAGAGGCGCGAGCCGACCTGACATCAGCCGTTTGACAGACCTTGGCGCCGTCCCTATATATCCGGCGCCTCCAGGTCCCTGGCGCCGCCTCCCGGCGGTGAACGACGGGGCCTCTTCGTAGCGACGCCGCTCGGAAACCGCACATTTTACGATTACCGCGTACTCGCGGTTTCGATGCGCGTCATCCTTTCCCAGACTGAAGACTCATGAACCTCCAAGACCTCAAGATGAAGAAACCGCCCGAGCTCCTGGCTTTTGCCGAGGAGCAGGGCGTCGAAGGCGCCGCCATGATGCGCCGCCAGGAGCTGATGTTCGCCATCCTCCAGAAGCTCGCCGCCGACGAACAGGCGATCTTCGGCCACGGCACCATCGAGGTGTTGCCCGACGGCTTCGGCTACCTGCGCTCGATGGAAGCCAACTACCTGCCGGGCGCCGACGACATCTATGTCAGCCCGACCCAGATCCGCCGGTTCGGCCTGCGCACCGGCGATACGGTCGAAGGCGAGATCCGCGCGCCCAAGGACGGCGAGCGCTACTTCGCCCTGGTGCAGATCAACAAGATCAACTTCGACGATCCCGACGCGCTGCGCCATCGCATCAACTTCGATTCGCTCACCCCGCTCTATCCCGACGAGAAGCTGAAGCTCGAAATGGAGGGTGCCGGCGTCATGGCGCCGACCATCTCCGAGGAGCAGTCGAGTTCGCGCGCCACGTCCTCAGGTCGCGTCAGCACCGCCCGGCGCACCGGGACGCTCACCAAGAAGGCCTCGACCAGCACGCCGCAGCAGCAGCTCGACATCTCGAGCCGCGTGATCGACCTCATCGCGCCGATTGGCAAGGGCCAGCGCGCCCTGATCGTCTCGCCGCCGCGCACCGGCAAGACGGTGCTTATGCAGAACATCGCGCACGCCATCACCGCCAACAATCCCGAGGTCTTCCTCATGGTCCTGCTCGTCGACGAGCGGCCGGAGGAAGTGACCGACATGCAGCGCACGGTGAAGGGCGAGGTCGTGAGCTCGACCTTCGACGAGCCGGCGAGCCGCCACGTCGCGGTCGCCGAGATGGTGATCGAGAAGGCCAAGCGCCTGGTCGAGCACAAGAAGGACGTGGT
>JAFAKN010000200.1 GCA_019235415.1 Alphaproteobacteria bacterium
AGCGGCAGTCGTTCGGCGATCTGCACGGCGTTGAGCGCCGCGCCCTTGCGCAAGTTGTCGCCGCTCAGGAACAGGGCGAGCCCGTGCTCGACGGTCGGGTCGGGGCGGACGCGGCCGACCAGCACCTCGTCGCGGCCGGTCGCCTCGAGTGGATTGGGCACGTCGCACAGCCGCACGCCCGGCGCGGCGCGCAAAATCTCGAGGGCGCGCGGCACCGGCAGCGCGCGCGCGAACGCGACGTTCAGCGACACCGAATGGCCGGTGAACACCGGCACGCGCACGCAGGTCGCCGACACAAGCAGCTCGGGAATGCCCAGGATCTTGCGGCTCTCGTCGCGCAGCTTGACCTCCTCGTCGGTGTAGCCGTGCTCGACCAGGCGGTAGTTGAACGGCACGACGTTGTAGGCGATCGGCACCGGCCACTTGTTGCCCGCGGGGAAGCTGAGCGCCGCGCCGTCGCGCGCCAATGCAGTCGCGCCGGCGCCGACAGCCAGCACCTGGCTTTCGAGCTCGCCGACTCCGGCCAGGCCGGCGCCCGACACCGCGAGGTAGGCGCTGGCGACGATGCGGCGCAGGCCGGCAGCGTCATGCAGCGGCTTCAGCACCGGCATCGCGGCCATCGCCGTGCAGTTGGGGTTGGCGACGATGCCCCTGGGGATGCGGCCGAGCGCCTGCGGATTGACCTCGGCGACCACCAGCGGCACCTGCGGATCGCCGCGCCAGGCCGACGAATTGTCGATCACCACCGCGCCGGCCGCGGCGACCTTGGGCGCCAGCGCGCGCGAGGCGGTGGCGCCGGCCGAGAAGAACACCACGTCGAGGCCGCGATAGTCGGCGGTGGCGGCGTCCTCGACGACGACCTCGCCGTCCTGCCAGCTGCGCCGCTTGCCGGCCGAGCGGGCCGACGCGAACAGGCGCAAGTCGCTCACGGGAAAGCCGCGCTCGGCGAGGATGCCGCGCATCATCTCGCCCACGAGGCCGGTGGCGCCGACGATGCCGACGGCGAGCGGCTGTTGCGGTTGATCTTCTCCTGATGATTCTGATGGCATGACACTGTCTCCTGTTGGTGCCGGAGACGGGTGCCTGAGAAAGCGAAGGCCCCGTCCGATCGGCGGGGCCTTGAAGGTCGCTTGGCTAGCTGGCGTTTATCGCGCGCAAACCCCTTCCGTCCCACCTTTGGTGTCGGCTTTTTTGACGAGGACGGTAATGGCGCGTCGCGACATGGTGAGCTTTGTACAACAGGTGCGGGCAAAAGGCAAAGGGCAGGGGCGATGCCCCGACGCCACCGCGGCAGTGATGCCACAGCTGCCGAATTGACGGTATTGTCGCTTTATCGAGGTCTTATCGACAGAGAGGGAAAGAGTATGACGACCGTCATCGATCTGACCGCGGAGCTGGCCAAATTGACGATGTTGCGCGGCCGCACGCCGCAGACGACGAGCGCCGATCGAGTGGGCAGTTCCGCGCAGTTGGCGCCCTATCGCGACGGCGCCCTCTTCACCAGCAAGTTTTCCGGCAAAGGGGCCTGGGAACGGCACCTGCAGGGCGACGAGCTCGTGCATATCCTGGACGGGAGCGCGACCCTCGACATCGTGTCTGGCGACGGGCCGCCGCAATCCATTTCCGTCCGCGCCGGAACGGTTGCAATCGTTCCCCAGGGAGCATGGCACCGTTTCCGATCGCCGGACGGCGTGACCGTGATGACCGCCACGCCTCGGCCCACCGATCACATCCGGCTGGACGTCGACGATCCACGCGAGGTTGAGCCGCAAGCGGTCTGATCGGGCCAAGACTTGCGCGCCATGATCAGCTCGACATCGAGCGTGACGGGCAGCATTGCGTCGTGCACCGCAGCGTCGTCGGTAGACAAGTGCCGCGCGTTGGGACCCATGAGGACCAGGTCGCGCGCGAGGGAGGCGTCGACCTCCACTCTTCGCCGCAGGCGCGCGTGCGACAGGATCGCGAACCATGGCCGCAAGCGATCGCGATAGTGGCGCGCTTTGTCCGCCGGCAGGTTGAGCAGCGGCAGCGTCGCGCGCAGACCGATCAGATGATCGGGCCCGGGATAGGCAAGCGCGATCATGCCGCCCGGGCGTAGACAACGCGCCGCTTCGCCAAAGTTCTTGGGAGCAAAGACGCTCAGCACGAGATCGGCCACGGCGCCGCGGATCGGCCAGTCCGACCAGACGTCGGCGACGGCGAAGGCAATGTTGTCGAAACGCCGCGCGCCGATGTCGGTGGCAGCGCGCGAGATGTCGAGACCGAGACCACGGCAAGATTTGTCCAGTCCGGCGGCGACGCGCGCGAGATGATGGCCCGTGCCACATCCGGCATCGAGCACCAGCGGCGACGCTGCTGAGAACGGCGCGACCGCGGCGACGATGGCGTCGGCCATGAAGTCGAACAGGCCTGCGTCGAGCACCGCGCTGCGCCGCTGCAGCTGCGCGCGCGTATCGCCACCGGCGGCGCGGCGAGGGCCGTGATCGACGGCCAGGTTGACGTAGCCGCTGCGCGCCAGGTCGAAGCTATGCCGGCGCGGGCAGCGCAAGGCGCGGCCCGCGACCGCGAGATCAGCGCGACAGAACGGGCAGCGCAGCGCCGCAAAGGCGCCGAGGCGGAGCGGCTGCACGGTGCCGCTCCTGGCGCATCACGAACCAGATTTTCATGGCCGTGATCCTACCAGGGCTGGCGTGGTCACGCCTCACCGATCATTGGGCTGCCGGCTTCGATTCGCGCACGAGCTTCTGCGCCTGTTCGATCTGCGCCGGAGTCATCTTACGTTCGATGTCTTGGCGCGCCTGAACAGCCCGCTCACGTTTGTCCTTGTCGGCGGGCGCATACTGCTCGATCGCCAAGCCGATCCACCTGTCGGCCTGAACGAAATCGCGCGGTACGCCCCGGCCCTGCTGGTACAACAGGCCGAGGGCGTAAAGAGCGTCGACGCTTCCGTCGTCGACAGCCTTGCGATACCAGTTGGCCGCTTGCGCGGGATCCTGGGACACGCCGCGGCCGACGTCGTAGGCGTAACCGACGCTGGCCCCAGCGGGGCCGTAGTCCTGGGCGGCAGCCTTGCGGTACCATGCCAGGGCCTGACGGTAGTCCTGCGGCACCCCTCGACCGCTGTCGTACAGCTTGCCGAGATTGTACTGGGCCACGGCGTTTCCTTGATCGGCGGCCTTGCGGTACCAGCCGGCCGCCTGCGCGAAGTCCTGCGGCACGCCTCGGCCTGCTTCGTACGCGGCACCGAGGTTGGTCTGCGCGCTGGGAGAGTCGTGGTCGGCAGCCTTGCGATACCAGGCGACGGCCTCGTCGTAATCCTGCGGCACGCCCCGGCCCACGCTGTACAGGTAGCCGAGATTGAACTCGGCCGGCGCGCTTCCATGAGCGGCAGCCCTGCGAAACCATTCGACGGCCTGCCCGTAATCCTGCGGCATTCCTCGGCCGGCGGCGTGCAGGCTGCCGAGAATGAGCTCGGCTGCCGGATGGTCCTGATCGGCCGCCCTGCGATACCATTTGGCCGCTTGCGCCAAGTCCCGCGCCACGCCGCGACCTGAGTCGTACGCAGCCCCCAGGCTGGTCTGCGCGCGGACGTCGCCCTGGTCGGCAGCCTTGCGGTACCACGCTACGGCCTGTGCATCGTCCTGAGGCACGCCATGACCGTTGTCGTAGAGCCTGCCGAGGTTGTACTGGGCGGCGGCGTTTCCCTGGTCGGCAGCCTTGCGGTACCAGGCCACAGCCTGGGCATCGTCCCGCGGCACACCCATCCCATCGTCGTACAATACGCCCAGGTAGTTCTGCGCCTTTGCGTTCCCGGCGTCGGCCAACGGCTTCATGAGCCGACGTACGGTCGCATAGTCGCCGCGCTTGAAGGCGGAGTCCGCTTCAGCAAGGTCCTCAGCCTCGGCGCGCGGAGCGGCAACTTCGGGCTTTGCCACCACTTCGGCTTCGGTACTGGGAGCTGCTTCCGTTTGTGTCGGCCGCGCCTGTTCGGCTCCGCCCGGTCCTCGGTCTGCCAATGCCGGGCTCGATCCCCCGCCTGCGGCTTCCTGAAGCGATGCGGAAAGGTCGGTCTGCTGCAGGAGCAGGGCGGCTCCGGCGGCGGCAAGCACGGCCAGCGCGCCGACGCTTGCATACACCATCGTCCGCCGCCGCCGGCCCACCGCCGGCGCACCCGCCCCTGCATCGGCCGGCGGCTCGGTGGAAAACAGGGCGCTGCGCCACTGCTCGATGGTTTGCGGCCGGTCGGCCGCCCGTACGGCGAGCCCGCGGTCGATGCCGCGGAGCAGCGGGATCGGGAAGCCCGCGGGTTTCAGCTCGGCCAGGGGTCGGTAACTGTCCTCCAACGCCCGTCCCACGGATCTTGGCGGCAGGCGGCCTGAAATGGCGCGATAGAGCGTGGCCGAAAGCCCGTAGATGTCGGTCCAGGGTCCTTGCTCGCCGTCGGCGAACTGTTCGATGGCCGCGTAGCCCGGCGTATACACCGCCGTCATGGCGGTGGTGCGCGCAGCCATCGCCGCCCGTGCCGCGCCGAAATCGATCAGGGTGGGGTTTCCCTCCCTGTCCAGCAGGATGTTCTCGGGCTTGATATCGCGATGCACGAAGCCCGCCTGGTGCACGGCGGACAGCACGTCGAGCAGGACCGGCAGCAGGCGGTTGACCTCCTGGGGCGAAAGCTGGCCGTCGTGGTCGAGCTTCTTCTCCAGGGTCGAGCCGTTGACCAGCTCCATGACGATGTAGGCGGTCCCATGGTCCTCGACCAGGTCGTAGACGTGGACCATGCCGGGCATGCGACGGAAGCCGGCCAGGGTTCGCCCTTCTTCGATGAAACGCTGGCGGCCCCAGGCGAACTCGGCGGCGGACTTGGTCGAGTTCGGGACGACGGTCCCGTCGCCGCGCCGGACGGCGAACACCGTCGGCAGGTACTCCTTGATGGCGACATCACGGCCGAGCTGGCCATCGCGGGCAAGATAGGTGATGCCGAAGCTGCCCTGCCCCAGCACGGACGTGACGACGTAGCGTCCGACGAGCGCCCCGGAGGCGAGTGCCAACTGGTCGTCTGGAGAACGGACGGCGACAGTGTCACCCATTCCTACTTCGCCCGCGACATGGTGAACACAGGCCCTCCAAGCTCCCCGCCGTGTCCGGCGAGCATAGAACCGGCGGAGTCGCGGGAGCCAGATGAATCTACGATATCGACGCAGCCTTTCGCTACCGGCCGGGTCGACGCAGGGCGCGAACAATCAAGTAAGGTGCGGTGACGAGCAAATACCCTCATGATGGTTCATTCGCCGTCGGCCGCGAACTAGACTTCTGTCGGATCCATGCTCGGCGTGAACCCGCTCTACCGTTTGATCGCCGCGCTCGGCCTGTTGCTGTTCGTGGCGCAGGCCGCGGCCCAGGAAGCGCGTGTCGCGGCCGCGGCAAACGGCGACGTGATCGCCCTCTACAGCACGTATGTGGAGAAGCGACTTTTGCGGACCCATTTCGATCGCGCCGCGGCGACGCTTTCGCTCGTGCCGTTCGGGCCGCCGGGGGTCGAGAATTTCGCGGTGGCGCCCGACGGGGCGTTCATCGTCTACAGCACCACGCGCGACGACGGCGCCGGCGTTCCCGTCACCTATCTGTCGCTGCTCGACCATGCGGGCGACGACCTTGGCGGGCCGATGCGCAGCCCGGTCGGTGCCATCATGGCCATGGCGCTATCGCCCAGGGGGGATCGGGTTGCCGTCAGCAGCGAACACGGCTGGCTGGCCCTGCTGGCGGTCGAGGGAACCGGCAATGCGAGACGGCTGGCACGGCTGAAGGAGATCGGTGTCTCGGCCGACCGGCAGTTCACCTTTGCGTTCCGGCCGGACGGCGGCCTGGTGGTCATCGTGGACGATTGGCAGGCGACCTGGCTCTCCAACGACGGCACGGTGCAGCGCACCGTCGATCTCAAGACCCTGAACGGCGACTTGCAGCCGGCGGACTACCCCAATGGTTCTCTCTTCCTGTTGACGTGGTCGCCGCGCGACGACCGGTTCGCGGTCGGCTGGGGTGCCGGCCCGATGTTCACCACGATTTTCGATTCGGACGGCCATCGCGTGAAGCCGGCCGGTGCCGAGAACGACTTCAATTTCGGCGCGAGCCTGATCGAGTTTGTCGATGGCGGCGACGCGGCGATCCTGTACGGCATGGAGGCGCCGGTGCTGGTGCGCCTGAAATCGCTCGACGCCACGCCTTTCGGCGACCCGGGTGTATCCGTCGGGGGGTGCACGCCGCTGGGCGGCGGACGCGAGGTCGCTCTCCGGGCGGACGAACGCATCGCGCTGTGGTCGCTCGACGGCAAGCGGCTGACCAACCCCGTCGGGCTCGACAATTACATCCTCGGCGCGGCGGCGGCGGGAGCGCAAGACGAGCTGATCGTGGCCGCCGAGCGCGGTGGCTGGGTCGACCTCTACACAAAGGACGGAAATTTCCTGCGCCGCGTCCAGTCCGGGCTGCCCGACCGGAACGGCCTTGTCGCCCTGTCGGCCGATGGCGACACGCTGGCAGCCCTGGGTTCGGACGACCTGGGCGTGATCGAGGGGCTGCGCGCCCGCGCCTGGGTTGCGGCACTCCCGCGACAAAGCGGGTCGTTGGTTGCCGTCGCCGGAGACGGCAGTCGGCTCGCCGCCGAGGGACCGAACCAGACTGTGCTCAGCTGGCCGCATGCGGGTGGCGAGGCCGACAGGATTGCTCTCAGGGCGGGGGAGCAGGCTCCGGGTCGTCGGCTCTCCAGTCTCGCCGTATCGACCAAGGGCGATGCGATCGCGGTCGCCGAGGAAGGAGCGGCCGTGTGGCTGATCGACCCGGCGGACAAGAGTGTCCGCCGGATCGATCTGGCGGCGGCGAGCGTGGCACCGCTGCCCGACGGCAGCGGCTTCGCCGTTGGCCTCGCCGACGGCACCGTCGGGCGCCTCTCCCGCGATGGCGTTCCACAGGGGCCATTCTTCAAGGCCGCCGATCTCGGGGGTGTCGGGCGCATCGTGGTTGCGCCCGATGGCCAGAGCGTCATCGCCGTCGAAGACGACGACCGACAGTCCCGCCACCTCGCCTGGGATGGCAAGGTGCTGGCCGGGCCGTATCGGGCAGGGGACTCCGAGTCGATCAGCGGTGGGTTTTTTCACGAGGGTTCGCCCATGCTGATCGTGAGGTTCAGCGGCCCGACGACGGACGAGGCTTTCGGCGTCGTGGACTTCGCCCCGCCGGGCATGCGCACCGTCAAGCCGCTCGATCCGCCGCGTTGAAGCGGGCCAGCCTGGCTTTGCAGATCCTCATTTTTTGAGAAAGGGCCATTGCCGGACGAGGTGGCATGCGCCTGTCTTCGATGTAGGGGACACGATCATGGCCACCGTGAAGGCACCCCCGCCGCGGCTCGCGGTGGAAGCGTCTGCGCTGGACCAAGCGAGATTTCTGGAAGAGCGAGCGTAAGGCGGCGAAGGTCGTAGCGAAGCGGGACGCCCAAGCAGGTTAGGGATTTGCTATCTGATGCCGCAACGTTCCGGGCTTGCGCGGCTCTCTCGTTTTCGAAATCCGTCATTCGCCCGCGAGCCTGTACCAGATCCGCTCCCGGCGTCTCAGCGCTCAGCTCGATTAGCCCCATGTAGTACTGGCGGTCGCGACAACACTGCTGATGGGTGGGTGGGAG
>JAFAKN010000215.1 GCA_019235415.1 Alphaproteobacteria bacterium
ACGCCGCCTTCTGGCTGCAGCTGGAGGCGGCGTCCTCGGCCGCCGTCTGTGTCGCCATTCTTGCTGCCCCGACGCGCGGGCAGGCGCTGGAGAAGGCGGGCTTCCGCTTCCTCGCCACGGTCGTCGGCGCCGCGGCCTCTATCGCGCTGGTCGGCGCCTTCTCGCAGACCAGGGACCTGCTGCTGTTCGCCTTCGCCGCCTGGATCGGCCTCTGCGTCTATGCGGCGGCGCTGGCGGACGGCAACCGCGCTTATGCAGCGGTGCTCTCGGGCTACTCCGTGGCGCTCATGGCGGTCGATCAGATCGACGCGCCGAATACCGTTTTCGAAGCCTCGATGGCGCGCGGCGCCGCGATCACCGTCGGCATCGTGGCCCTCGCCGTCGTGAATGACCTGTTTGCCGCACCGGACAGGCACCACGGCTTGGCCCAACAGTTCGCCGCACTTCATCGCCGGGTTCGCGACTATGGTCGCACGATCCTGCACCGCCAGGCCGCCGATCCCGCTGACGCTGTGGCATTGCTGCGCGATATCGCGGCGTTGCATCCCGACATCACGACGCTCGCGCCTGAGTCGAGCAGCGGCAGGCAGAGGACCGCCGCCGCCCGCAGCGCGGCCGTGGCGCTGGTTGCACAAATCCATGCGGCGCGCACTGCGCAGTCGCACGCGTTCTGGCAGCGCGACGCCCAAGTCCTTGACGGGCTCGAAGCGCTGAAAGCCGGCGACTGGCCGACGCAAACCTGGCGGATTCCCTACTATCGCAGTCAGCGCTTGGCCGCTCATGCCGGTGCACGGGCTGCGCTGTGGATCGGCTTGTCATCGGTCGTCTACGTGTTGGCCGGTTGGCCTGCCGCGGCGGCGTCGCTTGGCGTCGTCATCATCCTCGTCGGCTTGGGCGCGACTACGCCCAATCCCCGAGGATTCACCGAACTGGCGGTGGTCGTCCTCCCGGTCGCGGCCGCGCTTGTCGGCGTGCTCGAATTCCTGGTGCTCGACGGCGTTACCGAGTTCGAGCTGCTGGCGCTGGCCCTCGCTCCTTTCATGATTGGCGCAGCACTGCTGACGACTCTCGCCAATCCGCGGTTGGCCGGCGTGGGGCGGCAGTTGCTGATCTTCATGCTTGTCATTCTCCAACCGAGCAATCCGCAAAGCTACGATCCGCAATCCTTCCTCGATACGTCCCTGTTCTCCTGCCTGGGGGCCGCCCTCTTGCTCGCGGCACAGCTTCTCATACCACCCGTGTCGGATGAGCGCCGTCGCCAGTGGCTGATGGCGTCCGCCCGCCGCGAGTTCGAGCAATGGCAATCGTGGCTGAGGCAGGGCTATTCCCCCGAAGAAGCAATGTTCCGCGACGCTGTGCGGATCGGACAGATCGCCGCAACGGGAGCTCCAGCTGTCGTTCTGGAAGAGGCGCTCGATCTGTTCGACCAGGCAGGACTGCGTCGGTTGGAGGCGAAGCCATGACCCACCCCTTTCCCGAGCTGGTCGTTGGCGGTGTCTTGTTCGCCCCTCTGGTCAGCTACGCCGTCGCGGCACTGGTGATCTTCATGGTGTTGAGGCCGGTCCTGCATGCCGTTCACTTCTCCAAGCTGTTCAGCCATCCCTCGATCGCCGAGCTCAGCGTCTATGTGACGATACTGGGCCTGATGACGGTTCTGTTCTGATGAGGCGCCCCGTGTCGAGTTATCAGGCCCACTTGGTGAGCGACAAGCACGTTGCACTTGCAAGGACACGCCATCCGTCAGAGTTCCCGATCCGCGCCACTGCCTTTCTGCTTCGGGCGAGTCGACGACTCCTCACTCTGACACCCAGATTCTTGCTGCCATGGGCGCGGCGACTGGCGACTCTCGCGATCATGCTTGTTGCCGTCGCCATGGCGCTCGTCACGTGGGACTACTACGTGACCGCGCCTTGGACGCGCGACGGTCGAGTACGCGTGCAGGTTGCCCGCGTGGCGCCGGAAGTATCGGGAAAGATCGTGGAACTGCGCGTGGCCGACAATCAGTTCGTCCACAAGGGTGACGTTCTGTATGTGATCGACCCATTCGACTTCGAGGTTGCCGTACGTTCGAACCGGGCTCAGCTGCAACAGAAGGCGGCCGATCGACAGGTCAAGGAAGTGCAGTCCGATCGCCGTCAGCATCTGTCACCCCTTGCCACTACCGTCGAAGAGCAGCAGGTGTTCGCCGGCACGGCCGTGCAGGCCAGGGCCGCTTTCGAGGCGATGCAGCAGCAGCTCGCCCAAGCCGAAATCAACCTCAGGCGAACGAAGGTGCGCAGCCCGGTGAACGGCTACGTCACCAACCTCCTGATGCGCGTCGGCGACTATGCCCACGAGGGAACGACCAATGTTTCCGTGATCGATACCGACAGCTACTGGGTCGATGGCTACTTCGAGGAGACCAAGATGGCGCGAGTCTGCGTCGGCGATCGCGTCCAGGCCAAGCTGATGGGCTATGCGGAGCCAATCACAGGGCATGTCGCCACGGTCACACGAGGCATCGGAGTGTCGAACGCATCGGACGGAGCGCAGGGACTGCCCAATGTCGACGCCGTCTATACCTGGGTGCGGCTTGCGCAGCGCATCCCCGTGCGAATTGCCATAGACAACGTGCCGGCGGGGATCCCGCTCGTTTCCGGCATGACGGCGACGGTAACGGTCCTAGCGTCGGCCGACGCCGACCGCCGGACCGGGTTTGATGACCTACTGGCGAACGTCGTCACTCGGCTCTCCGATATCTTCAACGGTCCGCCAGCTAAGGCAGGATGCATTCCAGCCGTCACGACGGAGCATGGGAAGAAGACGTCGCTCCCCGTTGAGGCAGAGACCGACGGCATGTCGCCGGAGCAGATCAATCCAGGCCTCGCGCCAGGCATGACCAAGCCGCCAAACAATCTTTGACGCACCGCCACAATGTGTCTCCGCAGCAATCCAAAACGGCATTGGAAGGTCTAGATGACCAAGAATGACCAGACCCTCAAGACGACCGTGACCGATACCGCTGTCGTGTTCATAGATCCGCAAATCGACGTGCTAAGCGAAAAGGGAGCGAATTGGGGAGCAGTCGGTGCGAGCGTCACGGAAAACCATACCGTCGAAAACATGGAGCGCATCTTCAAGGCCGCGAAGATAAAAGGATACTTGGTGTTCATCTCGCCACACTATTTTTATCCCGCGGACAGCGCCTGGGCGTTCAATGGTCCCCTCGAGACGGACGAGTTCAGTACCCATACGTTCGCACGAATGGGGCCTCTGACTCTGGAAGGTTTTACAAACTCTGGAGCTGATTGGCTTGATCGTTTCAAGCCATACATCGAGGACGGCAAGACTATCGTCGTGAGTCCGCACAAGGTGTTTGGGCCGCAAACCAACGACCTGGTTCTCCAGCTTCGAAAGCGCAAGATTAGCAAAGTCATTCTTGGCGGCATGCTGGCAAACATGTGCGTCGAGTCTCACTTGCGTGAGTTGCTTGAGCAGGGCTTCGAGATCGCCGTTGTAAAAGATGCGACCGCCGGTCCTCGGCATCCTGTTTGGGGTGATGGCTATCAGGCCGCGATGACTAACTACCGGTTCCTCGCCCATGCCGTCGTGTCGACGGATGAAGTCGTCGAAGCCATGGGCGCGTAAACGGACTTTGACATTTCTTCACAACGCTTAATTCGCCCTCGCTGCTCCAGAGACGCAAACTCCCCGCACCCAGACGACTTCGAGTTCAGGTCTGAAGAACATAAGTATCGAATTGTAAGCGGAATCGATGCCAGCAGGGAGTGCGCCATGACGTTGTTATGGAATCACCGCACCGTAGAAGTCCACGAGCCGAGACTGCTTCACTCGACTGGCCTGAATCCTCGTGTCGGCATCGACTATGAGGGCTTCTTCGCCAGCCGGCTCGACGCGTTGCGCAAAGACGGACGTTACCGCCACTTCGCCGAGCTAGAACGTATCGTCGGTGCCTTCCCCAAAGCTCGCCTGCATCGACCGGGGCAGCCGCCTCGTGACGTCACTGTGTGGTGCAGCAACGACTATCTCGGCATGGGCCAGCATCCGGTCGTGCTGGACGCCATGCAGGCCGCCGTGAGCGCCCAGGGATCGGGCGCAGGCGGCACCCGCAACATCTCGGGAACCAACATCACCCATGTCGCCCTGGAACGCGAGCTCGCGAAATTGCACGGCAAGGAAGCCGCCCTGGTCTTTACGTCAGGCTACGTCGCCAACGAAACCACGTTGCAGACCTTGGGCGCCTCGCTGCCCGGGTGCGAAATCTACTCCGACGCATTGAACCACGCGTCCATGATTGCCGGAATCCGCCATTCGGGCGCCGTCCGTCGAATCTTTCGCCACAACGATCTCGACCACCTCGAGGAGCTGCTGGCTGCCGCCGACCCCGCGACGCCCAAGGTCGTCGCGTTCGAATCGGTGTATTCGATGGACGGCGACGTCGCCCCTATTGGCCGAATCTGCGAGGTCTCTCATCGTTATGGGGCAATGACCTATCTGGACGAAGTACATGCCGTCGGCATGTACGGCGCGCGCGGCGCTGGCATTGCCGAGCGCGACGGTGCACTGGAAGAGGTCGACATCGTCCAGGGCACGCTCGCCAAGGCCTTCGGCGTAATCGGCGGATACATCGCCTCGAGCGCAGCAACCGTCGACTTCATTCGCTCTTTTGGAGCGGGCTTCATCTTCTCGACGTCGATGCCACCCGCGATCGCGGCGGCCGCACTTGCCAGCATTCGCCACGTTTCGTGCAATCTCGAACTGCGGGTCCGGCACCAGGATCGCGTGGAACAGCTCAAGCATCGTATGCGCCAAGCGGGTCTGCCCCTGATGCCCTCGGCGACGCACATTGTGCCACTTCTCGTGGGCGACGCGTCGCGCTGCAAGCAGGCCAGTGATCTGCTGCTCGATTGCTGCGGCATCTATGTGCAGCCGATCAACTACCCGACCGTGCCGCGCGGGGCCGAGCGGCTGCGCCTCACGCCGACCCCCCTGCATTCGGACGACGACATTGCCGATTTGGTCGAGTCCCTGCAGGACACCTGGGACGCGTTGGAGTTGGACTTAAGCGCCGCAGCCCACGGGAAGCCATCATGACCGAGAGACGCGCGCTACCTCGGTTTCTTGGACCCGCCCTTGCACCGTTGGCCTGTGTCGCCTTTTGCGTGACAGCGGGGGGCCTCAGCATCGTCGGAGGCCTGGTCTTGGTCGGCGGTTACATCGCCAAGCATCGCCGTCGCGCGAAATGGGGTCGCGAATGATGGCGCGCATACTTCTCCATTCTCTGGTCATGTTGCTCGCGTTTCCGCACGGCGCGTTCGCTGGAGAGACCTTGACCGGGCAAGAGCCCATGGCTTGCCGGATAGACGAGCCCGACTCTGTCCAGATCAATTGGGACACTCCGTGCCTCCAGGGCACGTGGCTTCGCGACACTGAGCTGGGATGTCGGATGTGGGATTGGCATCCCACCCCAGAGGACACCGCGACCTGGTCGGGTGCCTGCCGAGGGGGCGCAAAGGTCGGCAGCGGTGTGGTGCAATGGTTCGAGCACGGCAGGCCAATCGACCGCTTCGAAGGAAACTACATCGAGGGACGGCGCCAAGGTCCTGGCCGATATAGTTGGAACGAAATGGAGTGGTTCGACGGCGTCTATGAAGGTGACGTTCCCGACGGCCCGGGTACTGCGCACCTTGCCGGGGAAGTCTTCACCGGGCAGTGGCATCGCGGTTGCTTCAAGCAAGGAAGCCGTGTCCTAGCAATCGGCGTCCCGCGAAAGTCGTGTGAAGAAAACAAGTATCGAATTGCAAGGGACCCAGTGCCCTTGCCTCCACTTTCACAAAGCACGGACCGATCTCCTACGCGCCCTCACACTTATTGATGGAGGCTATCATGCTGCACTCCGCGAGCCCCACTGCCTACGTCCCTTCTGAAAGACTAGCCGAACGTGCCACATGCCCCAACTGCGGGGCGACAGCCGCTCTGTCAGCCGGGGTCATCCATCTGGGCCACTACGACCACGAAGGCGAAGTTCGCGAAGGCCTGCTCTGGACATGCTCCGACAAGTGCTTCCTCTCGTGGGAGCACCCCAGCTTCATGAAGAAGTGTTGATGAGAGATGGATCCCGTTCACTTCAACGGCGCAATGGCTCGCGATGAGCAAAGAGGGAAGGGAGATGTTCGCGAAGGTCTTGGCGGGCACCCTGATGGGTATCGTGGCGGCGGTGCTGTGCCACGTCGTGGTCGGTGGCGCCGTGGCCGGCGACGAGAGCGGCGGCAAGACTGGATTGTGGATGGCGCTTGCAGGCTTCTTGGTTGTGTTCGTCCTGGCAGTCACGGCTACGCGCGGCCGCGATGCATGGGGCCGCGGTCTGTTGATTACGGGCCTGCTGTCCTTGCTGATGGCGATCATTTTCAGCGGCATCTTCGAGGCAGACGAAGTCGGGAGGCAGGCGGCGGAAGCCGGCCGTGTCGGTGCGGCCGTCGTGACGGTGCTGGCAGGCACTCTGTTCGCCCGAGTCTTCGCCGTACTCGGCCTCTTCGTCGGTCTGGTTTTCCTGATCGGTTCTTACCTCGCGCTGCGCAAAGTCTGAAAACTCCGTCTGGAGAGGATAGCTTCAGTGGCTGGACCGCTTACTTTCTTGAACGGTGACTCTCCCGTTCGCGGCGCAGGCGAGGCCGTGATCGTCCTGAAGGGGCGGATCACGGCATACAACGCGGCGCCAGTCTGGCGGCAGGCTGTCGCTATCCTCTCCGGACGGCCCGGCGCGCCCATAAAAGTCGATGCTTCGAATCTCGAACACATCGACGACGTCGGTATCGCCTTGCTCTTCGACCTGACCCACCGTGAGCGTCCGGCTGGCGCGGAGGTACGAGTCGAGAATTTGGCGCCCAGGTTTGCCTCGCTCATTCAGAATCAGGACTGCGGGGGCTTGGCGCAGTCGATCAAAGGCATACGGCGTGCTGGCGCGTTCGAGCACCTCGGTCGCGCGACAATGGACCAGGTGGCCTACACCTCGCGATTCGCGGCTTTCGTCGGTCATTGCGCTGCGGCCTTCGCGAACGCTTTCTGGCGGCGTGGCGCGATCCGATGGAACGAGGTGAGCGACGTGGCGACCGAAGCCGGCGCCAACGCCGTGCCCATCGTCCTTCTCGTCGGCTTTCTGATCGGTCTGATCATCGCCTTCGAGATCGGCCGCGTCGCGCTGCAGTTCGGGGCGGTGATATTCGTGGTGAACGGTGTCGGCGTGGCCATGCTGCGCGAGCTCGGTCCGCTGATGACCGCGATCGTCTTCGCCGGCCGCACGGGCGCAGCGTTCGCCGCACAAATCGGCACACAGAAGGTCAACGAGGAGGTCAATGCGATCTCCACCTTCGGCCTCGACCCGGTCCATTTTCTGGTGCTCCCGCGCCTCATCGCCGCCGCCCTGGTCCTGCCGCTGCTCACGGTCTTCGCCGACATCGTCGGCCTGTTCGGTGGCGCACTGGTCATGGCGACGTTCGATATCGACTTCCTGCAGTTCTACAACCAGCTGCTCGGCGCGGTCGACGCCAGCGACTTTCTTATCGGCATCGCCAAGGCGGCCGTCTTCGGCCTGACCATCGCTGCCATCGGCTGCGAGCGCGGCCTGGCGACGGGGGCGGGCGCCACGTCGGTCGGCTTGTCGGCGACCGGCGCCGTGGTCGCGAGCATCGTCATGATCGTTGTCATCGACGGCATCTTCACCATCGTCACCAGCTGAGGAACCGACGTGGAAACATCGACTGGCTCGGCCATCGTCATCAGCGTGCACGGGCTGCGCATAGGCTACGGCTCGCGCGTTCTGCTCGAGAACGCTTCGTTCGACGTCAGGCGCGGCGAGATCCTGGTGATTCTCGGCGGCTCGGGCAGCGGCAAGTCGAGCCTGATGAAGAACATCATCGGCCTCTACCGACCGATGGCGGGTGACATCCGTATCGCGGGAAAGAGCATTGTCAGTGCCTCGTCCGGTGACAAGGCAATGCTGCAGCGCAGCCTCGGCGTGATGTACCAGAGCGGTGCGCTGTTCGGTTCCCTGACTGTGCTGGAGAACGTGCGTTTTCCCCTCGATCAGTTCACCGATCTCGGCCTGGACGAGAAGAACCTGACGGCGCGCCTGCTGCTGCGGCAGGTCGAGATGGGATCGGCGGAATCGCTGATGCCGGGCGAACTGTCGGGCGGCATGCTCAAGCGCGCCGGCATCGCCCGCGCCATGGCGCTGGGCTGCGACATCCTGATGCTGGACGAGCCGTCGGCGGGCCTCGACCCCATCACGGCCGCCAACCTCGATCGCACGATCCTGACCTTGCGCGATTCGCTTGGCTTCACCTTCGTGGTCGTCACCCACGAGCTGCAGAGCATCTTCGCGATCGCTGATCGGGCGATCATGCTCGATCCGGTCTCGCGCAGCATCATCGCCCAAGGCAAGCCGGCCGAGCTCAGGGACGGCAGCACCGACCCCAGGGTGCGGCAGTTCTTCAACCGACAGCCGACCGCGGTGCATCCCGGGAGCCCCTAGACCATGACCGAAGAAGTGAGATACCGCCGCCTCGGCGTTTTCGTCTTCGCCGCGCTCGCCCTCTTCGTCGGCGTCCTGTTCGTTCTGGGTGGGCGCTCGCTGTTTCAGCCGACTTACACCTTCGAGACTTATTTCAACGACTCGGTGGCCGGCCTCGAAGTCGGTTCGCCCGTCCGCTTTCGCGGGGTACCTCTGGGCCAGGTCACTGCGATCCTGCCGTCTCTGACCGAATACGAATGGGACGTTCCGGTCACCAAACGCCGTGACTACATCGTGGTGCGCGTCACTATCGTGCAAAGCCGGGAGTGGATCGAACGCGTCCGCGGTCAAACAGGAGACATGGTCAAGGGCGGCTTGCGGGCGCAGACCCAGATGGCAGGGATCACCGGCCAGCTGTATCTCAGCCTCGATCTCCTCGACCCGCAGGAATATCCGCCGCTTCCCTTCGACTGGAAGCCGAAGTTCACGTACGTGCCCTCGGCGCCGAGTTCCACCAGCCAGATCATCGCCAATGCCCAGCATTTCCTCGCCAACTTGGACAAGCTCGACCTGAAGGCGCTGGAGGGCAACGTCAACACCCTGCTCGTGACTCTGAACACCAAGGCTTCGGAGCTGCCCGTCGCGGACCTGTCGGCCAAGGCCTCGCTGGTCCTCGCGGACGCCCACACGACCATCAACCACCTCGACGCAATCCTGGTCAGGCCGGAGATTGGCGTTGTCCTGCAGAACGTCGCCGAGGCCTCCGGCCGGCTCGACGGCCTGCTCGGCGATCCCAGGCTCAAGCAGACCGTCGACAACGTCGCCGATGTCAGCGTGCGGCTGCGACGACTTGCGGCCAGCGGTGAAGTGGATCGAACCGTCCGGCATGTCGACGACCTGGCGTCACGGCTGGATGGGACCGTACGCGACAACCGCTACGACGTTCGGGTCATCGTGGAGGACCTGCGCGTCGCCGCCGACAACATTCGCACCTTGTCCGAAAACCTAAAGCGTAACCCCGCCGGCGTCCTGCTGGGCGGCCCGCCGGAAAAAGTCCAGTTTCCCGGGAGATCAAAATGAGCACCAAGAACATCGCCCTGACCTCGACCGTGGCCTTCCTGCTCGCTGCTTGCTCGATCGGCAAGCCCGTTCCGCAGGCGACGACCTACCTGGTCGAGCCTGCTGTGCCCGCGGAACGGCTATCCGCCACGCATGGCTCTGAAGTCGCTCACATGGGCAACGTGCGGGTCGCCGCTGCGTTCGCGGGCAGCGGGCTGGTCTACCGAACGGACGACGTGACGTTCGTTTCGGATCCCTACGAGGCCTTCATCGCCGATCCACGCGCCATGCTGGGCAACCAAATGGCCAGCTGGCTCGATCGCGCCGGGCCTTTCAAGGCTGTCACGCAGCCCGACAGCATGCTGCCGGCGACCTACACGCTGGAGGCCAACGTGACCGAACTCTACGGCGATTTCCGCCCGGGCCGGACCCCCACGGCCGTGATGGGAGTGCAGTTCATCCTGATCGACGTCGATGCCGTCAACTCGGGCCGGGTGTTCGAGCGAACGATTACTCGGCGGGTGCCACTCGAGCAAGCCTCGCCCGCCGCCCTCGTGCGCGGCTACGGCAAGGCCGCTTCCGAGATACTTTCGGAAGTGGCTGCTGAGCTTGGAAGCAAGAAGCTGAGGCGAGGCCGTAGGTGAGCCGTAGGTGGAAGACTTGGCGCACGCAATGCCGGTCGGTCAGACGGGATAGGATACTGCACCGGCTGGTGGCAGTAGGGCCTCGTCAGGAAAGAATGACGTGCAACAAAGGGCCGATTTCTGCGCATTATGTGGCCACAAGCGTGCGACTCCCGATGGGTAGAAGCGTCGAAATGTCAACAGGTTAGCTATTTCTGGCCTTCTAGCTACGGATCAGAAGGTTAGGAGTTCGAATCTCTTCGGGCGCGCCATCTCGTCAAACTCATCCGTTTCAAGCTGGCCAACGTTTTGGGGCTCCTATGCTGTGAATTCGTGGCCCGTGCAAGTCGCACGCGTTGAGACGTGCGACTCTTGCGCTTCGACCTCGTAGGCCAGACGGACTTTGGGGCGGCTGCAGCCTGGTCAGCCGTTCCGGTCTCATAGCATTTCAGGCCTTGGTCGATCGTGTCGAGCCCATAGCGGGTGAAGGTGCGGACCAGTTCGCGTGAGACACCGGCATCATCGTTCATCGTGATGTAAGTGTGGATCCCGCGAATCGTCGGTTTCGGCGGCGTCTCGACATCGGCCACCCTCAGACCCGACAACGGATCGGCCACAAGATCGACGTAAGCAAGTGCAACCACGATCAGCTTTCCTGATGGAGCAAGATGGTGATACGCAAAATGCGGACATGAACCATAGGATTGGCCCCTCGTGTTTGCTCGCCTCCAGACTTGCGCCGCGAGTAACGCACGACAAGGGGAATTCGAGCAGGGCCCTAGAGACGGATACCGTGGGATAGAAGTCGGTCGATCATCAAGGAAGGCTGGGGTTTTCGGACGCCGCCGAGTGATGATCCGCGATGGCCATTGGGGGGCAAGTAACAGCCTAAGCAGATCGGTCATCGGCTCGCGATCTTACGCGGTCCGTTCCCCGCGTCGACGCCGAATCGGAATTCCGCACGCACAGCCATCCGGCCTTTGATCAAGCCGGCCAGGGTGGCGGGCGACCGCTATAACTGATGACGAACAGGACGTCTTCCACAAGCTCGTCGCGGAACCAGCGGCGGGTGTCTGGATTGTCGGCAAGGGCGAGCTCGAATTGGCCGAACGGTCGCTTGCCGAGAATCGGGGTCCATGCGCCGGCGCTGCCGGTTCGGGTACTGATGATCCCGTCGATCGAGCTCGCTTCCCCACCAACTGTATTGTTACTGCCGGCTTCCGTGAAGCTCAGGTGGCTCACATCGACTTCGAATGTGCTGCCCTGCGCGCGCGCAAAGTACAGCACGAGCTGCTGGATGCGCAGATCGTCGAGATTGGGCGGGAAGTCCTCGCGGCTCACGGTGAACCGGATCGTCATTGGCGTCGCCGACTGGTCGGGATTGTGGAAATCGTACCAGGCGTCGGCGAGCTGGTTGCGGAAGCTGAACGGGCGATCGGAACTCAGCGGCCGGTCGAGTGCCTGGATCACCTGCTGGCGGTAGTCGGCGCTGTCGAGCGCGCTGTAGTCGATGGTGACCAGCACGTCGGCGATCGTCCCGAAGTCGAACGGGTTGGCCGCTCGCGGCATTCGGAACTCCCACTGCGTGTCGACGCCGAGCCCCTCGAACGGCAGGAGCATGTCGGACTGCTGGTCGAGCTCGAAGAGCCCGGTGGCATTCTGGGGCGCGCTCAACGCGATCGTCTCGGGGTCGCGCCGTACGAGCTCGGTCTGAAACACGTCGCCGCCGACGACGATGCGCGAAAGGCCCGTCGAGGACAGGGTGGCGCGGATCCCTTGCGTCGGCGGGATGAGGGCGATGACCGACACCCGCACGCGCCGGATCATGCGGAGGTAGTGTCCCGGAAAATCGCGATCGAACAGCTCCATTGGCGTGGCGAAGGTCAACACGCCGCTGTCGCGGAAGCGCTGGAACTCGGCGGGCGCCGAGAGGGCAAGCGACAGGGTCTTGGACAGCTGCAGCTTGCGCCGGTCGGTGTCGAACGCGTATTGATCGAGCTGCTCGATGTCCTGGAGCAGGCGAGCGGAGCCGGTCAGGCCGCGGCGGTCGGGCGCTTGCGCCGCCTCTCCGGTAAGCCCGGCAAAATCCCCGGGCGCGTCCCAATAGTTCGCCTGGATCAAAGCTGGCGGCGTCGCCTGACGCTCGAAACCCAGTTGCGCCTCGGCAAGCCGCGCGGTCGCCGTCGCCTGCTGCAGGAAGAAGCCGTAGATTCCGCCGAGGACATTGCTCATCCAATCGTAGAGTTCGGCGTTGGTGAACTTCTGGGTCAGGAAGTTCAGCGTCTCCTGGGCGTGGTCCGCCTGCATCTGCGCGATCAAGCGCTCCTGCCCGGCCACCCGGACCCCGTCCTGGGCGATGGTCACCTGCTGCCCCGCGATCGTGACGTCCTGCTGCGCCAAGCTGCGTTGGAAGTCCCAATCCTGGGCCCGCCGCTCGTAGTTCGCGAGCGTCGTCGCGATCGATGCGCGGGTCGATACCTCTGCGGCCAATGACGAAAACGACGACGCGGTTGCGGAGAGCGACGCCCCGATGTTCTGCAACGTCGATTCGAGGCCCAGGAATATGCCGGAGGCGACCGAGGCCGCAAGGTAGTAGGCGGCTGTGGTGATGCTGAACACCGAGGCGATGACCTGCAGCGTCGCCACCGTGCCCATCAAAGAGAGCGCGTCCTTCTCGAGGCTGGACAGTCCCTCGGTCAGCAGCTGCTGGTAGTGATCCTGCTGCAGCTGCGCACGCTGCTGCTGCAACGTCGCCAAGCTGACACCGTCCTGCGCCTGCTGCACGCGAAGATCCTGCAGGCGCACGCCCGCCTGGGTCAGGCTGATGTCCTGACGCGCTTTGAGCTGGGCGTAGAACTCCGCATCGCGTTTCTCCAGCGCCGCCAGCATGGCGGCCTCGATCTGGGCCGCGAGCTGCACGAGCTGCTTGGCGCGATCGATCAGGGTCTTGTAGCGGTATGGCGTGGGCCGCAACGTCGCCGTGCCGGGGAGCACCAGGGTGCCGCTGGGGCCGATCAGCGGCAGCCCGGTGGTGGTGTCGGTCGGCGCCGCGTACGGGTCGAGCGTGCGCTTGACGCCGGCGATGTCGCGACAGGTGCGCAGCTTGTAGAGGTTGAGTTCGGCCCGCAGCCGCAGGGCCTGCAGCACAGGATTGGGCGGTATGCAGAAATCATACGAAGGCGCCGGCACGAAGATGCCCTTGCCGCGGCCCTTGAGGTGGATCAGCGAATCAAGCGGGTCAAGCAGTGTAATGCCCCCGTCGAGTGGAGGCAGCACCGGCCCGCCCCCGTCGCCTACCGGTGGATTCGCTTTGCTGTCGCCGAGCCAGGGCAGCTGGGGCTGGTCTTTCACCAGAGTCGGCCCCGGTATTCCGGTGACGAAGGACACCGCCTGCTGGAAGTCTTGCGCCGCCGTCGCCCCGGCGGCGACCGCGGCGTGGGCGATCGAGGGATTGGCGAGCAGCAGCCGCGACGCGCGCGCGGTGGCGGCAGGCTTGCCGTCCAGCGTCGTGCCGAAACTCGGGGCTGGCGGTACCTGCGCGGCAGCCGCCCGCGCCAGGGCCAGGCCCTGCTGCAACCGGACTTGTGGCGAGCCCACGCCATCGAGGGCGCGGGCAACGGCGTTCACCGTCTGCTGCAAGAACGCCACGCTACCGATCGGAACGAGGATCTCCTTGATCCGATTGATGATCGGAATCCATTCGGGGCCACCGACGTCGATGTCGAGCGCGCCGATCACCTGGTCGCAGGCGCCGAGGCGCTGTTGCAGCTCGACGCCGTCCAGGAGGTCCAGCACGCTCTCGTACAGTCTTTTCGCCCGAGGAACCGACTCGGCAGTGTCGTTGGTGTATTCGGAATCGGCGTATTGCAGCAGGCATCGGATAAGCGAGATCAGGGTGAAGCGCGTGTAGCTGTTGGCGCGTGTCTCGGCGATGGCATGCGGATTGAGCGGGTCAAGCAGCCAGTCCGGCGCGCGCACGAACGTAGCCGGCAGGGACTCCTCGCGGCTGAGCCCATAGTAGATCTTCCGCTCCCCTGCGGGCGCGCCCCAGTCATAAACCGAGCGGAACCAGTCGAGCGCCGAAGCGTACTGCCCACGCTGCTGCAATTGCAGCGCGATCTGCACCGGCACGAAGTAATAGGCCTCTTCGAGATAGACGAGGTTCGACTGAGGTCCAGGTGTGTTTTGGAGAAAATCAGCAGCGATCTGCTGGCGCCGAAGCTGCAGCGCGGCGGCGGTGAATTGCTCGGTGATGTCGAACGGGCCCGACAGAATCGGAGTCGCCGCGGTCTCGGGGCCCGCAGTCAGCAAATCGCTCGCCAGGTCGCGTGTCCAGGCGGCCCAGTACAGCCCGCTGCCCGAAGGCTGGTCCCGCTGGTAGGCAACAAGGATCGTGTCGGCCTGCGGCACGCCGGGCAGCGGCGCGGGGAGCATTGCGTCGGGAGCGCTCGCGTCAACCGCGACCAGGCCGAAGACGGCGGTGCCGCCGACCTCGGGTGGCTGGTAATATGGATCGATCGGCTGGCCGAACAGCGCTCCCAGCAAATCGACGAGAAAGGCCGCCCCTTTTGCGCCGTCGGGCAGATCCAACCCGGTTTGGTTGAGAATGCTGCCCAGCACGGGAATCATCCGGGAGCCGCTGACCTCACGGAGAAGGTCGTCGGCAAAGCTCCAGTCGTCGGAATGCTTTATGTATTTGTCGAAATTGTCGAGGAACTCCGCCAGCTTGCCCGGCGGCAGGGCGGCCGCCCCTCTGCGCCCCAGCAGGTCGAGCACGTTGCTGTAGACGCCGCCACCACCGCCGAGGTCGGCGACGTCGGCGACGTTGAGCGTGCCCAACTGGACACCGCTGGCGTGCGCCAGCCAGAGGTCGAACAGGGACAGGGACCAAGTCAGCGGATCGATGTTCTCCTGGTTCTGCCCGGGGCTGACTTGCTCGAGCGGTGGCTGGTCCGAAGCCTGCAGCCGGCGGTAGAAGGCGACCCCGCCTTGATTCCAGAAGGCATAGACTTTGTCGGTGTGCGGCCAGGCAAATGCTCCAATCCAATCGAGCATGGGCGCGCCTTGGTCAGCCGACCCAAGCAAGTGCCAGAATGGATCGCCAGCGTTGCCGAAGCAGCGATACCGGATGTCGGTGTTGCCCGTGCGCGCGAAAAGGTAGAAGCGACCGCCGTCGATGCCCACCATGGCGACGATCGGCGGAATTCCCTGGACCGCGGTCGCCAGGACGGTCCAATTGTCACCGGCCCAGGCGTCGCCGTCCGAGTTCAGCCGATTAAGCACGACGCGGCCGTTCGCCTGCACGGCGACCTGCGGCGGCTCGGTTTCGTCACTACGCTGTTTGACGACGATCGTGACGGCATCGCCCTCCTTGTGCGGGAAATCGAGCGTGGCGGGCGAGCCGACCCAGACCTGGGCGTCACGACTGTATCTGACGTAAACGATCTTCTGCTGGGACCGGTCGTGCCCGAACAGGTAGACGAAGCGATCTCCACCGGCCGCGACGAAGGGAACAGCGGCGAGAACGAGGATGCCAGGATCGAGGCCGGGGACGGCGTCCCAGAATGTCTGCGCGAAATCCGGCTGCATGTGGTTGACGTCGGCTTCGACGGGGTCGAAGGTCGACCAGTAGAGCGTCTTGGTCTTCGCGCCGGTGGCGAAGAAATAGAGAAGGCTGCGTTCGTCCAGCTCGGTGCGATAGCGGCAATCCGGGGTGTGCAGACGGGTTACCGCTTGGCAGGCCGCTTCCAGCGACAGATTGGCGATGTCGCGGAAATGGTCGTTGTAGACCATGGCCGCGTCGCACGCCTGCGCCGGCCCCACGGCGCTGTTCGCGCGCAAACCGTCGACCAGCGCGGCAAAGGCTGACGTCTGGCGATGGCGCAGACTCGGCACGAGCAGGTTCTCGGGATAGAGAAAGATGAACATCGCCGCGCGCCAGTTGGCGTAGCCGCCGATCCAGGTCCACTCGGCGTCGAATTCGTCGGCGTCGAGCGCAAGGTCGGGGTAGACTCGGGCCAGGAGCCCGCTGCGCACCGACCACAGCAGATCCTGGATCGTGGTGATGGCTGTGCCAACGCGGGTGGTCTGCTCGCAGCCATCGGTTTCGGCGTCGATCAGCAGGTGATTCGTGATCCACCGCGCCTTGTCCCGCAGGCTCGAGAGCGGCGGGTTGGCGGGAGGGTTGGTCGCCTGGAGCAGCGCGTCGCGCAGGGCGGGCAGAAGATCTGCCTCGGCCTGGCTCAGCGTCTGGTCGTAGGCCGTGCGCACCGCGTCTTCCTGGTCGATGCGCGCCTGCAGCTGGTCGAGCCAGGCCCGGCGATCAGTGGCCGATGCCCGCCAGGCAGGAAGCTGCGGTGGCGGCGGCGGCGGAAACTGAAGAGGCGGCGGACCGGCCATGCGAAAGCGGTCGGGCCCGAGAATGATGCCGCGAGCCTCCTGGTTGCGCCATTGCGCGGCGCTGCGTTCCTTGCGCACCTGGACCAGGATCGAATAGAGGTCCTCCCACTCGGCGGCGAGCAGCGGCGCCTGGCGCGCTGCCGCGTCACGGAGCCCCGCGACAAAGGTAAAGGCATCGGATGTAAAGCCGAGCTGGCCGAGCCGCGCGGTGATGTCGTCGCCCTGTCGTCGGGCGTCGACAGCACACATGGCGGCGCGCACCAGCGCTCCCAGCCTCAGGATGTTGTAGACCTCGTTCCACTGGACTGGCGTGACGGCCTGGCCGGCGCGATCGAGCGCACGGATCTCGATCAGCCGTTGGAACCCCGCGATTGTGAGGTAGAGCGTCTCGGCAATCTGCACCTGCGCATCCGCCGGGTTCGCCGCCAGTGCCGCAGCAAGCGCGTCGAGATCGGGCGGCGGATCGCCGAACAACTGCCCGAGCAGGAAGTCGAGGCCGCGTGCCTCGCGGATCGATTGCAGCCTGGCGCGCAGCAGTGCTGCGTCACGGACGTCGAACACGGTCTCGGCCAGCAAGTTGTCGATGCGCGTCAGGGCAGGCGCGATGGGCAGCAGATTGCGGAAGCCGTCGAGCCAACCCGCGATCGCGGTCCTTCGGGCGAGCCAGATATCGAAGACGGGCCCCGAGACTGGGTCGCGCAAATCGCCCGGGCCGATCAGGTCGGGATCGATCAGCGGCGCCTGGCTGCGGCTTTGCAGCCCTTGGCGCCACGCGGCGCGCCGCTCGGCCGAGGCCCGCCATGCCGGCAACGTCGCCTTGAGCCCTTGCCAATAGTCGACGCCGGTCAGCGGATCCAGTTCCTGCTGGCGCCAGCCGGCATAGTCGCGCTTCTCTTTTGCCGCCGAGGCGAGAATGGCATAGGCATCTGCCCACTCGGCAGCGGTCGGCTGGCGCAGCGCGTTGGGATCGTCGTTGCGCAGTTTGATCGCGATCAGCCGCGCGAAGGTCTCCACTGTCATGTAGAGGTCGGCGGTGATCTGCGCTTGTGCCTGGGAGGCGCGGGCCGCTACTCCGCTGGTGAGATCGGCATTGAGTGCCGTCAGGTCGAGATTGTGCGGCAGCGGATCGCCCGGACCTGGATCGCCGAGCGCCACGCGGATCGCCGCATCGAGGCCGTTCGCTTCGCGAGCGGCACGAAGATCGAGCCGCCTCTGCTCGACCGCCGCGCTGCGGGCCCGCCACAGCGCAAGCGCGCGCTCGGGTGCATAGGGGAACCGGTCGGTCGGCGGATCGTCGGCCACCGCGTCGGGCAGGTCTGCCGTCTTGAGGATTTCCGGGTCGATCAGCGGCAGCCCGCCTTCCTCCTGGCGCCAGCGCGCGTAGAGCTGCTTCAGCTTGCGCGCGTTCGTCAGCAGGGCGTATGCCGCCGTCCACTGCACGGCGCTGATCGGCTGGCCGGCGGCGTCCCTGGCGCGCAGCTGTGCCAGCCGCTCGAACTGGTCGCGGGTCATGAACAGCCGCGTCTCGATGAGTCGCGTGGCGGCGTCGATGCGGGCTTGGTCCCCGCTCGCGAGGTCGTTGGCGAGCGCAGCGAAATCCGCCGGCAGCGGATCTCCCGGATTCGGGTCGCCCAGCGCCTGCCGTAGCATGGCATCGAAGCCCTGGCCCTGTCGGGCGGCCGCGATAGCGGCTGCGATCTGGTCGAGCACCGCGCGCCGTCCTTCCCACAAGCGCAACGCGGCGTCGCCCGGCCTTGTCGTCGTAACCTCATCCTGGCCCAGCAGGTCGGGATCGATCAGCGGCTGCTGGAACGGCGGCGGCCACTCGCCCGGTTGCGGCTCGCGCAACGACGGCCAGAAGTCGGCCGGGCCGAACAGCAAGGGCGCCTCCTCGCCACGCCACTCCGGCAGGAAGGCGGCCTTCCACGCCTGCGTCAGCAGCGAATAGAGCTCGCGCCATTCGGCAAGCGTCACGGGCGGGTTGCGCGAGTCGGCCGCGGCGTCCTGATCCTTCTGCCGCAGCGCCATCAACCGGCTGAAGGCATCGATCTGCAGGTTGAGATCGGCCCGGATTCGCTGCCGCGTCGAGTCGATATCCTGGCCTTGGGCGAGGCTGCGGGCCAGCTGGTCGAGCACCGCCGGCCCGATGGCGTTCGGCCAAGCGGCCTTGCGCGCGCCGGCATAGTCGATTGCAACCGTCATCGCCGCCAGCATTGCCGCCAGGTCGGGAGTGCCGTCCGCCTTGCGCACCGCGGCGAACGCCCGCAGTCGGTCGTCGACCCAACTGCGTCGCCGCAGCCAGACATCGAACGGGGCGTCGGCAGCGGCCGCGTTGAGCTTCCCGACCGGTGTGCGGAGGTCGTCGGGACTGATCACGTCTGGGTCGATCACCGGCTCTCGGTCGGCCGCCGGGAGGAACGCATCGTCGAAGCGGTCGACCGGCCAATCCTGGTCGCGCCAGACATTGCGCAGCTGCCCGAGCCGCCAGCTCAGGAGATTCGGGACCAGCGCGATGGTGATGGCCGCGTCATCTGCCCGATAGTCGAGCATGACCTGGCCGGTGAGACCGCTGCCGTTGTCCTCGACGAGCGCGACTGGCCCGTTCGCCGCCTGGATGATGCCACGGGCGACGCGCGCCGCCGCACCTCGTCCGGCGTCGCGAAAGACCTCGACATTGTAGTCGGCGAGGGCGTGGCTGACGCGCAGATGCACCAGGCCGTCCGGGTCGGTGTTGCGGTTCCACAGCACGCCGGTGAAGGTCCAGCGCGCGATCTGGCCCTGAGCATCGTGCTCCTTGGCGCCATCCGACAGCGGATCGCGGCGGGTGTCGACCAGACCCAGCAGGCGCTCGAGGTTGGGCTCTGTAATCTCGCGCGCGTCGCCCTGGGGCGCTCGCGGGTCGAGGAACAGCGCATCGAGATGATCCGGCCGCGGCGCCTGCAGTCCGATTCCCAGCCGGGCGGCGATGGCCTGCCGCGCCGCATCGTTGGCGGTGCGCGCGAGGCGAATGTCGCCATAGCTCGCGCCAAAGCGCGTCAACAGCGCGGTGTAGGCGCCCTCGCGGTACGCCCGCTCCGCCGCGTCGAGGCGCTGCTGGGCCGCCGCCGCCTGTGGATTGGCGGCGAGATAGCGGCGCAGTACCTCGATGCACAGGCGCACCTGGCGTTCCTGCCGGTCGACCTCGGCGCAGGCCGCCGGCAGGTCGCGGAAGGGCTGGAGGAAAGTTGTGGTCAGAAACTCGAGGGTGATTGACTGTGGTGGGTTTGGGTCGACCGTGATCGTGAGGTGCCGCAGCGCATAGTCGAGAAGGTCGGCGAGATAAGCGAGCGGGCTCACCGCCGCGTCGCAATCGGCGCAGGCGCAGCGCGGCGGATAGAGGATGATCGGATCGGGGATCTTGATGGGAATCACGCCGCCATTCGCCAGGCCGGCGCGCAGGCCGCTGTCGATGTTCATGACCGCGATGGCTTGCGCGGCCGCCTTGACCTGCAGCTGCGCCGCGCCGAAATCGCCGAGATCGCCGCTCACTGCTTGCACGAAGCCCTGCCTGGTGGAGCGCGCGACCGCGACGATGCTGTCGAAGCCCCTGTCGATCAGCCGATTGTTGTGCACAAAATCGGCCGACAGCAGGTTCAGGTTGGCGTGGGCGTCGAGCCGGCGCACGATCGGCGCATCGGCGGGCACCGGAAGCTCATTGATGTCGGCGAGCCCGCCCGTGGCGCGCAAATCGGCAAGGGTGTGTAGGTTGTGGTCGGCGAAAAAGGCCGTGAGCTCGGGCGGCACCGCCAGGTGCAGTTGCCCAGTGACGTCGTCGATCGTCGGCGACGGCGGCAGCGCTGCCGCGGGCACCGCGACCCGGACGACGAGCGGCGGCTTCTGGTCGGGCGCTACGGCGATGTCGATCTCGGCGACCGGCTGTAGCGTTCGGTCGAAAACTTTCAGCCGCAAGTGGCGCTGCTGTCCCTGCGCCTGACCGTCGCCTTTGTCGCCATCATCACCGTCATCGTCGTCGTCACCGTTACCGGCGGCCGCCGGCGGTACCGTGTAGATGATGGTGAAGAGGCCCCGGGCATCGGTGACATCGTAGCCGAGCGGCTTTGGCCCATCGCCGGCGTCGAGGTCGAACACGCGGACGGTGAAGCCGACCAGGGCGGCCTGCGTTCCCTGGTCCTGCAAAAGTGCCAAGAGCTTGCGCACAACCGGCGGCTGTGGCACTGCCTGGCGCGGCGGAATTGCGATTGCGCCTGTCCTTTGAACGGCTTCGTCGCTGCGCGGCGTGTCGTGGCTCGCGGATTCGCCTGGTTCGGTTGTCATCGCGACCTCCTTGGCTGTGCCGGATGATCAAGATCCCCTTGTGCTCCCCGTCTCCATTCTTACGGTTGGCAATACTGCAATGGCGTCACCCGACTGCGGTGGCGTGCCCGCGCAGGGCGGCGATCAAATCGGGTCGGCCACGAAGTGCCCGCCGATCTTGCGATAGGTGAGACCGCCGCCCGAGCTGAGGCTGCTATGAGCTACTGTCCCCTCAGGCAGCTTGCCGGGATCGGTGACGATGCCGAATGGGCCCACACGGATGTAGCCGAAGTCACGCGAGTCCCAATAAGCGTTCAGCGCCTGCGAGACGATCAGATACGCACTGGCTAGGTCAAAGAAGCTGCTGGCGACACTGGATCCGCGCGGCGCGTTGGGAATCCGCACTGGATTAGATCCGGCCGCCTGCCGCTCCTGCGAGGCTCTACTTACGATGTCTAGTGTCTGCTCTGCCTGGGCTGCAGCAGTTTTCAACGCTGTTTCGTTGGTCGCAAGGTTCTTGGCGTTGGCGAGCTCGGCCGGCTGGATCGCTCGTAACGCAAAATAGGCTTGAGTTTCCGCCAACCAGGGAGTCGCCGTCGGCGCCAATCGTCCCTCGCCTTCCAGCCCGAATTTGCCGAGGATCGAGCTGGGGGAAAAGCTGATCTTTTCATAGGTCCATCGCGCTTGGCCAACGTTGAGACGATCTCGGGTGGCCTCAGCACCCAGCGACGTGATCGTCAGGCGGCCAGGACCGATTTCGCTGCTGACCACATCGTCGCCCGTGACCGAGCTCCACAATGCCCGATTGGTCTGCCTCTGCGCCTCGTTTAGGCACTTGTGCAATTCAGGGGTGAGATAGCTGTCCGACTTCTGACTTATGGCGAGCGCTTTGGAATAGAATGGATCATGTTGGCCGACACCTCTGAACATCGCTCCTTGAATGGGGTGGTGTCCGCCCCCGCTGCTATATGGCGCTTCCGGCAAATCGAGCAGGCCCGCTGTCGAGCCCCCAGTCGCGACAGGTGATATGGTATCCGGCAGCGTCTCGGCTTGTGTCGGCGTATCGGCCGCACCCGACTTGTCGACGCGCGTCATGGGATTGCTTCTGACGGCGCGGTACGGATTGAGGCCGCCTCGCAGCCCAATCGGGTCGCAGCTCACCCATCGCGCCAGCCAGGGCGCGCTGTAGCGGGCGCCGTGATAGTAGAGGCCGTTTTCCTCATCCCTTTCTTTGCCGACGTAGCGGTAACGCTTGCGGGCAGCGCTGCCAAAGCTCGTCTCGCCATATGGCGTGTATTCCTCGCGATCGATTGTGGCCCCGACGTCGTCGACGACGACATTGCTGCTGCCAAGGTGATCGCCGAATTGGTATTTCGTCGCTGGCGTATTGTCGTTTGGGAAGGGGGCACCGATCCGTAGCGTCGCAATGCGATTGCGGTCGTCCGTCAGGTGCACCACGTCATTCGCCTGCCCATCGGCTAGGCGGACGCGTTCGAACGCGCTGTCGATATAGACGGTGGTCTCGATCCCACCGCCCTGGCGGCGAACCAACTTTTTCACCCTCCGCCCGCCTTCGTCGTAAAGATAGTGGGCATGGACGGAAGGCTCGGCGAGCCGTGGATCACCTAGTGCTGCGCCGGCAGCGGGTGTCTGGGTCCGATAGACGCGCATGCGGTCCCCGTGATCCCACTCGAAATGGCGCGAGCTCCCCTCGTCGACCAGGTTGCCGCAGTCGTCGTAGGCGTAGGCGAAGACATTGCCGGCAACAGTCAGGCCCGCTAATCGGTTGCGACCCAGGACCGGTGCGAGCTGCCTGTCGAAGCTCCCGGCGGCATCAGCTCTATGGCTGAGACGCGTCAGATTGCTGGCAGCGTCGTAAGTGTAGATCTCCGTGTAATTCCTTGTGCGATTGGGATCTCGGCAACGAAAGCTGTCATCCCAAGGTACGTTCGGCGAAGGTGTATCGCATTCGCGCCCCGTGGCGGAAAGCAGGCGATAAAGCGGATCGTAGGCGAAGCTACGATCAAGCGCATCGCTCCCAAGCGGGGTGTTAGGCACGCCGCTGCTGCCGGTGCGGTCGTGCAGGCCAAGCAGATTACCGGCCAGGTCATAGTCATAAGCAAAGTCCTGCAGCGGCGGTCCGACCGGCCGATACGTCGACGGGATGGGGCTCTCGAAGGTTTCCGTTCTCAGACGGGACAGGCGTAGGCTCCGGGCATCATAGGCATAGCGGGTCATTTTCCCGTTGCCGTAAGCGATCAGCGTCCGCTGGCCGTTGGCATCGTGGACAACGCGGGTAACATAGGGGGCGCCGTCGAGTGAAACGCCCGCCAAGGCGCCGGCCCGATCGTATTGCATCGCCAACATTGGGCGCGCGCCGGTCACGTCCTGAGGAACTTGCAACGAGGTTACCCTGCTTAGAGCGTCGTAGGTCAGCGTCGTTCGGTAGGTAGTAGCATCGAGGAGGACTTCGGCTAGCTGCGCCAGGGTTGTTCCGGCTGGAGGTTGCCAGTTCACCCGAAACGCCTGGATCTGCCAGTTCGGTGGCGCAGGCTCAAACACGCTGGCGATTGCGGCGTCACTGATTGCCTGGCGCGATTTCTCAAGCCCATTGCCCTTGAAATCGAACCTCTCGAAGACTTGCAGACCGGCCTCGTCATAGGCTTGGTACCGCTGCGCAAGGCGGTTCCGCTGTCGGCTCGCCGCGCGTTCAGCCGCCGGTTGCGCCGGATCCCCGGCATCGCCATATTCCGTGCGCACGCGGAGTGTGGGCAGGACCCTGACATCGTCACGAGCCCACAATCGATCGGCACGATTCAAGCGATCCCACGCGCGTAGAGTAAGTGCACCCTTGCTATCGCGCTCCTCGACGACGTTGCCGGTCGCATTCCGCACCGTGCGCTTCGCGCCGCCATCGGCGCTCGACGCCCTCGCCATGCCACCGCTGAGATCGTGCACGAACGCAAATGCCAGACGATCGAGGGGATCCCAAACGGCAATCCGATTGCCACGAATGTCATAGCTTGACGTCGTCCGATACTCCTCGATGGCCGGCTGGGGGGCGCCCAGTGCAGGCGCTGCCCGGTTGCGCTCCACCACCTCGACGGCACGGCCGAGGGCGTCGACCAGCGTACTGGTCGGCGTGTTCCAATGGTGCTGGTATCGCCGTGCTGCGTCGGGATGAGTGCGGCCGGCATTGTCATTGGCGTCGTAGCGGTACGACACCCACGGCGTCGGCGCGATTTCGTCCGGGACCTCGAGATCGAGCGGTGTCCCATAGACGGCTCGCTCCTCAGAGCCGTCCGGGTTGACGGTGCGGACGAGTCGGCCGCGTGCATCGTAGAACATTGCCGCTTTTTGACCGAGTTGATCATCGCGTGCCGACGCGCAGTCCCAGCCGCTGTCGAAGAAAGGCTGGTATTTCTCGACTACTTGACCTTTGTTGTCGTAGCGCTGCCAGCCACTGACGATGACATTGGGCCTCTGCCGATCCAAGTTTTGCCGCCCCACCAGATCCCGACCCACATCGGGGGCGCCTTGATCCGGCGGCAACAGATTGCCGCCAAATTGCGGATCTCCGAAGCGAAGATCCTCGCTTTGCGCCCGCGTTTGCAGGAGCCGGCCGAAACCGTCCGTGTATTGGCGTGACTGCAGGAAGCGGTCCGGAAAGGCCGCAAGCTCGGGGAAACCATCGGCTCGCGCCGATGGAAACATTGCTTCCACTTCGGCCGGCGTCAGCGGCGGTTGACCATTCTGCTGACGCCGAGCATTTTCCGCGTGGACAGAATCCCAGAAATGGTCGATCCGGCGGTCGATCCTCACCGAAATCGGCTGGCGCTGGTCCGGCGGGCCGTTGAGGAAGGCGAGAAAATCATATTGATAGATTGTGCCGGGCCGCGCGGCGGTGTCGCCGTCTTCGTCACCCTCCTTGCCCATTACTGCCAACGTCCGCAACATACCCAACGGCGTAAAGCTCGCCAGAGTGCGGTTTCCGTTGGGGCTCGTGACGAGCCGGGGCTGGAAGACACGGTAGTCGTAGTCCGCCGCAATGGCCAATCCGGCGGCATCGGTCACCTTGGTGGCAACGAAGTCGAAGGCGTCATAGTCGGATGTCGTATTGTTCCCCAGTGGATCACGCGACTCGCGCGTCAGCCCGCGGCCGCGGCCGGCCGGATCGGCGTGGAAGTCGTAGCGCGTACGTTGGCTTGCGGCGTAGTAACCGCCGGCATAGGCCGAGCCGGCGCCCGCCTGGTAGATGAAGCCTGCCCGCGGTGGCAGCCGGTCGCGGAATTCCTGCGGGTATTCGCCCGTCCAGGCTGGTGCGGCGTCGGCCGTCAGGTAGGGCGGACGCTCTGGCGGGTTGGCGACCGCGTCGCCACTGCGATAGGCATCCTCGATGATCCGCTCGGTCAGGATCAGGGTCTCCCTGCGGGTCAGCGCGCCATAGTTGCCGAGCTGGCTGAGCGGCAGGCCGACAAACGCGCCGCCATCGGCTGCGGCCACGTCGCCGTCGTAGAAGTTGAGTGTCTGAGCGAAGATCAGAGCAGGATCGTCGAGCGCGTTGCTGGCGATCCTCTGCTGCAATTCCAGGAGGGCTGCACGGCCGTCGTTGGCTATCTCGTAGCTCGTGGCTCGCGCGACGCGGTCGACGATGTAGCGCTCTGCGTCGTCGCGCTCGGCGTAATCGGTCAGCACATGTGTCGCGAGGTACGGTTCGGGCGCGACGGCGCCGGGCGGGAGCGACTCGAGGTAGCGCCGTCCGCGCGGCACTGCGATGCGGATCTCGGAGCGCTGGCGGCCGTAGGGGTCGTAGTCGCCGCGCGCCACGTCGCCGTAATAGCCGGTGAAAGTGAACTGCGACATCGGATCGTCGCCGCGCTCCCACTGCGTCGTGCGCTGAGCCAGGGTGTGCGGGAAGAAGATCCGCAGCGGCAGGTCCTCTTCCGCCGCCGTCACGCGATCGTCGGGTCGGCTCGCGCCGCTCAGCCGGGTTCGGCCGTTCTCGACCGTCACCTCGCAGACGCCATGGAGCGCCTCGGTGACGGTATAGGGCCGGTCCTGGCGGGGCGAGCCGTCGCGCGCGTAGAGTTCGGTGCGCAGCACGCGGCCGCGCAGGCAGCGTAGCGCGTCGCGTCGCGCCCGCCGGGGCAGAGACTTCAGGAAGGCCGCCATCTGCGTTGGGCGGGCCAGCACCTGGGCGTCACCCGGCCACACTTCCCCGCTGATGTCGGTCTCCTCCCAGTCGCCGAACTCGTCGCCGATCGGGCCCTGGTGGAACCAGGTCCGGGTCAATGTCGGCGGCGAGAAATGCTCAGGCGCGACCGCCGCAAAGGCTGGACCCTCGCCCGACGATGCGGGCCCGTGATAGTCGTCGAAGCTCTCGCTGTCGAACTGCTCGACCAGGCCGAAGCCGCGGAATTCCCGCTCCGCGCCATCCCAATATCCGTGGTGATAGCGATACCCGGTCGTGAGCTTGCCGCGCGACAGGCTATCGATGACCTCGACGCGGGCGACTACCTGGACGGGAAACGGCAAGGGAGTCGTCCAGCGCGTCTGCTTGTCCTTCTCGTCCTCGAGATAGAAGCGGGTGGACGGAGCGTAGGTCACCCGCGTCTCGGCGCCCATGTTGTTGTCCATCGCCGTCAGCAGGTACGGCTTGATGCCGCCGGTGAGGTCGAGGAAGAACAGGTGATCGCGACTGCGCACCAGCGCATCGGAGGTCCACAGGATGCCGGCAACGCCCGTGCCGAGCAGGTCGGTCAGCCGGATCGCGTCGAAATCGGAGACCGGCGGCGTCCCCTCGATGGTGACCGGGTCACTCCAGCGATTGCCGCTCTGGTTGATCCACAAGGTCACCTTGCGGTCGTCGACATAGACGAGATCAGCCAGGCCGTCGCCGTCGAGATCGCCGAGCAGGATGCGGCGCGGATCGTAGCCGAATGGCAGGCGCGGTGCGTTGGCCATGGTCACGCGCGGCGCCCAGTCGCCGCGGCCGAGCGACGGCCAGTAGGAAACGACGCCGTCGCCGACTTGGACGATGTCCTGCAGCCCGTCGCCATTCATGTCGGCCCATTTGATCCGGGGGTCGGCGAAGCTGACGTCGGGGAACACCTCGAGCGTGCGCCGCTCGACTGCGCGCACCGTGCTCCAGCCCAGCTGCGGATCGTTGAAGAAGCATTCGAGGCGGGCACCCGAACGGATGGCGTCGGTGACGCCATCACCGTCGAGATCGACCAGGCGCACCTCGGGGTCGCGCAGGTCGAAGCTCGGCGCGTCGCGGTAGCGGTGAAACGAATGGCGGTCCCACAGGCCGCCGAAGCGCAGCGGAAAATAGCCGGCGATCTGCGGCGTCGTGACCAGGAGATCAGCCCGCCCGTCGCCGTTGGCGTCGATCAGCTGCACCCCGGGATCGCCGATCCGCAACCCTGCCGGGGCTTCGGTCATCGGCCGCGGCAGGTCGAACCGACCGTCACCCAGATTGCGCCAGTAACGCGCGCCGCCGTTCATCTCGAGGATGTCGGGCGTGCCCTTGCCGAACAGATCGACCAGCTCGAGATCAGGACTTGCGAGCGAGTGCGCCGGCAAATCGGACCCCTGCAGCGGGATGAAGCGGCGCCCCCTCGGCTCGAAGGCGGTCCACGAGAAATCGAGCGGTGGTAGCGCCTCGGTTCTGACGCCGTCATGGCCGACGACGCGGACACGGGAAAGCAACGAGACTCCGTTGGGCGGCAGCGGCGCTTCTGCCGGGTCTTGCTCGTCGAGGTAGTCGAGCTCGTACGTGCGCGCGAGCACTTCGGCGCCGGCATTGGTCAGCACCTCGATCTTCGAGCAGCGCCGGGCGGTGCGTATCTCGAAACCGGGGCGATAGTCGGAAGAAGGATCGGGGCGATCGGCGTAGCTGAACCTCACGGCGACCAGAAACTGCGGAGCGAGCGGATCGCCGTGATCCACGTAGCGGATCTCCGCGAGATAGAGCTGGTCCCAGCGATGCGGGCCGTCGAACGACCGCGCATCGCGCTGATAGAGATACTCGATGCGATTGCCGAACGGGTCGGTCGTGAGGCTGAGCTGCCAGGTAAAGACCCGCGCCGGGTTAGCCGGATCGGCGATCGCGGCCGGATCGCGCCAATCGGATGCCGCGTGGTCGGGTCGCGCCGTGCCGTAACGGCTGACCAGACCGTCCTTGCTGCGCACCTCCCAAAAGTTGCTGCCCCCAACGTTGACGTGGCTTACCCGGGCAAACAGGCCCTCGGTCCGCGGCAGATAGCGGCTTGCACCGCCGGGGTCGGTCCCGACCGGCACCAAATCCTCCGCTCCCGACAGCAGAAAGACGTCGCTGCCGTCGTCGTACCGCGGCACTCCCTGCGAGGTCTTGCGCGTGATCGACGGCAGACTGAGCTGCCAGCCGAGACCGAATGGGCCGTTGCCGTGGCCTGTGCTGTAGGTGAGCGCCAGTTGCGGTTGGAAACCGCCGCGCCCGCCAGGAACAGCGATCGGAACCGTGAAATTGCCGGTACCGGTGAACAGGTCGGGCGTGAATTTCTCGCCGATGCCCTGCACCGCGCCACCGCCCTGGGGCACCGAAATGGTTCCGGCGGATTTGCTGCTTCCCATCGAGTTCACCCTCTCGCACTGGTAGAGGCGTCCGACCGTCGCCCGAAGCTTGTTTAGTTCATGAAGATGCTACCGCTCCCTGAGGGCATCGTGCCCCACGTGATCTGCCGTCCACCCTGGTCCGCAGATCGGTCTGCTGAGCACTGGCGGCAGAGCCGCGAACACCAAGCCCCAATTGTGAGCTTTGTGCACGGCCGGTAAGCGCGATGCCAACGCTGCGCGCTTAGAATCGAGTAACGCTAGGGACGGTCTCCATGATGTCTAGCAGATGTGACAGGACGGCGGCAGCAACCTTGACACGATGCCGGATTCGGCGAGGTTTTGGTCGGATTCGGCGGGACTGAAAATTCGGTTCCAGATATCGGCGCTGATGTTCCTGTACCAGCAGCGCGCCCAGGGCGCCTCGAGCTTGCACGGGCCGAGCGCGCTCGGCGCGCGCCCGGTTATTTCGGCTGCGGCACGATGCGTAGGTACGGCTTGGGTGCGCGCCAGCCGGCCGGATACTTCTTGCGCGCCTCTTCGTCGGATACGGAGCCTGCGATGATGACGTCCTCGCCCGCTCGCCAGTTCACCGGCGTCGCCACCTTGTGCTGGGCCGTCAGCTGCAGCGAATCGATCACCCGCAGCACCTCGTCAAAGTTGCGGCCGGTCGTCATGGGATAGACCAGGATCAGCTTGATCAGCTTGTCCGGCCCGATGACGAAGACGTTGCGCACCGTCTGGTTGTCCATCGGCGTGCGGCCTTCGGAGCTGCCCGCGAGCTCAGCCGGCAGCATGCCGTAGAGCTTGGAGACCTTGAGGTCGGTGTCGCCGATCAAGGGATAGTTGGGCGCGAAGCCCTGCGTCTCCTTGATGTCGCGCGCCCAGCCACTGTGGCTCTGCACCGGATCGACCGACAGGCCGATGATCTTGACGCCGCGCCAGTCGAACTCCGGCTTGACCTTGGCCATGTAGCCAAGCTCGGTGGTGCAGACCGGCGTGAAATCCTTGGGATGGGAGAACAGGACGGCCCATTTGTCGCCGATCCAGTCATGAAACCGGATGCGCCCTTCGGTGGTGTCCGCCTCGAAGTCGGGGGCGGGGCTGCCGATGCTCAGCATGGCGATCTCCATCGGTTGGGTTCGAGACCTCGAAGATGCGCCCTTGCCAGTCCGGGCGATTGGCGGTTGCATGGATTTTGGCTGGAGAAAACCTGGATTCTGGCCCCGCCGGTTGCAGGGCCGGGCAGCGCAAGAGAAACAGCGCATGATCTTCCGCATCAACCGATGCATCCTCGACACCACCGCCTTCGAGTTGCGGCGCGACGACGAGGTCATTGCGGTTCAACCGCAGGTTTTCGACCTGCTGGTGCTGTTGCTGGAGAACCGCCATCGCGTCGTCACCAAGGACGAGATCTTCAAGCGCGTCTGGAAGGGCCGCATCGTCTCGGATGCGGCCCTTTCCAGTCGCATCAAGGCGGTGCGCCAGGCGCTGGGAGATGACGGCACCGAGCAGAGCCTTGTCCGCACTATCCGCCGCCGAGGCTTTCGCATAGTCGCCCCGGTCGAGGAGCTCACCGGTCAGAAAGTCGTGTTGGAGATGACGGCGGGCGTACCGGCGGTCCAGGAGTTCGTCGGTCGGAAGGACGAGCTGGCGCTACTGCAGGCTTCGCTCAAGAAAGCCTGCGCTGGCCACCGGCAGGTCGTGTTCGTCACCGGCGAACCCGGCATCGGCAAGAGCACGCTAGTCAGGACGTTTCTCGGCTTGGCAGTCGCGCCCGTGCGGGCCGCGGTGGCCCATGCCCAGTGCATCGAGCTCTACGGCACCAGCGAACCCTACCTGCCGATCTTCGAGGCCATGCAGCGGCTGGGCGCCGAGATCGGCGCCGACAAGCTCGCGAGCTACCTGAAATCCTTCGCGCCGACCTGGCTGGCGCAGATGCCGTGGCTTGCCGACTCCAGCCAGCCGGCGCCGAACGGCGCGGGCGCCACTTCGCAGCGCATGCTGCGCGAGCTTGCCCAGGCGCTGGAGGCGCTGTCGGCTGCGCGACCGGTCGTGCTGTGGCTGGAGGACCTGCATTGGAGCGACCACTCGACGCTCGATGCCATCTCCTTTTTGGCGCGGCGCTCGGAGCCAGCACGGCTCATGATAGTCGGCTCCTGGCGCCCGGCCGAGGCGCGCGCCCGCGGCCATCCCGTGCAGGCGGCCAAGGAAGCCATCGCCCTGCACGGCGAATGCCGGGAGCTGCCGCTTGGCTTCCTCGGCCTGGGCGATGTCGCGGTTTACCTGCAGCGCCGTTTTGCGCTGGGACCCGCCGAGCTCAGCGAGCTCTCGCAGTTCCTCTATGCGCGCACCAACGGAAATCCCCTGTTCGTCGTGGCGCTCAGCGACGACCTCGTGCGCAATGGCGCGCTCCGGCGCAGCGATGCCGCCTGGAGGCTCGCCGAACCGGTCTCCCAGATCGGCTTTGGCATCCCCGGCAGCGTCCAGATCCTGATCGGTCAGCAGATCGAGAATCTTGCCGCCGAGGAGCGGCGCGTGCTGCAGGTCGCGGCGGTGAGTGGCGCGGAATTCTCCGCCGCCGCCATCGCCGCCGGCCTCGATCTTGCGATCGACGCCGTCGAGGAGATCTGCGACCGGCTGGCCGAGCGCCAGCAATTCATCGCCTTGCGCGGCAGCCACGACTGGCCCGATGGTACCGTGGCCAACCGTTACGCCTTCGTGCACGCCATGTACCAGCAGGGCCTTCTGGGCCGCGTCTCCGAGGCTCGCCGCGTCGAATGGCAGGGCAGGATCGCGGAGCGCGAGGAACTGGCGCACGGTAAGAGGGCGGGTGAGATCGCCGCCCAGCTTGCGGTGCGCTTCGAGGCGGCGCGGAGGTACGACCGCAGCGCCAGATACTTCGAGCTTGCCGCGCACAATGCGCTGAGCGGCAACGCCTACATCGAGGCCGCGCGCCTGTTCGGCAAGGCGATAGACATGCTGCCGCTCGCCCAGCACGACGATCCGTCCAAGGCCGAATTGCGCATGCTGGTGCCGCGCGGCATCGCCGTCATCGGTGCTCGCGGCTATACGACGAACGAGGTCGAGGAGATCTTGCAGCGCGCGCTTTCGATCGCCCGCGCGCGCGGCGACCAGGCGGCGATCGTGCGCGTGCTGCACAGCATCTGGACGACCTCGGTGGTGCGCGGCCAGCTGCACAAGGCGCGCGCGCTGGCCATCGAGATCTCCGATCATGCCGAGCTTGCGTCGAACAAGGCGCTGCTGTTGCGGGCGAACGCCAAGCTCGGCCAGACGTCGTTCCATCTCGGCGAGCTCGCGATGGCCCGCGGCTATTTCGAGAAGGCGCTGGAGATCTCGGCCGACATGCCCGACGCGGAACGGCCGCGCGTCGCCGCCTATCTGGCGTGGACCCTGTGGTACCTCGGCTTCCCCGATGCCGCGTGCCGCATGGGCCACGAGGCCTTGCGGCTCGGCCGCACGCTCAAGGGCCATTCTGGCCTGGTGTTCGGCGCGGGCTTCGCCGGCTGGGTCCACTCCTTCCGCGGCGAGCTCGGTGAGGCCGAGATGCTGATCGACGAATGTTTCGAGATCGCCTCGGAATACGGACTGCCATTCTGGATCACCTGGAGCTCCTGCCTGAAGGGCCTGATCCAGGGCAAGCAGGGCGACTACGCGGGCGGGCGGGTGCGCATGCAGGAATCGCTCGTCGGCTATCGCGCGACCGGGGCGCTGATCGGCCTGGCGCATTTCATGACCGAGTTCGCCGAGACCGCGCTGATGGCCGGCGACGTCGCGCGCGGGCTTGCCATCATCGATGAGGCGCGCGCGATCTGCGCCCAGACCGGCGACCGCTACCATGCCGCCGACACCCACCGCGTGCAGGGCGAGCTCCTGATCGCCGCCAACCGCGCCGAGCAAGGCGAGCTCCGACTCCTGCACGCGCTCAACTTCGCGCGCAGCAATGGCGCCAGGAGCCTGGAACTGCGCGCCCTCACCACGCTGGCGAAGCGTTCGCCGGAGTGGCTGATGCAGCTCAGCGCCGCGCGGTCGGCCATCACCGAAGGCGGTGATACCCTCGATCTGCGTCAGGCGGACGAGGTGCTGGTCGGCTCCGGCTGACACCGCCGCGGTCCGTGACTGGTCATTTCGGCCAGCCCTTAAGTCGACAACCGTTGTGGTCCGGCGTGCTGCTCAGGTAAGACGACGTCAGCAGAAAGTCGCGTGCAACAAAGGGCCGATTTCTGCGCAAAATATGGCCTGGAACGTGCGACGCGAGATGCTAAGAATTCCGAAATATCAATGACTTCGCCATTTTTGGGTTTCTGGCTACGGATCAGAAGGTTAGGAGTTCGAATCTCTTCGGGCGCGCCATTTGCGTTCAAAACCACGAACTTTTGGGGCTCCTTGGCCGGAGGCCATGGCGGCTGCAGCTAGGGCTGCCTTATCCGCCAGGACCCTGATCCTGTCGTCGCCGACCTCGACCTGATCGAGGACTGTCTGGAGATACGCTTTGCGCGCCTGGATGTCACCGGTTTCCAGCTTTTCGCGTACCAGCTGGGAGAACCTGTCGAGGAGTGCAGGGGTGAGCATTGCCTTGGCCTGCACCTGTGCGGCCAAGCGGCTGAGGGCATCTTCGGCTACTTGGCGTTCATGCTTTAGAGTCTGGATGCGCTCGCCAAGGTCGTCGTCCAGTTCGGCAAATCCATCCTCGATTGCTCGGTAGAGGCGGCTCAGCTTCTGCCGCAGGTTTCCCAGTTCGCCTTCGAGACTTGCGCGTCGCTCCTGCACTGCCCGGTCTTGAGATCCTTGCCGCTCTATCAGCGCCTCGAGCACGCGGGCCAGGCGGTCTGCGCCGAACAGGTGCTCCTTCACGTTCTCGACAACGAGAGCATCCAGTTTCCCCACCGGAATATGGCGGCCCTTGCAGACCGACTTTCCCTTTCGATGACTACTACTACAACTGTAGTACGTGTACGCACGGCCTCTGCGCTGCGTTCCGGTTCGCGTCATGCCGTGACCGCAGCAGGCACAGACTGCAAGACCCGTGAGCAGGGTAGGACCGTTGACAACGCGCGGCGGTGTCACGCGCGGATTGTTGCGTGCCAAGCGCTGTCGGACACGCTCAAACTGATCCAAGGGTAAGATCGTGGGGATATCGATTTCCACGATGGTCGATGGATCGTGAAGGGTGCCGGTGCGGGCGTTTCGAACGCCATAGCGCCATTTGCCGGTCGCGTAGCACTCGTTGGTAAGAATGTGATGAACGGATGCCACGCCAAACGGGGATCCACGGCGCGTGCGATGCCCGTTGCGGTTCAGCCAGCTGGTCAAATCCTTGACGCCAAGTGGACCGCGTTCGCCTTCGCCTTCCAGGTACAGGCGGTGGATCAGACGCACTGTCTCTGCTTCGACTGGATCGACCTCTAGGCGCTTCTTGATCTTCACGCCACGCCGCTCAGCTTCGACCACTCGGTATCCCAGCGGGGGCGTAGCTCCGTTCCAGAAACCTTGGCGCGCCGACTCGCGCATGGCCCTGGTGACGTTCTTGCCGTTCTCGCGCGAAGTGTACTCGTCGAAGATGCCGATGATCTGGCGCATCATCTCCTGCGCGGGGTCATCGCCAGTAGGCTGGGTGACCGACACTACCTCCACGCCGAGCTTGCGCAGGCTGCGAATGGTAAGTTCCATCTCGGCGCCATTGCGATAGAAGCGCGAGAAGGCGTGGATCAG
>JAFAKN010000654.1 GCA_019235415.1 Alphaproteobacteria bacterium
CGTGATCGCCGCCTGCGACCGGCTGGGCATGGTGGTGATCCTGGGCCTGTTCTACGGCAAGCAGAGCGGCACGCTCACCAACGAGGCGGCGGTGAAGGCCGCCGTCACCAACACTGTCGACTGGCTCCTCGGGCGCGGCGCCCGCAACGTGCTGATCGAGATCGGCAACGAGGTCGACCTCGAGAACGTGTTCGCCCATCCGATCATCGCCGCCGACCGCTGCCATGAGCTTTTAGCGCTGGCGCAGAAGCGCGGCGGCGGCAAGCTGCTGGTCAGCACCAGCCTGCTGGCGCGCGACGCCCCGCCCGCCGCCATCCTCGCGACCGCCGACTTCCTGCTGCCGCACGGCAACCGCATCCACGGCCCCGCCGGCGCGACGCAGCCCAGCCCGCACGGCATCCGCCTCCAAGTCACGAACTGGCGCGCCGCCACGGCCTATCGCGGCCAGCCGATCGTCTACAACGAGGACGACCATTTCGAGTTCGACAAGCCGGACAACCACTTCGTCGCCGCCGTCGAAAGCGGCGCGAGCTGGGGCTTCTTCGACTACCGCATGAGCCGCGAGCGGTTCGAGGACGGCTTCCAGTCGCTGCCCGTCGACTGGACGATCTCCTCCGCCCGCAAGCGCGGTTTCTTCGGGCTGTTGAAGGAGATCACCGGGGCCTGATCAGTTGCCCAAGCGGTCGCCAGGACCGCGCCCGGAGATTGTGGGCGTGCCATGTCGTTCTGACATAATGGCCGCACCGGAGGGAAGCATGGTCGAGATCATCTTTGTCGTGGAAGAGGCGCCCGAAGGCGGCTATTTGGCCCGTGCCGTCGGCGAAGCTATCTTCACCGAGGCGGAATCTGTGCCTGAGCTCCACGACAGACTCCGTGATGCGGTCCAGTGCCACTTCGATCCCGGGACGGCGCCAAAGCTGATCCGTCTCCACTTCGTGAGGGATGAAGTCATCGCGGCATGAGCAGGTGCGCTGTCGAGGCACCTGTTTTCCTTCGCATGAATGGTCCCTCGGCTCCGCTTCGCTTCGCTCGGGATGACGGAGGTTGAGCTCGGCTAAGGCTGGCGCGCGGTGAAGTAGGCGAGATCGAGGATGTCCGCGTCGGGAATGGGCTGCAGCACGTCGCCCATCGATGCGTCGTAGCCGGCGCGAATATTGGCCTTGTACTCGCGCATGGTCTTGACGAGGAAATCCTCCCGCTGGCCGGCGATCCGCGGGACGGCATCGCGACCCGCCATGTCGGGACTGTGGCAGACGTTGCAGCGATATTGGCGAACCAATGCCCGGCCGCGCTCCATTCGCGCCGGATCGACGGTGTCGGCCGTCGGCGGCGGAGGCGGCAGCCTGGAGATCATGTCGGCAAAGGTGCGCAAGTCGTCGTCGCTAAAACCCTTCACTGCGTTGTTCATGAGCTCGAAGCGACGCATCTTCTCGCGAAACAGGTAGAGCTGGATCAGCACATAGGCCGACTTCTGCGCGCCGAGCGACGGGGTCTCCGGATTGGGCGATTCCCCATTGTCGCCGTGGCACGACCAGCACTGCGCGGTGCGCTCGTCGACCGCCTGCGCCGGGAGGCAACCCGGGATGACCCAGGCGCAAGCGAACGTCAGCGCGACGTGACGCGCCCACCTCGTTGCCTTCATTCGATGGACCAACGACAGATCGAGACCGCGATTGCGCTCACCCGCCGGTTCGGCTGACGCGGTAGACGGCGCCATTGTAATCGTCGGAGACGAGCAACGAGCCGTCGTTCATGGGAAGGACGTCGACCGGACGTCCGACGTAGTTGTTGTTCTGGATGAACCCGGTGACGAAGGGTTCCATCGACTTGAACGTGCCGTCGTCGTTCAGCTTGATGACGACGACGTCGCCGCCGATCTTCACGCTGCGGTTCCACGATCCGTGGCGCGCCAGGAAGATGGCGTTGCGATAGTCCTGGCCCAGTCCGTTGCCGGTATAAAACTTCAGGCCGAGCGCGGCCGAGTGCGGACCGAGCAATGCGATGGGCCCGGTGAACTCGCTGCAGGAGTGGCCCCAGCCGAATTCCGGATCGGTGAAGGTGCCCTGGTGGCAATAGGGATAGCCGAAGTTGTCCTTGCCGGGCCGGGTGACGCGATTGAGCTTGTCCTCCGGCACATCCTCCGACAGCCAGTCGCGCGAGTTCTCCGAGAAGTAGAGCTGGTTCAGCGTCGGATGCCAGTCCATCCCTACGACCTGGCGGATGCCGGACGCGTAGACTTCGAGGCCCTTCCCGTCCAGGCCGACGCGATAGATTTTTCCGTGTCGCTCCGATGGCATGCAGATGTTGCAGGGCACGCCGACCTGGAAGTAGAGCTTCTCGTCGGGACCGACGGTGAGGTACTTCCAGCCGTGCGGCTCGTCCTTCGGCAGGTCGCCCAGGATGACGGTGGGCTTCGGCGGGTTGTCGAGGTTGTCCTCGATGTTGTCGATCTTGGAGATCTGATAGAGCTCGGCGATGTACAGCGTGCCGTTATGCAGGGCGATGCCGTTGGGCCGATGGAGGCCGGAAGCGACGACCTTCATTTCGCGCCTGCCGTCCTTGGTGACCAGGGCGTGCACCTTGTCCTGCAGGCGGCTCGAGACGAATACGGTCCCCCTGTCGCCCAGCCGCAGCGTGCGCGCATTGGGAACGCCGGCGGCATAGACCTCGATCTCGAAGCCGGGCTTCGCCTTCAGCTTGTCGAGCGGCAGCTTGTCGGCGGGCGTCGGCAACGGCGGCGGCGCGACGGGCGCCAATTGGGAATCCGCCGCAGCCGCCGACTGACCCTGTTTCCAGGGCGGGGGCGCTTCCGCCGCTTGCTGGGCGCTGAGCGGAGAAGCGGCGCCGGCCACGAGAAACGCGCACAAGCCGATCCAAAACGCGAACTTTGGGACAGAAATGCCTGTGCTTTGCATGACGGCACCTCCCTTGGATGTTCAGTCGCCCTTTTTGCTTGGCGCCATTTGCAAACCGGCGCTTTGGCGTACCTTACGCCCGCAGCGCGAATTCGGCCATGGGAGGCACGCGCCGCCTGATCGAGAGCCCGGCGGACAGACAGCGCAGTGTCGCGTCCCAAGCCGTCATGTCAAAATAGCCACCGATGCAACAGCAAGTGCCGAATAGACCCGTGACCACCCGCGAACGTGCCGCCGACGCCGTGGTGCACGTGCTGGGGCTGGGACTTGGCGTGCCGGCGGCGATAACCGTGGTGGTGCTTGCCGCAGTCTTCGGCTCGATATCCGACGTCGCGACAGCAGCGATCTATGCCTCGGGCATGGTCGCCATGTTCGCCTGCTCGGCCGCCTACAACATGTTGCATCGCCATCGTTGGCGCGAATGGCTGCAACGCTTCGACCATGCGGCGATCTTCGGGATGATCGCCAGCTCCTACACTCCTTTCACCCGCCTGCTGGAGTCCGGCTGGGCGATCGGCCTCACCGCCTCCGTATGGGGCATCGCCGGCGCCGGCATGGCCGGCAAGCTGTGGCGACCGCGCGGCGGTGGCAGGCTCCGACGCACGCTGTCGGTCGCGCTCTACCTTGGCCTGGGCTGGATCGGGGTTATCGCGATCAAGCCGCTGATGACGTCGCTCGCCTGGCACACCCTGCTCCTGATCGGCATCGGCGGCGCCATCTACTCGGCCGGTGTGATTTTTCATCTATGGCACCGGCTGCCCTATCAGAACGCGATCTGGCACGGCTTCGTGCTGGCTGCCGCCGGCGTCCATTACGCCGCCGTCCTCACGACGTTAGTCGGCTAGACGGCTGAGGCCGATTGCCTGATCAGCGCGGGTCGCGCCGCATCGGCGTGAACACCGGCGAGCTGCCGACCTGGATCCGGCCCAACTCCTCGAAGCCGTGCCGTTGGTAGAGCGAAACGTTCCTGGGGTTGGACGATTCGAGATAGGCCACCGCACCGTCGCGGTCGAACAGGCGCGTCGCGTGCTCGAGCAGCCGGCCGCCCAGCCCCTGCCCTTGCCGTGCCGGGTCTACGCCGAGCAAAGGCAGGTACCAGTGCGGCTCGCGCGGGTGATAGCTCGCCATCTGCTGCATCACCTGCGGGCCGTCGTTCGCGGTCGCAGGGTCGGCCGTGGCCTCGAACAGCTCGACCATCGCCGCCTCGTCAGGCTCGCTGCCGGGCGGCAGCCACAGCGCGGTCGCGGCGCCATCGATATAATGCGCGCTGCCCTTGGCGAAGGCCGCGCCGCCGAAGGCCTCGGCAAAGCGCGCAAACGCCGTCAGGTAGCCCTTCGGATCGGGCCAGGTCCAGCGTGTCGCCGGATCGCCGGCAAAGGCCAGGGTCAGCACCGCGATCGCGACGGCTTTGTCCTCCGCCGTCGCGCTTGTCACGCTCTCGTTCGCCATGGCTCACCATCGAAGAACCTGGCGACAGTTGCAAGCCTGCTTCGGGCAAGCCTACTTGCCGCAGTACGCTTCCAGGCGATAGCCGTCGGGATCGACGACGAACGCGGCGTAGTACTTCGCGCCGTAGTCGGCACGCAGGCCGGGCCTGCCGTTGTCCTTGCCGCCGGCCTTCAGCGCGGCGGCATGGAAGGCATCGACGGCGGCGCGATCCTTGGCCGACAAGCAGAAGTGCAGGCCGGACTCCATGTCGGCCTTGACCGGCTTCTTGGTCGCGCCGAGCCACAACGCCACCGACTTCTCGCCGTAGCCTAGCGACGTCTCGCCGTCGCTCAGCCGCGCGAAACCGAGCGGCGCGAGGGCGGCGTCATAGAACTTCTTGGAGCGGGCGATGTCGGCGACGCCGATCGAGACATGGTCGAACACGATTGCCTCCTCTCACTGTTTAACCGGTTAGATGGTTAATCATGATCGTCAGCTTGTCAACCGGTCAAGCGGTTAGTAAGTCGAAGGCGATGAGCCGGCCCGATCTCTGCCTGGAGTTTGCCAACACGCGATACTGGCGCGGCCAACCCGCTCCCACCGAATCGCTGAATGCGCCGGAGGACCTAGCTGCCTGGATGGCGAGCAACGTCAGCAAGGAGGCTCGCCCGCTGTCGCGCCGCGAGTTCGAGCGCGCGCTCGAGCTGCGCGAGACGATCTATCGCGTGTTCGACGCCACCGCGCGCGGCAAGCCGCCGGCCGGCTCCGATCTCGCGGCCCTCAACGGCGAGCTCGGCTCGGCGCCGCCGCGCGCGGTCCTGCGGCGCGAGCGGGCCGGCTTCGCCTGGGACGTCGACCTGCGGGCGACGACGGCGCCGGCCGCGCTGGCACCCGTGCTGTGGTCGGCCGGCGACCTTTTGACCGGTGAGCGGCTGGCCCGCGTGAAACGCTGCGCCAACCCCGAGTGCGGCTGGCTGTTCCTCGACGACAGCCGCGCCGGCCGGCGGCGCTGGTGCTCCATGGCCTCCTGCGGCAACCGCGCCAAGGCGAAGCGGCACTACCATCGCAGCCGCGAGGAGTGAGGATCGCCGTCGCCTCTGGGTAAGGGAAACTTTATGCGACGGCCTTGCTCGCGAGCCGATTTTTCGGGTGCTGTTTTCCGCGCACCCCTCATGTAGGGGCAGCAGAGGCAAAGCATCACCAAGTAATGGTGGGTTTTGGCGCCGAGACCCCGCAATGGTGCTTGGTTATTCTTGCGCGCCGACGGCGGGATACCGAAGACCAATTAAAAGTCTTGCTTAACGAACAGAGATGAATTACTTAAGCCCACGATGCATGCGCCACTTCGAGCCCGGCGGGACCGATGCCGACCGCAACACGCGGCGCCACGCGCGACGGCTGGCGGCCCCGCCGATCTCGCCGGCGCGACGCGGTTCCAGTCGTGGCCGCTAGCGCAGGATGCTCTGCAGCTTCATGGCGACGCCCATGTCGCCTTCGATCTTGAGCTTGCCGGTCATGAAAGCCGTCATGCCGTCGAGCTCGCCGCCGATCAGGGCGGCGAAGTCGCCGAAATCCATCTTGATGGTGCAGTCGGCGGCCTTGTCGTCGTTGTTGACGTCGGGCGGGTTGGCGTTGCCGTCGATATAGACCACGCCTTGATCGGTGCTGAACTTCACGGTGTTTCCGAAGGGCGACTTCTTCGACGCGCCTTCCTTCATTTTGCTGGTGAGTTCCTGCAAGGTCATGGCGTTTGCCCTCCGCTGCGCGAATGATCCGGCGGGCTTACTTGACCTTTACGTAAACGTCAACTAGAGGCCGATGAACGGCCGTTCAGCGGGAGGAAGCATGGCGTATCGCTCGGTCTTCAAGCCGGGTTTGTTCGCGGGCCGGACGATCGTCGTGACCGGCGGCGGCAGCGGCATTGGGCGCTGCACCGCGCACGAGATCGCCGCGCTGGGCGCGCACGTCGTGATCACCGGCCGCAAGCCCGACAAGCTCGCCATCGTGAAGGCCGAGATCGAGCGCTCGGGCGGCTCGTGCGAGACGCACGCCTTCGACATCCGCGAGGAGGCGCAAGTCAAGGAGGCGGTCGCGCGGATCGTCGCGGGTCGCGGCCGCATCCACGGCCTGTTCAACAACGCCGGCGGCCAGTTCCCCGCGCCTGCCGTCGCGATGAGCGCCAAGGGCTTCGACGTCGTGGTGCGCAACAACCTCACCGGCGGCTTCATCGTGAGCCGCGAGGTGTTCGCCCAGTCGATGGAGCGGCACGGCGGCTCGATCGTGAACATGGCCGCCGACATGCGCAACGGCTTCCCCAACATGGCGCACACCGGCGCCGCGCGCGCCGGCATGGTGAACCTCTCGATGACCTTGGCGCACGAATGGGCCTATGCCGGCGTGCGCGTGAATGCCGTCTCGCCGGGCTGGATCGCGTCCTCCGGCATGGACACCTACCAGGGCGAGTTCAAGGAGCAGATCCCCAAGCTGAAAGACTACTGCCCGCTGGGCCGGCTCGGCACCGAGAGCGAGGTGTCGGGCGTCGTCTGCTTTCTCCTGAGCGACGCGGCGGCCTACGTCACCGGCACCGAGATCCGCATCGACGGCGGCGTGCCGCTCGGCAACCGCTCGATGGAACTGCGCAAGGTCGAGCGAACTCGCCCGTTCAACGGCTTCCATCTCGCCGTGACGCCCAAAGTTCTCGGCGGCTAGTGCATGGAGTCACAAGTGCCTGATACGCATCCGCTGTCATCCCGAGCCCAGCGAGGGACCTTTCCTGCGGCCTCAAAGGCCCCTCGCTGCGCTCGGGGTGACAGGCCCTGACGATGCCGATCATCGAGAGCCAGGTCGATCGCGGCAGCGACGAATACAAGAAGAACCGCGAGCACATGCTTTCAGCGGTCGCCGAGTTCCGCGCCGCCGAGGCGAGCGTGCAGGCGATGGCCGAGAAGGCGCGCGCCCGCTTCGCCAAGCGCAAGCAGCTGATGCCGCGCGAGCGCATCGCGCTGCTGCTCGACCGCGGCGCGCCGTTCCTCGAGCTGATGCCGCTCGCCGGTTATCGCATGCACGACGACAAGGACGGTTCGAGCGCCGGCGGCGGCTCGGTGGCCGGCATCGGCTATGTCGAGGGCGTGCGCTGCGTGGTGAGCGCGTCGAACAGCGCCATCAAGGGCGGCACCGTGGCGCCGTCCGGCCAGCGCAAGGGCCAGCGCGTGCACCAGATCGTGCTCGAGAACAAGCTGCCTCTAATTAACCTCGTCGAATCGGGCGGCGCAAACCTGCTCTACCAAGCCGAAATATTCGTGCCGGGCGGCCGTGGCTTCGCCAACCAGGCGCGCATGTCCGCGCGCGGCATCCCGCAGCTCACCGTGGTGCACGGCTCGTCGACGGCGGGCGGCGCCTACCTGCCGGGGCTCTCAGACTACGTCATCATGGTGCGCAACCAGGCCAAGGTATTTTTGGCCGGCCCGCCGCTCTTGAAGGCGGCGACCGGCGAGATCGCCACCGACGAGGAACTGGGCGGCGCCGAAATGCATGCCACCGTCTCCGGCGTCGCCGAATGGATGGCCGAGGATGACGCCGACGCGCTGCGTATGGCGCGCGAGGTGATCGCGACCTGGCACTGGAACGACAAGCTGCCGCCGCGTGCGCACAAGCCGTTCAAGGCGCCATTGTACGACATCGAGGAGCTGTGCGGGGTCGTGCCGCCCTCGCACAAGGATCCCTACGACGTGCGTGAGGTGATCGCCCGCCTGGTCGACGGCTCGGACTTCCTCGAGTTCAAGGGCCTCTACGACCAGCAGACGATCTGCGGCTGGGCCGAGCTCGAGGGCGAGCCGGTGGCGCTGATCGGCAACAACGGCCCGATCACCGCCAAGGGCTCGGTCAAGGCTGCGCAGTTCATCCAACTCTGCTGCCAGCAGGGCACGCCGATCGTCTACCTGCAGAACACCACCGGCTACATGGTCGGCACCGAGGCCGAACGCGGCGGCATCGTCAAGCATGGGTCCAAGATGATCCAGGCGGTGGCCAACGCCACCGTGCCGCAGATCACGATTATCATCGGCGGCAGCTTCGGTGCCGGCAACTACGGCATGTGCGGCCGCGCCTACGATCCGCGCTTCATCTTCGCCTGGCCCAACAGCCGCGTCGCGGTGATGGGCGGCGAGCAGGCGGCCGGCGTGATGAAAACCGTCACCGAGCAGAAGTTCCTGCGCGAAGGCAAGGAGCCGCCGCGCGCCGAGATCGACAAGATGTACAAGGCGATCGTCGACCAGTTCGATCGTGAATCGACGGCGCTCTACGGCACGGCGCACCTCTGGGACGACGGCATCATCGATCCGCGCGACACCCGCCGCGTGCTCGCCTTCACGCTGTCGATCGTCCGTGAATCGCTGGTCCGGCCGCTCAACTCAATCACTTTCGGCGTGGCGAGGATGTAGGCGATGAAGTTCACCCCCGAGCACGAGGCGCTGCGCCAGACCTGGAAGACGCTGATCGACCGCGAGGTCAATCCCCACGTCGACGAATGGGAGAAGGAAGGCGCCTTCCCGGCCCATGCGCTGTTCAAGAAGATGGGCGATGCCGGCCTTCTCGGCGTCGACAAGCCGGTGGAGTTCGGCGGCTCGGGCCTCGATTTCTCCTACGCCATGATCTGCTCGGAATCGCTCGGCCTGGTGAATGGCGGCTCGATCCCCATGGCGACCGGCGTGCAGATCTCGATGGCGACGCCGGCGCTCGCCCGCTACGGCAGCGACGAGCTGCGCCAGGAGTTTCTGGCGCCGTCGATCGGCGGCGACTACGTCGCCTGCCTCGGCGTATCCGAGACCGGCGCGGGCTCGGACGTCGCCTCGATCAAGACCACGGCTCGCCGCGTCGGCGGCGACTGGGTGATCAACGGCGGCAAGATGTGGACCACCAACGGGGCGCAGGCCGACTGGATGTGCCTTTTAGCCAACACCGGCGATGGACCAGTACATCGCAACAAGTCGCTGATCGTCGTGCCGATGAAAACGCAAGGCGTGCAGATCGTGAAAAAGCTCGACAAGCTCGGCATGCGCGCCTCGGACACGGTGCAGACCTTCTTCGACGAGGTGAAGGTGCCGCTGCGCTACACGATCGGCCAGCCGGGCATGGGCTTCGTCTACCAGATGCAGCAGTTCCAGGAGGAGCGGCTGTGGGCCGGCGCGGGCACCTTGATGGGCTGCGAGCGCATCATCAGCGCCACCATCGACTACACGCGCGAGCGCCAGGTGTTCGGCAAGCCCTTGCTCGACAACCAGGTGGTCCACTTTCGCCTGGCCGAGCTCAAGAGCGAGGTCGAAGCGCTGCGCTCGCTGGTTTGGCGCGCCTGCGAGGAATATCTTTTAGGCACCGACGTCACCCTGCTGGCCTCGATGGCCAAGCTCAAGGCCGGCCGCCTGCGCCGCGAGGTGTCCGACGCCTGCCTGCAGTACTGGGGCGGCGCCGGCTACCTGTGGGACAGCCCCGTGGCGCGCAGCTATCGCGACGGCCGCCTGGGCTCGATCGGCGGCGGCGCCGACGAGGTCATGCTGCAGATCATTTCCAAGCTGATGGGCACCCTGCCCCGCCTGGGCAACAGGTAACTGTCATCCCGAGCGCAGCGAGGGATCCTTAAGGCCACAGGAAGGATCCCTCGCTTCGCTCGGGATGACAAAGAGGAGAACACTTCGTGCAATTCACCCCCGAGCACGCCGAGATCCGCCGCACCTTGCGGGCGATCATCGACAAGGACATCAACCCGCACGTCGATGCGTGGGAAGACGCCGGCATCTTCCCCGCCCACGAGGTCTTCAAGAAGCTCGGCGCCGCCGGCCTTTTAGGCATCAACAAGCCGGTCGAATTCGGCGGCATGGGTCTCGACTACTCCTACGCCATGGTCGCGGCCGAAGAGCTCGGCCACATCAACTGCGGCTCGGTGCCGATGGCGATCGGCGTGCAGACCGACATGGCGACGCCGGCGCTCGCCCGCTACGGCAGCGACGAGCTGCGCCGCGAATTCCTGGCTCCGTCGATCAGCGGCGAGTATGTCGCCTGCCTCGGCGTGTCGGAAGTCGGCGCGGGCTCCGACGTCGCCTCGGTGAAGACGACGGCGCGCCGTGTCGGCGGCGATTGGGTGATCAACGGCGGCAAGATGTGGACCACCAACGGCGCGCAGGCCGACTGGATGTGCCTTTTGGCCAATACGGGCGAAGGTCCGGTTCATCGCAACAAGTCGCTGATCGTCATGCCCATGAAGACCAGGGGCATCGAGATCGTGAAGAAGCTCGACAAGCTCGGCATGCGCAGCTCCGACACCGTGCAGACCTTCTTTGACGAGGTGAAGGTGCCGGTCCGCTACACGATCGGCCAGGAAGGCATGGGCTTCATCTACCAGATGCAGCAGTTCCAGGAGGAGCGGCTGTGGGGCGCCATCTCGGCGGTAGTCGGCATGGAGCGGCTGA
>JAFAKN010000699.1 GCA_019235415.1 Alphaproteobacteria bacterium
GCCATCAACGTCGACGGCGTCATGGTCGACGTCGCCTCGATCCGCATCCTGCGCAACACGGTGCTGAACAAGGCCGACCTCTACGGGATGTAGCACCCGCCCAATGTCGCCGATGCCGTCCCTGTCATCCCGAGCGAAGCGAGGGACCTTTAAGGCCGCACGAAAGGTCCCTCGCTACGCTCGGGATGACAATTCTGCCGGTCATCGGTCGTAGCCGCCATCATGCATCGTGCGGTCGTCCCAGTGGCCGGCATGCTGGCCATCCAGGTGATGATCTCGCTCTCCGTGCTGTCGCTCAGCGTCATGATGCCGGCCGTGGCGCGCGATCTTGCGATCGATCCCAAGCTGGTCGGCGTCTTCACCGCCATCATCTACGGCGTAGCGGCGGCCACCGCGCTCGCCGCCGCCGAGCCGATCGTCCGCCTGGGCGCGGTCCGCATCTGCCAGGTGGCGCTCCTGATGGCCGCGATCGGGCTGGCGCTGAACGCCGTCGCCGCGGTCGCTATGACGGTGCTCGCCGTGGTGTTCATCGGCGCCGCACAAGGCCCGATCAATCCTGCCTCGGCGCACGTGCTCGCCCAGCGCGTGCCGCGCCAATGGTTCGGCATGGTATTCTCGCTGAAGCAGACCGGCGTGCCGATCGGGTTCGCGCTGGCCGGCCTTGTCTTCCCGTTCCTGCTGGGACTGGTCGGCTGGCGCGGCGCCAGTCTCGTCGCCGCGGCGGCCGCTGTGCTGTCGGCGGTCGTCGTCGAGCTGTTGCGCCCGAGCCTCGATGCCGTCGTGACCGCGGGCAAGCCCTCGACCGGCATCTGGCGCGCGGTCCGCTTCGTCCTCGGCCATCGCGACCTGCGCGTGCTCGGCATCTCGGCGCTCGTCTACGTCATCGCGCAGCACACTTTCACCTTCTACCTCGTGACCTATCTCTATGAGCACTGCCAGCTCAGCATCGCGACGGCCGGGGGTCTGTTGTCGGCGTCGCAGATCTTCGGCACCGCCGTGCGTCTGATCAGCGGCGGTGCAGGCGACCGCTTCCCGCGCATGCAGCTCCTGGGCTGGACGGGCATCGCCATGACGGCGGGTTGCGTCGCCACAGGCCTGCTCGACGCCGACACGCCGTTCTGGTTGATCACCGCCGTGGTGGTGGGCTACGGCTCGGTCGTCATCAGCTGGAACGGCACGTCGCAGGCCGAGTTCGCCCATCTCTCGCCAACCGGGGAAGCCGCCGCGGTCGCCTCGGTGCAGACCGCCCTCGCCTTCTCCGGCGCCGTCATCGGCCCACCGATATTCGCCGCGATCGCGGCGTGGGCGAGCTATCGCATGGCCTTCTTCGCCGTCGCCGCCACCGTGCTTATAACCGCGGTCTGGCAGATCGCCGCGGCATCAGCGAAGGAGAGGTCGGCGTGAAGCACATCGTCCAGGTTCCAGGCGTCCTGCCGTACGAGCCGTTCGGCTTCACCAGCTGCGTGCGCCATGGGGATGTGCTCTACCTGTCGGGCCTCTCCGCCCTGGACCCGCAAGGCAAGGTGCTGGGCGCCGACATCGAGACCCAGACCGTCCACGCCTATCGCAACATCGAGCAGGTGCTTCGCGCCGGAGGGTCCGACCTCGACGGCATCCTGCAGATGACCAGCTTCGTGGTCGACCTCACGAACAACGGACAGGGCTACGTCGAAGCCCGCAAGAAGATCCTCACGCGGCCCACCTACACCAGTGCCACCATCGGCGTGTCGGCGCTCATGGTGCCCGGCCTCCTGCTCGAGGTGCAGTGCACGGCTGCCGTCGGATAGCGACGCCGGAACTGCAAAGCCTCATCCCGAGGCACTCATTCTCCTCCCCAACTTCGTTGGGGAGGAGACTGAGGGTGCGGCTCATGCCAGTGAGGGCAACGCCGAGGAACCGATGTCGCTGCGTGTCAGGTCGTCACCGGCTCGATCACCACGGCGGTGCCGTAGGCCACGATCTCGCTCATGGTCTCGCCCATCTCCGATGAATCGAAGCGCATCATGATCACCGCATTGGCGCCTTTGGCCTTAGCATTGGCGACCATGCGCTCGATCGCATGGCCGCGCGCCTCCTCCAAGAGCTCGGTATATTCATGGATCTCGCCGCCGACGATCGAGCGCAGGCCGGCGACCAGGTTGCCCACCACGCCGCGGCTGCGCACCACCAGGCCGAACACTTCCCCCAAGGTCCGCACCACCCGGTGGCCGGCGATGTTTTCGGTGGTCGCGATGATCATGGTCGTTCCTTTCGCACGCTGATGGCTGGGCCGCCAGCCAGCCTACGCGGCGAGGGACGTCAATGGTAGCCTCGCCAAAACAACAGGAGGAAGCGAGATGCGTGGCCTGGTTGCCGCCATGGCGACGGCTCTCTTGGTGGCGGCGAGCCTGCCCGCCTTCGCCCAGAAGACGGGCGGCACGTTGCGCGTGTTCCATCGCGACAACCCGCCCAGCGCGTCGATCCACGAAGAGGCGACCATCTCGACCGTCATGCCCTTCATGTCGGTCTACAACAACCTCGTGGTATTCGATCCCGCGACCAGGCAGAACAGCCCCGACCACATCGTCCCCGACCTCGCCACCGAATGGACGTGGGACACCGACGGCACCGCGCTGACCTTCAAGCTGCGCGACGGCGTGAAATGGCACGACGGCAAGCCGTTCACCAGCGCGGACGTGAAGTGCACCTGGGACATGCTGGCCAGCCCCGAGAGCAAGCTGCGCAAGAACCCGCGCAAGTCGTGGTGGGCCAACATCAATGAGATCACGACCAACGGCGACCGTGAGGTGACGTTCCACCTCGCACGCCCTCAGCCGTCGCTGCTCACCATGTTGGCGGGCGGCATGTCGCCGGTCTATCCCTGCCATGTCTCGCCGGCGCAGATGCGCACCAAGCCGATCGGCACCGGCCCCTTCAAGTTCGTCGAGCTGCGGCAGAACGAATCGATGAAGGTCGTGCGCAATCCGGACTACTGGAAGCCGGGGCGGCCCTATCTCGACGCGATCGAGTTCGCCATCATCCCCAACCGCGCCACCTCGGTCCTGGCCTTCGCCGCCGGCAAGTTCGACCTCACCTTCACCGGCGACCTCGCCCCGCCGCAGCTCAAGGACCTCGAGGCCCAGGCGCCGTGGGCGATCTGCGAGCTGCTGCCGACCAACACCCAGGCCAACCTGCTGGTCAACCGCGACAAGCCGCCATTCGACGATGCGCGCGTGCGCAAGGCGATGGTGCTGGCGATCGATCGTAAGGCGTTCGCCGACATCATCGGCCAGGGCAACAACCGTATCGGCGGCTCGATGCTGCCGCCGCCCGAAGGGCGCTGGGGCATGCCGCAGGAGTTCCTCGCCACGGTCGCAGGCTACGGCGCCGACGTCGAAAAGTCGCGCGAGGAAGGCCGCGCGATCATGCGCGAGGTGGGCTACGGCGCCGACAAGCCGCTGCGGATAAGGCTCTCGACCCGCAACATTCCCGCCTATCGCGACCAGGCGGTGATCCTGATCGACCATCTCAAGCAGGTCTACATCGAGGGCGAGCTCGAGGCCTTGGACACCGCCGTCTGGTACAACCGCATGGCGCGCAAGGACTACACGGTCGGGCTGAACGTCCAGGGCGTCGGCATCGACGATCCCGACGTGATGTTCTACGAGACCTTCGGCTGCGGCTCGGAGCGCAACTACACCAATTACTGCAATCCCGAGACGCAGAAGCTGTTCGACCAGCAGTCGCGGATGCCCGACACCGAGGCGCGCCACAAGCTTGTCTGGGAGATCGATAAGAAGCTGCAGGAAGACGGCGCCCGGCCGGTGATCCAGCATAACTGGGCCGGCACCTGCTGGCGCCCGGAGCTGAAGGGGCTGAACCTCGCCGTCAACTCGATCTACAATCACTGGCGGTTCGAGGACGTCTGGCTCGACCGTTAAGTCAAGCCTGAGAGGCTTGTCGCACAACCGTGATGACGAAACCGTTGTCATCCCGAGCGAAGCGAGGGACCTTTGTCCGCCTGTCATCCCGAGCGAAGCGAGGGATCTTTGAGGCCACAGGAAGGATCCCTCGCTCCGCTCGGGATGACAGAAATCCAAGGGAGGACGACATGAAGCTCTACATGCATCCGGTTTCCACGACGTCGCGTCCGGTGATGCAGTTCATCGCCGACAACCATATCCCGGTCGACATGGAGGTGGTCGACATCCTGAAGGGCGCGCATTACGAGGCGGCCTACAGCAAGCTCAATCCCAACCACCTGATCCCGATGCTCGACGACGACGGCTTCCGCCTCACCGAGAGCGCCACCATCCTGCGCTACCTCGCCGACAAGGTCGGCTCGCCGGCCTATCCCAAGGATGCCAAGCAGCGCGCCAGGGTCGACGAGGTGTTGGACTGGTTCAATTCCAACTTCTATCGCGACTGGGGCTACGGGTTGATCTACCCGCAGCTCTTCCCCCATCTCAAGCGCGACGATCCAAAGGTCCAGGAAGCGGTCGTTGCCTGGGGCAAGGACAAGTCCAAGGCCTGGCTGCAGGTTCTGAACGACTACTGGCTTGGCTCCAACAAGAAGTATCTGTGCGGTGATCAGCTTACCATCGCGGATTACTTCGGTGCGGCGATTACAACCGCCGGCGAATTGATCCATTGCGATTTCTCGGCCTATCCCAACATCAAGCGCTGGCTCGACACCTTCAAGGCCGGACCGAACTACGCCAAGGTGTACGAGACGTTCACCGGCTTCTGCGCCTCGACCAAGGGACAGCCCTGGCAGGCGATCTGATTTAGGCCAAATGGACAGGAGAGTCGCATGATCAAGGGTCTGCATCACAACGCCTATCGCTGCCGCGACGCCGAGGAGACGCGCAAGTTCTACGAGGAGTTCCTCGGCTTGCCGTTGGTCAACGCGTTCAAGATCGAGACGACCATGACCGGCCGCAAAACCGGCGCCGGCGTGCTGCACGCTTTCTTCCAGCTCGACGACGGCTCGTGCCTCGCCTTCTTCGAGGCGCCCGAGATGCCGTTCGAGTTCAAGGACCAGCACGACTTCGACCTGCACATTGCGCTCGAGGTCACGCCGGAGGATCTCGAGCGCATGTATGCCAAGGGCAAAGCCGAGGGCCGCGAGGTCCGTGGCATCTCCGACCACAAGTTCATCCGCTCGATCTACTTCCGCGATCCCAACGGCTACGTGATCGAGCTGACTGCGAAGATCCCGGGCAAGGAACGCGACATGGATCCGGCGCAGAACCATGCGCGCGACATCCTGAACAAGTGGCAAGCAGAGAAGCGCGCGCCGGCCAAGGCGGCATAAGAGAAGAACGACAAGGTCGGGAGGAGACAATGAAGCGGAGGCCGTGGGCGGCGTTTGCCGCCCTTTGGGGCGTTGTTGCGTTTTTCCCGGCGGCCGAGGCGGCCGAGCCACCACAGTTCCAGGTCGATCCGTTCTGGCCCCAGCCTCTGCCCAACAACTGGATCTTCGGCCAGATCGCCAGCGTCGCGGTCGATTCGAAGGATCACGTCTGGGTGCTGCAGCGCCCGCGGTCGCTGAGCGAAGATGAGAAAGGCGCGACCCTCACCCCGCCGCGCAACAAGTGCTGCGCCCCGGCGCCTTCGGTCATGGAGTTCGACAGCGACGGCAATTTCATCCAGGGCTGGGGCTGGCCAACGGTGAAGCCGTGGGTGACCAACGAGCATGGCATCACGGTCGACAACAAGGGCTTCGTCTGGCTGGGCGGCAACGGCGAGAACGACAGCGCGGTCTTCAAGTTCACCGGCGACGGCAAGCCGGTCCTCACCATCGGCAAGCTGGCGCCGTCGGGCGGCAGCAACGACACGACCTTGCTCGGCAAGCCGGCCGACATCGAGATCGACGAGGACGCGCACGAGGCCTACATCGCCGACGGCTACGGCAACCACCGCGTCATCGTGTTCGATTCGGAGACCGGCGCCTACAAGCGCCACTGGGGCGCCTACGGCCACAAGCCCTCCGATGACAAGCTCGCGAAATACGATCCCGCCGCGGCACCGTCGCAGCAGTTCGGCAACCCGGTGCACTGCGCCAAGGTCAGCCGCGATGGCCTGGTCTATGTCTGCGACCGCACCAACAACCGCATCCAGGTGTTCAAGAAGGACGGCACCTTCGTCACCGAGTGGTTCTACGACAAGCCGACGCTCGGCGCCGGCGCGGTGTGGGACCTGAACTTCTGGCCCGACGCCAGCCAGACCTGGCTGTTCAACATCGACGGCGAGAACAACCTTTTGCGCATCCTGCGCCGCAGCGACGGCGCGGTGGTCGGCGGCTTCGGCCGGTCCGGCCGCTACGCCGGCCAGTTCCACTGGGT
>JAFAKN010000294.1 GCA_019235415.1 Alphaproteobacteria bacterium
GTAGTTGCGGTCCGAGGTCGAGTAGAAGTTTTCGTAGAAATTGACGTCGGGGTCGTCGACGCCGACGCCGGTCAGGTTCATGCCGACCTGATAGTCCTTGCGCTGGATCTTGGTGTACCAGACCGTGGTGTCGATCTGCTCGAGCTCACCCTCGATGTAGATCTTCTTCAGCTGGTCGATCAGGATCACCGCCGGGTCGACGTAGATCGCGATGTTGCGCGTCGAGACCTTGATCTTGAGCGGCTTGTTGGGGCCGTAGCCCAGCCCCTCCATGATCTTGCGCGCCTCGGCGCGGTTCTTCTCGACGTCGGGCGAATGGCCGAGCAGGGTCGGCAGCTGGTCGGCCGGCATGCCCCAGACGCCGGCTGGCGGCGGCAACATGACGGCGCCGTCGAGATCGTGGCCTTCGCTCAAGATGTCGCGGAACGCCTTGTTGTCGAGCGCCAGCACCATCGCGCGGCGGATCTGCGGATTGTCGAACGGCGGCTTGTCGCGGTTGATCAGCACGTTGGAGTTGACGTTGGTCGGCCGCGCCTCGCACACGGCATCGGGCTTCTGCGACTTGACGTCCTTCAGGAGCGGGAAGGTGACGTCGGAGTCGAACGTCATGTCGAACTGGCCGGCGGTGAAGCCGAGCAACCGCGTGCTGCGGTTGGGCACGATCGTCCAGGTGATGGCGTCGAGATAGGGGCGGCCCTTCTTCCAGTAGTCGGGATTCCGGACCAGCTTGATCGATTCGTTGCGCTTGAACTCGACGACCTTGAACGGCCCGGTGCCGATCGGCTTGGAGCGCATGTCGCGGCCCGGCACGTGGCAGGAATAGACCGGCGAGTAGCCGGCGGCGAGCATCGACAGGAACGAGGGCTGCGGCCGGCCGAGCACGAAGCTCACCTCGTTGTCGCCGTTGGTCACGACCTCCTTGAGGTTGACGTACCAGATGCGGCGCGGGCTCTTGCGGATGATGTCGAGTTCCTCGTCGCCTTTGCCCATCACGGCGTCGAACGTGCACTTGACGTCGGCGCTGGTGAACGGCTTGCCGTCGTGCCACTTCACGCCCTGGCGCAGCTTGAACGTCAGCCTGGTCTTGTCGTCGTTCCACGCCCAGCTCTCGGCGAGATCGGGCACGATGTGGTCGGGGCTGTTGCGCTTCTCGTTGGGATCGAAGACCACGAGGTTGTTGAACACCGCCATGAACGGCTGGTTCACCGAGATGGTCGTCTCCTCGTGGATCGAGGCGCTGGGCGGATTGTCGCGATGGGAGATCCTTAGCGTGCCGCCCTGCTTCTGCGCGAACGCCTCACCAGACGCATACGGCGCCAATGCCATGAGGGCAGCGCAAACGAAGGCCGAGATGGCCCAACTCCTACGCATAGACATTTCCTCCCAGACGCTTACGCCGCCTTACGGCTTGCTGTGCTTCCCCTGCGAGAAGGCTAGCACATCGTGTGAACTGGCCAAGGGCTAATGCGCCGGCTGACGCTCAGGCGCGCCGGCGCCCGGACCTTTGAGCTCGATCTGATTGCCTTCGGGATCGTGAAAATAGACCGACGGCCCGTTGCCCTCGGCACCGTAGCGTTCGACGGTTTCGCCGACCGAGATGCCGAGCGGTTCGAGCCGCTTGACGATGGCGTCACGATCGAAGGGATCGACCCGGAAGCAGAGGTGATCCATGTTGCCGTCGCCGTCAGGCCGGCTGGCGGCGATCAGGTCGAGCAGCGAAGCGCCGGCGCGCAGCTGCACCAGCTTCAGGCGGTCGAGGGTGCGCTCGACGTTGAAGCCCAGCGCCTGCTCGTAGAAGCGCACCATCGCCTGCAGGTCGCGCACCCTCAGCACCACGTGATCGATTCGTTCGACATGGAAAGTCATGGCGTCTAGCCTACCGCTAAACCGTTACGGAGGGGGAAAGCATGGCGCATGCGATCAACGCCGCCAAGGCGCGACTGAAGAAGAACGAGCTGGCGATCGGCATCGGCGTGCGGCTGGTGCGCAACGTCGACATCATCAAGGTGATGAAGTCGGCCGGCTTCGACTGGCTGTTCCTCGACCTCGAGCACGGCTCGCTGTCGATCGAGACGGCCTGCGAGATCGCGGTGGCCGCCCAGGATTCCGGCATCGCGCCGATCGTGCGCGTGCCCTACGGCGAGCTCACCATGGCGACCCGGGTGCTCGACGGCGGCGCGCTGGGCGTCGTGATCCCGCATGTCGACACGCCGGAGGAGGCCAAGGAGATCGCCGACAAGCTGCGCTATCCGCCACGCGGCCATCGCTCGGTCGGCGGCGGGCAGGCCCAGTTCGACTACGAGCCTATGCCGCTCGGCAAGGCGACCGAGCTGATGGACGACAACACGCTGGTCACCGTGATGATCGAGACCCCCAAGGCGGTCGCCAACGCCGAGGCGATCGCCGCCGTGCCGGGCATCGACTCGCTGCTGATCGGCTCCAGCGACCTCTCGATGGAGATGGGCATCCCGGGCGAGAACGGCCATCCGCGCATCCAGGAGGCCTGCGACAAGGTCGTGGCCGCCTGCAAGAAGCACGGCAAATGGGCCGGCATGGGCGGCGCCTACGGCGAGGACCTGCTGAAGCTCTACACCGGCAAGGGCATCCGCCTGCTGCTCGCCGGCAACGACCTGCCCATGCTCACGGGCGCGGCGCGGGCGCACCAGGCCAAGGTGCGGGCGTTCCAGTAGCGAGCGCGCTCGCCGGTTCGGTTGGCGACGGAGGCAGCACAACCGTAGGTGGGCTTTCCGACCTTTCCGACCTTTCTGTCCGGGGTTTTGCTGTCTCACCGAGGGGTGCGCTCCAAGGCGCACTTGAGGGCTCGGCCGTTGGTCACCGAGGGCTCGGTACGGTCGGTTCCTTGGACTTGCAGCGGCTCCATACCGCCATCTTAACTTATCTTAAGATAAAATCAAGGACTGGTTGAAGTCATCCCGCGCTGGGTCGGGGTCTTTCGCGCTAGCCATCCAACTCGGAATAGCGGCGGAAGATGCCGGTTTCCTTGAACGGTACCCGCCGTTCGCTCGCCAGATACGCCTTCAATCGCGGCCGCGCCGCCACGGCGTCGTGCAGGGCGCCGACGCGCGGCAGCTTCGCCAGCTCCCGCGCGCAGGCGAGAGGAAATGCGAAGCGCAAGCCCTCGATCAGCTGGAACAAGGACAGATCGGCATAGGTGACGGAGCCGCCAACCAGGTGGCCCGGGCCCGCCGGATTGGCCTCCAAGACCCGCTCGAACCAGCCGAGGAACTTCGGCAGTCGGTCGCGGCGGAAGACGGCGGCACGCGCGATCGCTTCATCCTTCTGCTCGTGGAACCATTTGTCCTCGTCGATCGGATGGTGCGAGTTGTAGACCTCCTTGACGATGTCGGTGATCGTGAGCTGGAGCTGATGCGTCCATAGCCGGCCGTCCTCATCGCTTGGCGCAAGCCCGATCCGCCCGCCCAGATAGAGCAGGACCACCGCGGTGTGGCTGATGATCGTCTCGCCGTCGCGCAAGAACGGAGGGGCGAACGGGGTATGCGACGTGCCCTCGCCGCGCATCACGGCCAGCATGGCGGCAACGCCGCGTCCCTCGCTCTCCGAGCCCCGCGCCACGTCGATGTAGGCCGCGCCCGCATCCTCCAGCGCGAGACGGACGAACTCGCCGCGCCCCTGGATTTCCGGCCAATAGAAGAACTCGTAAGCCACGGGCCGCCTCTCTTGCCAGTTACGGGCGACGTCGCACCCTTGCCATCTTAATCCATCCTCCGGGACAACCTTTGCCGCATTCGCGCGTTTGGCAATCGTCGGCACGTTTATGCAAAATATACTTGCATAATTGGCCTATTTTTGGCAGGGTTTCAACATGCCCCTCTATGGCTACGCGCGAGACTCGACCGAAAGCCAGACCCTCGCCTCCCAGCTCAGGGCCTTGCGAGCGGCCGGATGCACCAGGATCTTCCGTGAGAAGATCACCGGCACGATCGGCGATCGCCCGCAGCTCCGTCGCGCGATCGACCGCCTCGCCGCCGGCGACGTGATCATGGTGACTCGGCTCGACCGGCTCGCGCGATCGACGCGCGACCTGCTCAACACCCTCGTCGCGATCACCGGCAAGGGCGCCGGCTTTCGCTCGCTCGGCGATGCCTGGGCCGACACGACGACTCCGCACGGCCGCCTGATGATCCCCGTGCTCGGCGGTCTGGCCGCGTTCGAGGCCGGGCTGATCCGCGCCCGCACAGGCGCCGGGCGCAAACGGGCGAAGGCCCGAGGGGTACGGCTCGGCCGCAAGCCGACGCTCACGCCGCAACAACACGCCGAAGCACTCCAAGCTTTGTCGGCCGGCACCGCGACACAAGCTGACCTGGCCCGTCGCTTCACCGTCTCGCAGAGCACGATTTCGCGGCTTGCCAACAAGGCCGCCACTTCGCTAACGCGGCCGCCGGCGCCGCGCATCGATGCCGAGACCGAGCGCGCCGCGCGCGCGTTTCTGAAGCGCATTGAAGACAAGTATCCTTTCAGTGATGCCATTCTGTACGGCAGCCGCGCGCGCGGCGATCACAAGTCCGACAGTGACGCCGACATTGCCGTTGTCTTGAAGGGCGAACCCGAGAGGCGCGCCAAGGTATCCGGAGACATGGCAGCCATCGCCTTCCATGTGCTCATGGAGACCGGCGTGATGGTGCAGGGCTTCCCGCTGTGGCCCGACGAGTTGGCACGCCCCGAGACATTCTCGAATCCTGCTTTGATCGAGAACATCCTGCGCGAAGGCATCCATCTATGACAGGTCGGCGCTCGCCGCAGACCTACATACGCAAGGCCGAGTCGGCGCTCGCTGCTGCGCGCCTGCTCGTCAAGACCGAGAGTACCGACGGCGCTTGCAACCGCGCCTACTATGCCATGTTCGACGCCGCACATGCGGCCCTGTTCGCGCTCGGCATCGAGGGCCTTACCAGGCCGATCAGGACCCACCACGGTCTTATCGCCAAGTTCGGTCAGGAAGTCGTTCTCACCGGCCATCTCTCCGCCGAGCATGGCGAATATCTCAACAGAGCTGACGATCTTCGCCGGCTTGCCGACTAAAGCGACGACTCGGTCAAACTCACTGACGCCAGTTGGATCGTTGAGCGCGCCGAGGCATTCGTTGTCGCCGTGAAGAAGAAGTTTCGCCTCTAGAGCTGCAGGCGGCGCACTCGCTTACCGTTTCCCCTCGATCTCGATCTCGACCAGGTGCGGCTTGCCGGAACGGAAGGCGTTGGCGATGGCGGGCTGGATGTCCTCGGCTCGCGACACCTGAGTGCCGGCAACCCCCATCCCCTTGGCCAGGTCGACGAAGCCCAGCGCGGGGCCGGTCAGGTCCATGTGCATATAGGGCTTGTTGGACTTCACCGCGAAGCGCTGGCGGTAGGCGTCGATGTTGTGCTTCAGCACGCGGTACTCGCGGTTGGCCAGGATCACGAACACGATCGGCAGGTCGTGGTGCGCGGCGGTCCACAGCGCCTGGATGGAATACATCGACGAGCCGTCGCCCGAGAGGCACAGGACCGGCCGTTTGGGCTCGGCCACTGCGACGCCCAGCGCACCGGCCACGCCCTGGCCGATGCCGCCGCCGCGGCCGCTGAAATAGTCGTGCGGCCCCTTGAAGGTGAAGGTCTTGAACAGGTCGAGATTGGCGGTGATGGTCTCGTCGACCACGATGGCGTCGGCCGGCGCGCCGTTGCGGACCTCGGCCATGGCGCGGGCCATCGAGGTCGGCGAGCGCGACCACGCCTTCCCGATTCGCGCCTTCTGGGCCGCAGCGTCCTGTTCCTTGAGCTTGCGGAACGTGGCCTGGCGCTCGCGCGCTGCCGCACCGGCGACGCCGGTGGTCGCCTCCCACAGGGCGTGCAGCGCGGCATCGACGCCGGCGATCACTCCGGCATCGACCGCGAAGTTGTAGGCCATGCGCGGCGGCGCCGCTTCGACCTGCAGCACCTTGCAGCCGGCCGCGAACGGCGAGCCGGGTGCATACCAGACCTCCTCGAAGAACGGGCCGCCGACCAGCAGTACCAGATCGTTGTCCGCCAGCTGCTTGGCGACACCGGCAACATCGAAAGCCAGCGTGCCGCGATAGGCTGGATCGTCGGTGGGGAACGAATTGCGCCCGCGCAGGCCCTCGAACCATACCGAGGCGCCGATGCGCTCGACCAGCCTCTCCAGGGCCCCACTGGCACCCGAGCGCGCGACGTCGTCACCGGCGACGATGGTCGGGTTTTTAGCCGCGACGATCAGCTTCGCCATCGCGTCGATGCCGGCCGGATCCGGCCGCGCGGCGCGATAGATCCGCGCCGGCCTGCCCGGACCGATGGCGGTCTCCTGCTCCATCACGTCGATGGGCAGCGCCACGAACACCGGGCCGGCCGGCGGCTCGGCCGCGACCTTGAAGGCACGCTGCAGGATCGGCCCGAGCTCGTCGGCGCGCTCGACCTGCACGCTCCATTTGGTGACCGGCTCGGCGATGGCGGCGAGGTCGTGGCCCAGCACCGGATCGCGCAGCCTGAGCCGCGTGTCCTGCTGGCCGGCCGTCACCACCATCGCGGTGCTGTTCTTCAGCGCGCCGTAGATCATGCCGATGGCGTTGCCGAGGCCGGGCGCCACGTGCAGGTTCACGAACGCCGTCTTGCCGCTCGCCTGGCCATAGAAGTTGGCGGCGCCGACCGCGACGCCTTCGTGGAGATGCACGACGTACTGCAGCTGCGGATAGTCGAGCAGCGAGTCGAGGAGCGGACTCTCGGTCGTGCCGGGATTGCCGAAGATGCGCTCGATGCCGTGCGCCAGCAGAGTCTCCATCAGCACCTGACGACCGCGCATGGCTCGCATCCTTTCGTTACCGCGTTGCCTTCTGCCTTGGGACGCACAGTCAAACTTTTGGAACGCACGGTCAAACGCGCGGCCACGACAAGTGCTACCCAGTTGCTCGTCGAAGGTTGGCGGGGTCTTCATTGGGGAGAGTGTAGCGTGAAGAAAGCGCTGGTTTTGGCGAGTGTCGCCGGATTGCTCGTGATGCCATCAGCGGCGCGCGCGCAGCCTTTACAGTACCAGGGGCTCTACATCAGCGGCGAAGGCGGCGCGAACTGGATGTTGAACACGATGCTCAACAACACGCGGCGCAACGAGCTCGTCTATCCGCGGACCGGCTGGGTGGCCGGCGGCTCGATCGGCTATGACCTGCTCGGGCCGCGTTTCGAGGTCGAAGGCGTCTACCGAAGCAACAACGGCACGGTCCAGTCGCTCGCCACGCCGACCAATCCGACCCGCGGCTTCAATACGCAGCAGACGGCGATCATGGCCAACGGCTTCTACGACTTCAACGCTGGCGGCATGTTCGTGCCCTATGTCGGCGCGGCCTGGGCGTCGCTTTCGTCAACGCATCTGCAGGCGCAGGGCAGACCAGCAGCACCAACTTCGCCTACCAAGGCATCATCGGCGTCGGCTGGAACATCAATCCCATGTTCCGCCTCAACCTGGACGGCCGTTACTACGGCACGACGAGTCCGTCGGTGAACAATCCCTTCGTCAGCGGCGTCACCTACAACAACAACAACTTCACCCTGATGGCGAGCTTGGCATTCCGGTTCGGTGCGCCGTCGGAAGCGCCGCCGCCCCCGCCGCCGGCGACGGTAGCGCCGCCGTCCTTCATGGTGTTCTTCGACTGGGACCGCTCGAACCTGTCGCAGCAGGCGCTGTCCACCATCCAGCAGGCCGCCAACGCCTTCAAGGCCAAGGGTAACGCCCGCATCACGGCGACCGGCCACACCGACACGTCGGGCCCCGAGGCCTACAACATGGCGCTGTCGCTGCGCCGCGCCAATGCGGTCAAGGACGCCCTGGTCCGCGACGGCGTGCCGGCGCAGGCGATCACCGTCATC
>JAFAKN010000339.1 GCA_019235415.1 Alphaproteobacteria bacterium
ATCAGCTCGACGTCGATGCCGTCCATGTCGTGGTCGGCGAGACGGCCCAGCGGATCGGCGCCCGCCTTGTTGCGCGCCATGTCCTCGCCTTCGAGCGTCGAAAGCCGCAGCCGGTCCGGGCGATGGCCTTCGCTGACGCGCCATTGCACGCCGTCCTTGTCGGTGATCACCCGCGGCAGGCGCTCCTTGTACTTGGCGTCGATGCGCTCGACCCAGAGGTTGGCGGGCTCGTTGGCATGGCCGTCGGCCGACACCATGAAATACTTGTTGGCGGCCCCGGCGCGCGCGGTGCGCGACCAGCTCGAGGCGCCCGGCGTCTCGAGCCGCCAGCGGTTGGGTTCGTTGACCACGATCTGGCTCATCGTTTCCTCCTTCGCTTACGTTCGTCAGTCGGCGGCAGTCGCCGGCAGGTCCGCCCTCTCCTCGAGGGCACGTTCGATGTTGGCCAGCACGCGCTGGCAGGCCTCCAGCTCGGCCGGCGTCACGTTCGCCAGCACCCGCGCCTGGACCTCGCCGCCCGCCTTGGCGGCGCGTTGGGCCAGCTCGCGGCCGGCGCGGGTGAGGTGGATGCCGCGGGCGCGGCGGTCGCTTTCGTCGGCACGGCGCTCGATCAGGCCGCGACGCTCGAGGTTGTCGAGGATGCGCACCAAGGACGGCCCTTCGATCGACAGCGCGGTCGCGAGCTCCTTCTGGCGCACGCCATCGCCCAGGCGCCGCACGTAAACCAGCGGCCGCCACGTCGCCTCGGTCAGGCCGAGCACGCTGAGCTCGGCATCGACCGCCTGGCGCAGCCGGCGGGCGATGCGCGCCACGCGGAAGCCGAAATCGATCTGTCTCGCCGACGGCATGGCGAGAAAGATAGGATGCTAATCATCTATTTGGCAAGCACCTGCTGTCATGCCGAGCGCGCAACGCTGTCATCCCGAGCGCAGTCGCTCTGTCATCCCGAGCGTAGCGAGGGATCCTTCCATGGCCGTAAGGATCCCTCGCTTCGCTCGGGATGACAAAACGGCGGCTTCGTGCGGCAGGCGTTCCGAGCTACGGCTTCGCGTCCGGCGTCTTGGAGCGGTCGAGCGCCGGCCATTGGCCCGAGATGTCGGGCAGCACGATCTCCTTCCCCGTCACCCGCTCGACCTCGAGCACGTAAAGCGTGATCTGCTCGATGCGCGGATAGAACGACTTCGGGCGCGGCGCCGTCGCGGTCCGGTACTTGGCCATCAAGGCATCGAAGAAGCGTTGCTTGGCAGCGCGCTCCTCGACCATGCGCACGCGGCCGAACACCAGCACGCTCCTATACGACACCGTCGAATCGCATTCGAAGCGGCCGTAGTCGAAGACCTGGCCGGGCTCGTCGATGGCGAAACAGACGCGCGGCTCGTGCTCGATGTTGGAGCGCAAATGGCCGCGCGCGGCAGTGCCGTGCAGGTGGACCGCGCCGTCCATCCAGACATAGAGCATGGGGATGCAGTACGGCGCGCCGTCGGCGCCGACGGTCGCGAGCCGGCCGCAGAATGCTCGGCGCAGCAGGACCTCGACGGCTCCTGCATCCATCGCGAGTTCATGCCGACGAAGATCGGAGGGCGCACTCATGGGCCGATAGATACCAACGCGATCGTTCTGTCGGAAGGTCCATTTCCGGGTGCCTCCGTGGGGACGGACTTGCGAGACCCAACGTGTTGCAATTGGTCGCATAACGTTATACGTTATAGCTGGATGATCCTCGGCTTTCGCGACACGGAGACGGCGCGGATTTGGCGCGGCGAAAGGAGCCGACACCTGCCGTCGGACATTCAGAATGTTGCGCTTCGCAAGTTGCGCCTGCTGAACCAGTCCCGGGAGCTGACGGATTTGAGCGTCCCGCCGGGCAATCGCCTCGAGGCGCTCAAGGCTGAGCGGTCGGGGCAACACAGCATCAGGATAAACGATCAGTGGCGGATCTGCTTCGTGTGGACTGCCGGAGGCCCAAAGGATGTCGAAATCGTCGACTACCACCGCTAGGCGCGACTGGCTTCACAATCCCCATCCCGGGGAAATCCTGCTCGAGGAGTTCGTGAGGCCGATGGGGTTGACCCAGAACGGTCTGGCGCGCGCGCTCGGTGTATCACCCCGGCGCATCAACGAGATCGTTCTGGGCAAGCGGGCGATCACGGCCGATACGGATCTGCGCCTGGCTCGCTATTTCGGCGTCTCCGAAGGCTTCTTCCTCGGGCTGCAGGCCGATTTCGAGCTGTTGGAGCAGCGCCGCAAGATCGCCAAGGAGCTGAAGGCCATTCGGCCGCGTGCAGCATAGCGGCCGATTGCGCGGGTCGTTCCAGCGACCGCATCGTTGTCGCTCAGCGACCGCGCGCGTTGTCCCAGTCCCAGTCGAGCTCGAAGCGGTCGGCCTTGTCCTTCACATAGGCGGCGTGCGGCGGCGCAAAGTGCGCCGGCATGAGGAGCGCGCCCTGCTCGACGCAGTCGGCCAGCAAGGTATGGCGGCTCTTGCGCGCGAGGTCGCGGTCCTCGCAGAAGCAGCTGTTCCATTTCCAGAGCGGCACCTGCACCGGGTTGTGCAGCGCGTCGCCGGCGAAGATCGCCCGCTTGCCGCGCGAGTCCAGGTCGACGCGGACCTGCCCCGGCGTATGGCCGGGCGCCGGCTTGAGCGTCAGGCAGTCGCACATGCCGAGCTCGCCCGAGACGAACTCGGCCATCTTGGCCTCGACGATCGGCAGGACCGAATCGTTGTAGGTGTTGACCTGGTAGGGCTCGGTGTCGGGCTTTTTGGCGAGCGCCGACCAGTGGTCGTGGTCGGTGCGCGACATGACGTACTTGGCGTTGGGGAAGGTCGGCACCCACTTGCCGTTCTCGAGCCGGGTGTTCCAGCCGACATGGTCGACGTGCAGATGGGTGCACATCACGAAGTCGATCTCCTCCGGCTGCACGCCCGCCTCGCGCAGGCGATCGAGGTATTTGGTGTCGAGCATGTCGAAGCGCGGCATGCCGGGCCTCGGCTTGTGGTTGCCGCTGCAGGCGTCGACCAGGATCGTGTACTTGCCCGTCCGCAGCAGCCACGAATGGATCGACGTCACCAGCCGCCCGCTCTCCGGCTGGTAGTAGCTCGGCGCCAGCCAACGGCCTTCGGCGGCGAATGCCTCGGGCTCGAACTCGGGGAAGAAGTCCTTGGCCGGAAAGCCCGGCCCCATTTGCTCCTCGATTCGCGTGACGCGTACGTCGCCGATGTGACGGTCTTGCATGCTCCCTCCGTCTTGCCCTTATTTCGCTAGATTCGTGAGACAAATACTACCGTGCGGAGTGGCAAGGAGACTGCGATGGATTGGTTTCAGCAACTGCGCACGACGCTGTCCGCGTACTATCCGCCGGGCACTCCCGCCGACATCGTAGGTTACCTCCAGGGCAGTGCAAGCCCGGCGGTCTGGCGCAACATGATCGCCAACAATCGCCAGCAGATGATCATCCTCGGCAGCACGCCGCCCAACCAGGACGACTGGGTCGCCGCGGGCGTGGCGCAGCGCCAGGAAGTGCGAACGGTCCGCATTGCGGACCTCAATTCGTTCATCATTGCCTATGGCGGCTTCATACGCCGTCCGTGGGGCAAGATCTTCACGCTCTCGCCCGACTGGCTACGCGACTATGACCGCCTGGTGCTGGCGAATTTCAGGAACAACATGCCGCGCAAGCGCTAGAACGCCTCGGCCGGCAGCGCCATCAGGGTCGCAGCACCCGCTTTGATCTGGTGGTTGAGCGAGGTGGTCTGCGGCAGGACGCGGGCGATGTAGAAGCGCGCGGTGTCGAGCTTGGCCTGGTAGAAGGCGTTGTCGTTGCCAGCGCGCAGGCCCTTGTGGGCGGCGACGGCGATGCGGTTCCACATGAAGGTCATGGCGGTGAGCGCCATCAGCCGCAAAAGGTCGGTCGCGGCGGCGCCCGCCTCGTCGGGGTTCTTCATGGCGTGCTGCATCAGGAACAGGACGGCGTCCTGCACGCGGCCCAACGCCTTCTCGAGCGGCTCGACGAACTCCTTCATCTTGTCGTCGGCCTTGTGCGCCGCCACGAAGCCGCTGATTTCGCCTAAAAGCCGCTGGGCGGCCTTGCCGCCCTTCATCGGCAGCTTGCGGCCGACCAGGTCGAGCGCCTGGATGCCGTTGGTGCCCTCGTAGAGCTGGGTGATGCGCGCATCGCGGACGAACTGCTCGACGCCGTTCTCGCGAATGAAGCCGTGGCCGCCATAGGTCTGCACCGCGAGGTTGGCGCATTCGCTGCCCATGTCGGTGAAGTACGCCTTGATGATCGGCGTCAAGAGCTGGATGAGGTCGTCGGCCGCCTCGCGCTTGGCTGCGTCGGGATGGCGGTGCGCCTCGTCGATCAGCATGCCGACCCACAGCGACAGCGCGCGCGCGGCCTCGGTGAACGACTTCTGGATCAGAAGCATGCGCCGGACGTCGGGGTGCACGATGATGGGATCGGCGGGGCCGTTGGCATTCTTCGGACCGGTCAGCGAGCGGCCCTGGATGCGGTCCTTGGCATAGGCCACGGCGCTCTGGTGCGAGGCCTCGGCGATGCCCAGCCCCTGCATGCCGACGCCAAGCCGCGCGGCGTTCATCATGACGAACATCGCCGGCATGCCCTTGTTCAGCTCGCCGACCAGCCAACCCTTGGCGCCGTCGAGGTTCATGACGCAGGTGGCGTTGGCCTTGATGCCCATCTTGTGCTCGATGGCGCCGCAGCGGATGCCGTTGCGCTCCCCGACAGTTCCATCCGCTTTGGGCAGGAACTTCGGCACCAGGAACAGCGAGATGCCCTTGGTGCCGCCCGGCGCATCGGGAAGACGCGCCAGCACCAGGTGGAGGATATTCTCGGTCAGGTCGTGCTCGCCGGCCGAGATGAAGATCTTGGTGCCGGTTACAGCGTAGCTGCCGTCGGCCTGCGGCTCGGCCCTGGTGCGCAGCATGCCGAGATCGGTGCCGCAATGGGGCTCGGTGAGGCACATCGTGCCCGACCACGTGCCGTCGGCGAGCTTGGGCAGGTAGAGCTTCTTCAGCGCGTCAGAGCCGTGCTGCGCCAGCGCCTCGTAGGCGCCATGGCTCAGCCCTGGATACATCGAGAACGCCTGGTTCGAGCCGGTGAACATCTCCGTGAGCGCAAAGCCCAGCGTCGCCGGCAACCCCTGGCCGCCGTACTCGGGATCGCAGGTCACCGCCGTCCAGCCGCCCTCGCGGAACAGGTCGTAGGCTTCCCTGAAACCCTTGGGCGTGCGGACGACGCCGTTCTCGTAGGTGCAGCCTTCCTCGTCGCCGCTGCGGTTCAGCGGGAACAGCACGTTCTCGCACAGCTTGCCGGCTTCCTCGAGGATCGCCTGGATGACGTCGGGCGTGGCGTCGGCGTAGCCCGGCAATTCGGCGAGCTTCGATACGTCCAAGACCTCGTTGAGCACGAAGTTGATGTCCTTGATCGGGGCCTTGTAGACGGCCATCGCTTCCTCCCGCTGCTGGTGTCCCGCCCCTGAAATTCGTCAGCGAATTTCAGGGATAAGCGGGCCACCAAACTATTGAACTAGTCGCCTTCCGGATCGACGCCGCGCTGGCGCAGCTCGGCGCAGACGTGCGCCTCGACCTCCTTGAACTCCTTGATGTGCTGATCGAGATCGTTGCGCCGCCGCTCCAGCTCGTTGATGTGCAGGCGGCTGCGGCGCAGCAGCTCCCGCATCTGCTGCACGCCGGTGCGGTCGACCTGGTAGAGGTCTAAAAGCTCCTTGATCTCGGCCAGCGAGAAGCCCAGCCGTTTGCCGCGCAGGATCCACGACAGCCGCGCCCGATCGCCCAGGCTGTAGACGCGGATCAGGCCGTGGCGCTCGGGCTTGATCAGGCCCTCGTCCTCGTAGAAGCGGATGGTGCGCGGCGTGACCGCGAACTCGCGGGCGAGCTCTGCGATGCTATAGAGGCGCTGGTTGTCGCGCGGCGTTGGGATTTTGGCCGGGAGATCGGCCGGCGGTGCGGCGGCGGACATGACGGGTTCATAGTTGACGTTTACGTAAACGTCAATTCCCGCCCATCAGACGTTTTCGAGTTTCAGGACCTTTGCCGTGCTGGCGCGAATGTCGCGACAGGCGACGGCATCAAGCTTCAGATCGATGCCATAAGTCGGGATGACCGCCTTGAGCCGCTGGCGCCAGCCGCCCGTCGCCAGCTCGTCTACAAAGCATCTTTCGAGCACCTCGATGGCGATGAATGCCGCCGTCGAGGCGCCGGGCGACGCGCCGAGCAAGGCGACCAGCGACTTGTCGGAACTTGCGATGAGCTCGGTGCCGAATTCAAGCGTGCCGGTCTCCTGCGGGTCCGGCTTGATGATCTGCACGCGTTGCCCGGCGACCGCCTCGCGCCACTGTTCGCGCCGTGCCCGGGGGAAGAATGCCTGGAGTGCCGCGAATTGATGGGTCGAACTCTGCATTACTTGGCCGATCAGATATTCGCTGAGCTGCCAGTTGTCGCGCGCGACCGCCAGCATCGGCAGCACATTGCCAGGCTCCACCGAGCGGAAGAGGTCGAAATAGGAGCCATGCTTGAGGAACTTGCTGGAGAAGCCGGCATAGGGTCCGAACAGCAGCGAGCGCTTGCCGTCGATGATGCGGGTGTCGAGATGCGGCACCGACATCGGCGGTGAGCCGTGGGCGGCCTTGCCATAGACCTTGGCATGGTGGCGCACACTCACCTCGTCGACATCGCAGCGCAGCCAGATGCCGCTCACGGGGAAGCCGCCGTAGCCGTGGCCCTCCGGTATCCCGGATTTCTGCAGGACCTCGAGCGCGCCGCCCCCGGCACCGATGAATACAAAGCGCGCCGAAACCGTCTGCGTGTCGCCCCCGCCTAGGTCCTTCACGGTCACGCGCCAGCGGCCGTCTTCGGTGCGCGTCAGGTCAGTGACCTGATGCTTGTAGTGGACGGAGAAGCCCGACTGCGCGGTGAGCTGGGCGACGAGCAGATGGGTGAGAGCACCGTAGTCGACGTCCGCGCCCGTGGTGATCCGCGTGGCGGCGATCGGCTGCTTCTCGTCCCGCCCGTCCATGACCAGCGGCACCCATTCGCTGATGTGGCGGTGATCCTCGCTGTACTCCATGCCGTGATAGCAATGATGGGCCGACATCTCCTTGTACCGCTGCCGGAGGAACGCGACATTCTCGTCGCCCCACACGAAGCTCAGGTGCGGACAGGGATGAAGGAAGGCGCGCGGATCGGGGATCGCCCCTTTGCCGACGAGATACGACCAGAGTTGGCGCGACAGGTCGAACTCGGTGTTCACCTCGAGCGCTTTGGAAATGTCGACGCTGCCGTCGGCGCGTTGCGGCGTGTAGTTGAGCTCGCAATTGGCCGCGTGCCCGGTGCCCGCGTTGTTCCACGCCTGCGAGCTTTCCTGCGCGCAGTCGTGCAGCGTCTCGAACATCACCACGTCCAGCGACGGCTCCAGCTCTTTGAGCATGGTGCCGAGCGTGGCACTCATCACCCCGGCACCGACCAGCACGACGTCCGGGTGTTCCGAAAGGGCGGTGCTCATACTTTCTCCTCCTTGTTCGCGGGCCTAAAGCGGAGGTCGGCGCCCTTCTTGTAGACGACATAGGCTCGCCGCCACGGCTCATCGCCGATCAGCCGCCACTTGTGCCCGGTGCCGCTATTGTCCTGTGCGAGCAGGATGTCGCCTGGATGGAGGGTGAAGGTCGCACCCGACTTCGTCTCGAACTCCAGCGTGCCGGAAAGAGTGATGACGAAGCGCGGGACCGGGTCCTGATGCCATTCGTACGAGCCACCGGAACGTGTCTCCTGGAAGGAGATTTCGACGGCTGGGACCGGTTTGCCGACGGAATCGCCGCGCATTCCTTCGGCGAGGTCGACAAAGCCTTCCTCGAACAGCGAGTCGCCACCCTCGCCGGTCCACATGCGTACACAACGTATCATCGCAACCTCCTGCCGTTTCGATCGCCCGGGTACTGCGGTCAGTTGAAAAGGTTGGGCCAGCGCCAGGCGAGTACCTGACAATGCACGGACTCTTGATCTGCGGCCGAGACGGAAGCTATTGCACTTAGGTGTCGGCGACACCTTCCCTTTGTCGATCTTCGATACCGTTCTGAACAGTATCATGGTGCGAGGGCGACCGTGCAGACGGCTGCGCTCGAGGACATCGGCGACATCTTCGCCCGAATGCACCGCGGCGATATCCAGGGCCGTGTCGTGCTCGATTTCCAGCCATCAGCGGCTGTCCCTACCGTTTAAGACATGCGGGCGTATTGGTGGTGGAGGGTATCGGCCTTCGCGACGCCGCGCATTGCAAGGGATGCGCCGCGATCGGCTATCCGCAGTCTACGCATGCTACTTTACCACTGATGGTGCGTGACTGTCGCATGGCGATGGTTCGGCGCCAATCGGATCGCCGAGTGACCGAGGCACAGTCAAATGATCACACTTTACTCCTATCCTGGCCTGTTCGGGGTTGCCGACAACAACGGGTACGGCCTCAAGGTCTACGCCTTCCTCAAGCTCGCCGGCTTGCCTTTCGCGCATCGCCACCTCTTCGACGCGTCGAAGGCGCCGCGCGGCCAGCTGCCGTACATCGAGGACGATGGCATCGAGATCGGCGACAGCGCGACGATCATCACCCATCTCGTCGCCAAGCACGGCGTCACGCTCGATGCCGGACTCTCGACGGCCCAGCGCGATCTCAACCATCTCGTCGAACGCCTGCTCGACGACCTCTACTGGGTGATGTCCTATTCGCGCTGGCAAGACGAGCGCTCCTGGCCGGCCTTCTGCGCCGCCTTGCTGCGCGAGCACCCGAACTTGACCGAAGAGGGCCTGCTCAAGGCCAAGGCGTACAACGCGCAGCGCTACTACTATCAGGGCATCGGCCGTTACACGCCGGACGCCGCCTATGCGCGGGGACTGGCGGATCTGCAGGTGTTGGCCAATCTCGTTCCCGAAGCCGGCTACGTGCACGGCGCGAGACCGACCAGCATCGATGCCAGCATTTACGGCTTCATCGCCAACATCCACTATTACGACATCGACACACCGCTCCGGCAATTCGTCGCCAACCACGCCGATCTCGTCCGGCACTGCACCGGCATGCACCGCGCCATCGCCTGACGGCATGTTGCCTCCAGGCCTACGCCGGGCTATCGCGAACCAAACAGCGTAAGCGGAAAGGTATTCGATGGCGATCTACCAACTGGGCGACCTCAAGCCGGTGATCCCCGCCTCCTGCTACATCGCCCCCGAGGCGGTGATCATCGGTGCCGTGACGCTCGGCGAGCGGGTCACCGTCCTGCCCGGTGCCGTCTTGCGCGGCGACAACGAGCCGATCGTGGTGGGCGATGACAGCAACGTGCAGGACAACGCCGTGCTGCACACCGACCCGGGCCTGCCGGTGATCGTCGGCAAGGGGGTCAGCATCGGCCATCACGTCATGCTGCACGGCTGCAAGATCGGCGACGGCGCGCTGATCGGCATCGCCGCGGTGGTGCTGAACAATTCGGTGATCGGCAAGGATTGCCTGGTCGGCGCCGGCGCCGTCGTGACCGAGAACAAGAGCTTCCCCGACCGCACGGTGATCTTCGGCGCGCCGGCCAAGGCGGTGCGCGAAGTCAACGAGGACAACATCGCGCGCCTGCGCTACAGCGCCGACAGCTACGTGCAGCGCGGCGCCCACTTCAAGGGCGAGTTGAAGCGGATTGGTTAGGGCTAGAGCACGTCCCGCTCGGCTGTCATCAGCCGAGCGGGAGGTCGTGCTCTAGAATCCAATAGTTTAGAGCGGCTTCCCCCGATCAGATGGAACCGCGCGCGGTTCCATCTGATCGGGCGCCGCTCTACCCGCCGCCGCGGATCAGGTCGCGCTGCTCGGCAAAGGTCTGCCGCAGCCAGTCGATCACCGCCCGCACGCACGGCACGCGGCGCAAGTCGCGATGGACCACCATCCAGTAGGTGGCGGCAAGCTCGGGAATCGGGCCGGTCAGCCGCTCGAGAAGCGGATGGCCGTCGCCGATATAGCAAGGGATCACGCCGCGCCCCGTGCCGGCGCGGATCGCCTCGACCTGCATCAAGAGGGAGGAGGCGCGCAGCGCCACCGGGCTCTCGGTCTCCGCCACCTGTCGCTCGACCCAGCGTGCCGGCTCGTGCGACTGCTTTTCGGTACAGGCCACCCAGGCATCGGTGCCCGCACCACGCCGGCGGTAGACCGCGACGGCGAAGGTGCCGAGCTTGGCCGCATAGTAGTCGCCGCTCCGGGGCGGCTGGTGGCGCAGAGCGAGGTCGGCCTCGCGGCGTGCGAGGTTCGCGGGCTCCAGCGACTGGAGCAGCTCCAGGGTGATGCCGGAAGGCAGCGGCGTTGTGGTCGCTCCCGCAAGGCAACGCGCGAGAAAACCGGCGGCGCACTCGCCGGTCGATATGCGCACCGTGCCAATCAAGGTCGACGAGGCCGCCGCGCGCCGCCGCTCCAGGGTCAGCATCGCCTGCTCGACCTGCTCTGCGGCCGGGACCAGACGTTCGCCGACGGCATTGAGACGCGCCCCTTCGGGGAGGCGGTCGAACAATGGCGACCCGCCGAACGTGGCCTCGAGCGCCGCCAACCGGCGGGCGACGGTCGGCTGGCTCTGCCCGAGCGCCCGCCCCGCGCCGCGCAACGAGCCGTGCCGCGCGACGGCGAGGAACACCCGGATGTCGTCCCAGTCCATCGCGCCGCCGCTCGACGGTGCTCCGCGTGCAGCCGAAACCATGTGCTCCATCTCCCAGCCGTGCCGCGAACAGGGTGCCACACAATCGTATCGGTGGTCCCCGAAAACGAACATCATCGGCAGGTTGGCGTAGCGCTATATTGGGCGAGGCGAAATCGGGAATCGACCGGACTCGTGGAGGGCGCCATGCCGACCATCATCGACCTCAATGCCGAGGCCGCGAAGCTCACGATGTTCCACGGCCTCACGCCGCACACCAAGCGCGCGGAACGCAAAGGCAGCGCCACGCAGTTGGCAGCCTATCGCGATGGCCTGCTGCTGCTGGGCAAGTCGGCCGGGACCAGCCACTGGGAGACCCATCCCGAGGACGAGCTGGTCTACGTTCTCGACGGAGGGGCGAGCCTCGACATCCTGCAACAGGATGGGCCGCGATCCTTTGCCGTCGGCGCCGGGACGATCGCCATCGTCGCGCCGGGCGTGTGGCATCGCTTCCGCTCCCCGGGCGGCAAGACCACGATAAGCGCCGTGCTCCCGGGCGATCACATCGACCTCGACGTCGACGATCCTCGGACCGGCATGCCCGACCTCGACCTCGGCGGCGCGAAGACACCGCTGCGCCTTATCGATCTCAATGCCGAGCTCGCCAAGCTCACGATGCTCCGCGGGCGCACGCCGCGCTCGACGATGGCGGATCGAGAGGGCAGCGCGGCAACGTTGGCGCCTTACCGCGACGGCACGCTGAGCATCACCAAGTTCGCCGGCAAGGGGCATTGGGAGGCGCATCTCACCGGCGACGAGCTCATTTGCGTCCTCGATGGCAGTGCAGTGCTGGAAATGCTCGGCGAGGATGGCGTCCAGGCCTTCGCGCTCCGCGGCGGGGCGGTTGTCGTCAACCCGCAGGGCGCGTGGCACCGCTTCTCCTCCGCCGACGGCGTGACGCTGCTCGCCGTGACACCTTCGCCGAGCGAGGTCATCGACCTCGATGTCGATGACCCTCGCCAAGTCGAACGCCAGGCTGCAAAGGTCTGAAAAATTGCCGGAAGAGCCGACGGCTCAGATCACCTTGCTCTGCCGCATCTCCTTGACCTCGTCGGCCGTGCAGCCGAGCCATTCGCCGTAGATCGCCTCGCAATCGGCGCCGAGGGCCGGGGCGCATTTCAGCGGCACCTTGGTGTCGGACATACGCAGCGGCCAGGCCGGCACGATGACCGGCCCGCGCAGCGGATGCTCGATCGTCTGCATCATGCCGCGGGCGTGCAGGTCGGGATCGTGCATCAGCTCGAGCGTGGTCTTGACGGCGCCGCAGGGGACGCCGGCGCCGGCGATGACGCGCGTCACCTCGTCCTTGGTGCGCTTCGAGGTCCATTCGGTGATCGCCGCATCGACGACGTCGCGATGCTGAGCACGGGTCGGGCCGTCGACCATGCGCGGATCGTCTAGAAGGTCCTCGCGGTCGATCGCCTTCACCAGGCGCTTCCAATGCTCGCCGTTGCCGCGCGAGGCGAAGATGTAGCACCAGTCGTCGAGGCCGCCGGGGGCGCACTTGTAGAGGCCGCCCGGCGCCGTCCCGGGAACCGTGTTGCCGCCGCGCGGCAGCTGTTCCTTGAGCGCCGCCTGGCGGCTCATCGGCGTGCGGCAGTAGTTCAGCATGGCATCGCGCATGGCGATCTGGATGTGCTGGCCGCGGCCGGTCGCCATGCGCTGGTAGAGTGCCGTGAGGATGCCGATGGCGCACAGCATGCCGGTGCCGGTGTCGCCGATGGTCGGACCGGGCCGCACCGGCGGCTCGCCGGGATGGCCGTTCACGCCCATGGTGCCGCCCATCGCCTGGGCGATCATGTCGAACGAAAGATAGTTCGCGTGCGGGCTCTCCGGCGCGAAGCCCTTGACCTGGGCGAAGATCAATCTCGGATTGATGGCGTGCAACCGCGGCCAGTCGAAGCCGAGCCGCGCGAAG
>JAFAKN010000386.1 GCA_019235415.1 Alphaproteobacteria bacterium
TAGTGTGTTGGTTTCGGCTTTCGCCATGCCATCACTTCCCTCCCCCACAGGGGGAGGGCTAGGGAGGGGGACTGAACAGCAGGCCCGCGAGGCCATCCCCCTCCTCGAAGGAATTAGAGGCTAGCGCCGGCCGGCAGCCTTGCGGACGGTGCGCCGCGCGGTCCGTTTGACGGTGCGCCGGGCTTTCGACACCGCCTTGCGGGCTCGCGATTTGTTGGCTGCAAGGCGGCGCTTGCCGGCCGCGAGGCGGCGTTTGCTGGCGGCTAGCCGGCGCTTGCTGGCGGCCGTGGCCCGGCGGGCAAGCTTGCGGGTCTTGCGTGCGACGCCGCTCAGCGCGCCCTCGGTCGAGTCCTTGATGTCGGCGGCGGCATTGATCGGCACGTCCAATGCGTCGCTGAACGTGGCGCTTAGGCGCTTGAGAATGCTCTTCCTGGCCATGATGTCTCCCGGTGTCCAATTGGCGTGGGGAGAAACGTCGAAAGCCGAAACAAGGTTGCAACCTAAGCCAGCACGATCGCGGTGTGGGGATCGCGCTGCTCGACCACGGTGCCGATCACGATGCCGTCGGTGACGGTGGTTCCGGGCGGCATCGCCAGCAGCAGCCCGCCTGCGGTCTGCGGATCGAACAGCAGCGGCAGCTTGGGATGGGTGGCGAAGGCCTCCATGCCCTCGATCAGGTGGCGGGCGCGCAGGTTCTCCGGTGCGAGCGAGCTGGCAAAGCCCCGTTGCAGCAGCTCGACCGCGCCGTCGAGTGCCGGGAGCGCCTCGACCTCGAGGGCGACCGAGACCGCGCCGCTGGCGCGCACCATCTCGGCCAGGTGGCCGGCGAGGCCGAAGCCGGTGACGTCGGTGCCGGCGTGCGCGGACTCGGGCGGCGCCAGCGGCCGGCGCATCGACTGCAGCGCCGCATCGATCCAGCGCCCGCGGGCGGCGCCGCGCATGGCGGCGGCGAAGATGACGCCGGTGCCGAGCGGCTTGGTGACAACGAGCTTGTCGCCCTGCTGCAAGCCGCCCTTGCGCAGCGCGCGGCCAGGATCGACCAGGCCGTTGACCGAGAAGCCCAGCGCCAGCTCCGGCCCTTCGCCGGAGTGCCCGCCGACCAGCGCGCAGCCCGCTTCGTCGAGCACCGCGCGCGCTCCCGAGAGCAGCTGGAACAGGTCCTCCTCCATCAGCCGCTCGGCGGCGGCGGGCACGACAGCCAGCGCCAGCGCGCTGTGCGGCCGGCCGCCCATGGCCCAGACGTCGCCCAGCGCATGGACCGCGGCGATCTCGCCGAAACGGTAGGGGTCGTCGAGGAACGTGCGGAAGAAATCGACGGTCTGCACCAGCGCCTTGTCCGGCGGCAGCTTGATGATCGCCGCATCGTCGGCCGCTTCGGCACCGAACATGCCTAGCCGTTTCAGCACGCGAGAGAGCGCGTCGGCGCCTACCTTGGCCCCGCAGCCGCCGCAACGCATGCCGATGTCGGCCAGGAGTCTCTTCGCGTCGCCATCTGCGAGCGCCGGATCGGGCTTGGCGGTCGGCGACATCTGCATCGGCTTTTTGGGCGGATCGCGATACATGCGCATCCACTTGCGGTCGATGTGGTCCTTCCAGCGCCACACCCAGGCGCCCTCGATCGCCCAGCTGCCGCGTGTCGCGACGGCGTCGCCGTCGCCGGTGCCGAGGATCGAGAGATACCGCCGCTGCGGCACGAAGGGCTGCGGCGCCTGCCCCAACAGCGCGCGCCGCAGGTTCTTGGCCAGCGGCGGACCCTGGCGTACAGCGAACACGCCGGCCTTGGGGCGGCGGTGGTTCACCATGGTCGCGCAGTCACCCACCGCGAAGATCGCGGCATCGCCGGTGGAGCGTAGCGTGTCGTCGACGGCGAAGAAGCCGCGCTCCTCGAGCGGCAGGCCGGTTGTCGCAAACCAGGTGGCCGGGGTGGCTTCGGTCACGACGAACACCGCGTCGGCTTGGAACCACTTGCCATCCGCAAGCTGTGCCGTGCCGCGCTCGATGCGCTGGACCGCCGTCTTCTCCAGCAGCTTGATGCCGCGACGCTCGAAGATCGCACGCATCTTCTCGCGCGCCGCTTCGGCCTGCGTCTCGAGGATCGCGCCCTTAGACACCACTGTGACCTGCACCTCGGCTGCCCTGGCCACCAGGCGCAGGCGATGGTCGATCGCCATCGCAAGCTCGACGCCGCCCGCGCCGCCGCCGATCACCACGACCTTCAGCGGCCCGAGCCACGACTTCATGCGCTCGAGGAAATCGAGCCAGCGCTCGCCCAGCTCGGCGATCGGCTTGACCGGCGTCGCCCATTTGTCGGCGCCTGGGATGCCGCCCACGTTGGGTGCCGAGCCGACATCGATCGACAGCACGTCATAGGCGATCGGCGGGCGGCCCTTCAGCAGCACCAGGCGGTTCTCGCGATCGAGCCCGGTGGCCTCGGCGTGGATCAGGCGCGCGCCGGTCCAGGCGGCGAGGCGGGCGAGATCGATGTGGCATTCGTCGAAGCTGTAGGTGCCAGCGACGAAGCCCGGGATCATGCCGGAGTAGGGCGTCTCGACGTCGCGGCCGATCACGGTCACACGCACGCCCGGCATCGGCTTCATCCCGAAGCTTTTAAGCACGTGCACATGGGCGTGGCCGCCGCCCACCAGCACGAGGTCCTTGAGGAGGGGCGCCGTCTGCATTGCCGCCCGTATAGCCGATTACGCAGGCCGCAGCAGAATCCAGGTCTGCGTGCCGATCGCGCACAGTCGGCCGTGCTCGGTGTAAAGCGCAGTGCCGGAATAGAGCTTGCGGCCCTCGGCACCGATGCGCCAGCCGACCACCGCGCAGCGTTCGCCCACGCGCGGCCGGTCGAGCACCTTGGCGGTCATGCGTCCGGTCAGCGCCGGCCGCCAATCGTCGGGATCTTGCACGGCGAAGGCGCCCGGACAATCGAGCGTGCCCCAGACCAGCTCGAAAGGAATGTGGCCCTCGGCGTCGGCGTGGTTGGCATGGGGTACGTAGCAGGAGAGCGAGTAGCCGGGCTGCGGTCCGGCCGTGCCCAGCACCCGCAGGCCGTCGCCGACGGCGCGGCTGCGTCCGCATACGATGCAGGCGTTGAACTCGCTGTCCTCCGGCGAGCCGCCGAGCTCGGCACGACCCATCACGTCGTTCCAGTCGGTCGGAGGCGGCGGCGGCTCGAGATGGTCGACGCTGCCCGCCCGCGCTTCGCACAGCAGTGTGTCGCCGTCGCGCAGCATCAACGCGTCGCCCTCGCGGGTCACGCTGAGAGCGCGCGCGATCGGCACCGGCGCGCGCAGCGTCACCTCGACCGCTCCGTCGGTCTCGAAGGCGCGATGGAAGCGTCGCGCCAGCATGCCGCCGACATAGCCGCCGTTGCCCGACAGGCGTGGGCCGTTGAAGCCCGGCGCGATGACCACCGATTCTTGCATAAAAGCTCTCCGCGGCGCGGACCTTGCCGTTGGCCGTCCGTCGATGCAAGGGAGAGAGCGGATGTCGCGATGGATCCCTTGGGCGCTGGTGGCGCTGTGTTTTGCGCTCGGCGTCGCCAGCCGCTCGATCAGCGATTCATTCACCGTGTTCGTGCCCGCCCTGCAGTCGAGCTTCGATGCCAGCCGCAGTGCGATCACCCTGGTCTACAGCTTCGTCCTGCTGAGCAGCACCGGGGCACCGCTCGCCGGCCTCATCGCCGACCGTTTCGGCCTGCGCTGGCTCACCCTGATCGGCATTTGCGCGGCCTCGCTCGCGACCCTCAGCGCCTCGCTCGCCAGCGAAGTCTGGCAGCTCTACGTGGGGCTCGGCCTGTTGGCAGGGTTCGGCGGCGTCGCGCTCGGCGCCGTGCCGAGCTCGATCATCGTCGGTCGTTGGTTTCCCGCTTACCGCATGGGCGTGCCGATGGCCGTCGCCTGGTCGGCGGCAGGTGTCGGCGCCATCATCATCCTGCCGCTCGCCCAGCACCTGATCGCGACTGACGGCTGGCGCCATGCCTATCGCGTGCTGGCGCTGATCAGCGCGGCGCTCCTGCCTCTCTTGCTGGTGCTGCCGTGGCGGCGCATCGAGCGCGGCGCAGCGGGCCTTATGCCGGCGCGCAGCGGCAAGGATCGCGGGCCGACGGTGAGCGAGGCGGTGCGCGACTGGCCGTTTTGGGCGCTCGCCTCCTCCTTCGGGCTGACGTCGATCGGCATCTTCTCCATCGCTCCGCAGGCGATGGTCTATTTCCTCGAACGGGGGATCGACGGGGCCTACGCGGCGCGGGCACTCGCCGTCGCCGGCTTCCTGACGCCGCTCGGCATGATCGGCTTCAGCTGGCTGGCCGACCGTGGCGGCCGCAAGGTTGCCGCGGTGCTCGCCTACGGCTGCTCGATGGCGGGCGTCGGCGCGCTGGCCATGGTTCAAGGGCCGCGCGACCTCGCCTGGTTGTGGCTCTACGTCGTGCTATTCGGCGGCAGCATGGGCTCGCGTGGGCCGATGATCTCGACGCTGGCCACCATGCGCTATCGCGGGGCGCACTTCGGCCGGATCTACGGCCTCATAAGCATCGGTACGGGCATCGGCGGCTTCTTCGGTGCCTGGATGGGCGGTCTGCTGCACGACTGGACCGGCGGCTATGCCGCCGTGATGGTGTTCTCGGTGTCGGCGCTGGCGCTCGCCGCCGCCTCGCTCGGCTCCGAAGCCGGCGCCCGCGAACGGCTTACAACTTCTGCTTCTCAAGTTCCTCTCCCGCGCTAGGGGGAGAGGCGAGGAGAGGGGCGACGACGGATGTAACCCCCTCTCCCAACCTCTTCCCCTATCGGGGGAGAGGAACTCATGGTCAGAGGATCGCCGTGTGAACCAGGTTGGCGACCTGGTCGAGCCGCTTGCTGTGCCAAGGATCGGGAATGCGGTTGTTGCTGACGTAAGCGAACGACACGCCCGATTCCGGATCGCCCCAGCAGTATGACGTGCCGACGCCGCCGTGGCCGAAGGCGTGCGGATTGGCGAGCGTACCGAGGCCGCGGATGCTTTCGGTGGTGCCGCGCAGATGGGGTCCGAGCCCGCGATGCATCGGCATGCCCATGAACTCGTCGGGCCGATCGCCGGTGTGGTTGCGCAGGGCGTATTGCAGCAGGCGTGGCGACACCAGCCGCACGCCGTTCAACAGCCCGTCGTGCAGCATCATCTGGTAGAGCGCCGCCATCGCGCGCGCCGTGCCGTAGCCTGCGCCGCCCGGAGCGCCGCCCTTGCGCCAGTCGGCAGAGTTGGCCTCGGCGTCGGGGCGGAAGCCTTCGCCGCTGGGCAGCGGTTCGTGCATGTCGGCGGCGCGCGCAAACTCGCTTTCGGGCAAGCCGACATAGAGCTCCCGCGAAAGCCCCAACGGCTCGGTCACCGTCTCGCGGATCACCTCACGGAAGTCGCGGCCGGTCAGCGCCTCGATCAACACGCCCAGCGTCCAGTGCGCGCTCAGCCCGTGATAGTGGACCTTCGAGCCCGGCGACCATTCCAGCGTGAAGTCGCACACCGTCTGGCGCAGACGCTTGTGGTCGGCCCACGCGTCCTTTGGGACCACCGCACTCGGGAAGCCACCCTGGTGGGTAATGGTCTGCAACACTGTGATGTTGCCCTTGGCGTTCTTGCGGAACTCCGGCACGTGGTCGGCGATCCTGTCGGAGAACGAGAACAGCCCGCGCTCGGCCAATACCCACAGGCAGGTCGCGGTGATCACCTTGGTGTTGGAGTAGAGCAGCCACAGCGTGTCCTCGCGCGATGCCTGCGACTTCGACTCGGTGACGGCATTGCCGAAGCTCTTGTAGAAGGCGAGCTTGCCGTGACGCGCGAGCGCGATCTGGCAACCCGGGTAACGGCGCTCGGCGATGTGCCGCTCGATCAGCGCGCAGAGCCGCTCGATCTGCTCGCTGCGAAAGCCCAGCGAATCGAGGTCGGACTGTGGCAAGGGAAAGTTTGTGGCCGCGAAGGCCCGTGTGTCTGTAGCAGTGTCCACGGCGAGGTACCTCCCGTGGCAATCATATTATCCCTGAGAGACATGTCGATGACGCACGTATCGACATGTTGTGTTTTGAGAAAAGTTCGCCACAATGCGCGGCATGTTGAACCGAGTATTTGATCGGATCGACTTTCCAAGTACCCCCGCTCAACGGATCCGGGGCTAAGCCGTGACGCCGGGCCTCGAATCCTGTCATGCGCTGGTGCTCAACGCCGACTTCAGGCCCCTGTCCTACTTCCCTCTCTCGATCTGGTCGTGGCAGGACGCCGTGAAGGCGGTTTTCCTCGACCGCGTCAGCGTGATCTCCGAGTACGAGCGCAAGATCCACAGCCCATCGTTCGAGATGCGGCTGCCGAGCGTCATTGCGCTCAAGGAGTACGTGCCGGCGGCGCGGCGTCCGGCCTTCACGCGGTTCAACGTGTTCCTGCGCGACCGCTTCGTCTGCCAGTACTGCGGCGGCGACTTCGCGGCCAACGAGCTCACCTTCGACCACGTGGTGCCCAAGTCGCGCGGCGGGCGCACGGCGTGGGCCAACGTCGTCACCGCCTGCAGCCCGTGCAATCTCTTGAAGGGCAACAAGCTCCTGCGCGAGATCGGCATGCACCTGCAGCGCGCCCCGATGGAGCCGACCACCCAGGAGCTGCAGGAGAACGGCCGCGCCTTCCCGCCGGGCTACCTGCACGAGAGCTGGCGCGACTTCCTGTACTGGGACAGCGAGCTGGAGCAGACGTAGGACTCATTGGAGCGCGGACCTCCTGGTCCGCTCATGGCATGGTGCGACCTGGGAGGTCCGCGCTCCAATTAGATCCGTGTCGACAGCCAGATCGCGAGCCGCGAGCCGGCCTTGATCGCCGTCGTCAAGGTCTCGTAGGCCGGCGCTTCTTCAGCGCCCGCGGCGAGAGCCGTGTCCTTGTGCTCAATCTCCTCGAGCCGGAACTTCTCGACCGTGCCGCGCAGCTCGGCCTCGTCTTCGCCGAGCGCCGCGGCTTGCCTGGCGTAGTGCTCGTCGATCGTCTCCTCGACTGCGACCGTGCAGGCCATTGCGGCCTTGTCGCCCAGCAGCGCCGTCACCGCGCCCAGCGCAAAGCCCGCCACGCTCCATAAGGGCGACAGCGCGGTTGGTCGCACGCGCCGCTCGACCATGAGGCGGTCGAACGCCTTGTTGTGCTCGCGCTCGGCGCGCGCCATGGCGGCGATCTTGCGTCCGGCCTCGCTGTTGGCGCGTCCTGTCCAGCGCAGCGCCGCGAGCTGGCCCTCGTAGATGCGCACCGCGCCGTGCTCGCCTGCCTGGTCGACGCGGATCGTCCGCTCGACCAGCTCACGCGGCTCGGGATCGCCAGGATCGCGGACCTCGCCCGTCTTCATTGCGCACGGCCTCTCAGACCCGCGGCCAGCACGACAGCCAACCCCGCCGAGACGATGGCGTTCCAACCCGCCATCGAGATGCCGAAGAGCCGCCAGGCCGCTTCGTCACAGCGCACCATCTTGGCGGAGAACAGGTACTTCCTCAGCTCCTCGGGTGACAGGCCCTTGGGGATTGTGCCGGAGCAGGCCTGCGGGCCGGCCCACCAGTGGTTCTCCACGCCAACGTGGAACACGCCGATGCCCGCCGTCACGATCAGCGCGGCGATCGCCGTCAGCACCAGCGCGAAGGCGAGGCGCGGCCGGCTCAACGTCGCAAGCGCCGCGAGCCCAGCGGCGACGGCGACGATGTGCGGCCAGCGCTGCCAATGGCACATCTCGCACGGGGGCAGGCCCACGACGTACTGGAACCACAGCGCGCCCAGCAGCAGGCCGCCGCTGCCCAATACGGCGAGGCCGGCCAGCAGGCCCAGCCGGTTGGGCGGGTTAAGTCTTTCGGACAGGACCATCGCTCTCTCAGAACATGTAGCGGAAGGCGACGAAGCCGCCCAGCAGCGCCACGACGAACGCCGAGGTGATCAGCGTCAGGCGCTCCTCGATGAAGTGCCGGATCGGCTCGCCGAACTTCCACAGCAACGCTGCCAGAAGAAAGAAGCGCAGGCCACGCGTCACGATGGACGCCCACACGAATGTGAAGAGATCGAAATGGGCCGCTCCCGAGGCGATGGTCACCAGCTTATAGGGAATGGGCGTCAGGCCTTTGATCAGGATGATCCAGATGCCGTACTCGGCGAAGCCCGCCCGGAAGGCGTCGAGGCTTTTTTGCAGGCCGTAGGTCTGCACGACCCATTCGCCCAGCGTCTCGAAGAAGTAGTAGCCGATAGCGTAGCCCAGCAGACCGCCCAGCACCGAGCACACCGTGCAGACCAGCGCGATCTTGAACGCCCTGGTGCGGTCGGCCAGCACCATCGGGATCAGCATCGCATCCGGCGGGATGGGAAAGATCGAGCTTTCGAGGAAGGAAACCAGGCCCAGCACAGCCAGGGCCCGCGGGTGAGCCGCCAGCCGGATCACCCAATCGTAGAGACGACGCAGCATGGCCATGAACTAGCAGGTCGCGCTGGGGGCGCGCGACTCCAGTCGCGCGTCATCGCTGGGGCAAAGCGAAGGCCGCGCCATTGGACCTGCCTGCGCGAAGCCGAAGCGGCTTCGCTTCGGCGAAGGCAGGATGGCGCCCCCCAGCGTCACTCCGCCGCTTGTCGCAGCTGCGTCGGCACCGTCTCGCCGGCGAACAGCGCGGCGCGGGCGGCTTCGTACTCGGCCTTGAGCCGCGCCACGATCTCGGCGGCGGGCGGCGCGTCAAAGATCTGGCCGACGCCCTGGCCGGCGCCCCAGATGTCGCGCCACGCCTTGGCCTTGGTGTTGCCGCCCGAGCCGAAGTTCATCTTGCTCTTGTCGGCCACCGGCAGGTCGTCGGGATCGAGCCCGGCCGCGGCGATGCTGCGCTTCAGGTAGTTGCCATGCACGCCGGTGAAAAGGTTGGTGTAGACGATCTCCTCGCCGCTCGACTCGATGATGCACTGCTTGTTGCCTTCGGAGGCGTTGGCCTCCTTGCTCGCCGTGAAGCGCGTACCGATGTAGGCGAGGTCGGCGCCGACCGCCTGCGCCGCCAGCACCGAGGCGCCGTTGGCGATCGCGCCCGAAAGCAACAGGCAGCCGTCGTAGAACTGGCGCACTTCGGGCACCAGCGCGAACGGCGACAGTCGGCCGGCATGGCCGCCGGCGCCGGCGCACACCAGGATCAGCCCGTCGACGCCCGCCTGCAATGCGCGCTTGGCGTGCTGGATGTTGGTGACATCGTGAAACACCAGGCCGCCGTAGCGCTTGGCCGACTTCACGACGTCGTCGGGCGCGCGCAGTGAAGTGATCTGGATCGGCACCTTGTACTTCTCGCAGAGCTCGACGTCGTGCTGCAGGCGATCGTTCGAGCTGTGCACGATCTGGTTGACCGCGAACGGCGCCACCTTGGCGCCGGGATGCGCGCGCTTGTGCTCGGCGAGCTCCGTCGTGATGCGCTGCAGCCAGGTCTCCAGCATCTCCTTGGGCCGCGCGTTGAGCGCGGGGAAGGCGCCGACGATGCCGGCCTTGCACTGCTCGATCACGAGATCGGGATTGGAGACGATGAACAAGGGCGCGCCGACCACCGGAATCGACAGGCTGTCGCGCAGCAAAGCAGGCAGAGCCATGAGCAGAAAACCTCGTTATTTCAGCAGGGCGTAGGGACCGCCGCGTTCGATTGCGCGCTTGTATGCCGGGCGCGCGTGGATGCGGTCAAGGAAGGCCGAAAGCTTCGGCAAGCGCGGGGCGAGACCCGCGCGTGCGGCGGCGGCTTCGAGGGGAAAGCTCATCTGGACGTCGGCCGCGGAAAACGCACCGCCCGCGAACCACTCGCGGTCCGCCAGCTCGCCTTCGAGAAACGCAAGATGCATCGCAAGTTGCGGGTCGAGCCGGACGCGATCGGCGCCAGCCGAGATCATGCGCGCCACCGGCCGCATCAGCGCCGGCACCTGTGACGGAATGCGCGAGAAGATGAGCTTCATGACCAGGATCGGCATCAGCGAGCCTTCCGCGTAGTGCATGAAGTAGGTGTAGCGCAGGCGCTCCGGCGTGCCGGCCGCGGGCACGAACCGCCCCTTGTCGTAGGTCTCGACCAGGTACTCGAGGATCGCGCCCGATTCGGCCAGCGTCCTGTCGCCGTCGGTGATCACCGGCGACTTGCCGAGCGGATGGACCGCGCCGAGCGAGGCCGGCGCCATCATCGTCGGCTCGCGCTGGTAGGGCTTGACCTCGTACTCGAGGCCAAGCTCTTCCAAGAGCCACAGCACGCGCTGCGAGCGCGAGTCGTTGAGATGGTGGACGACGATCACGGCAGATCTTCAGAGCGGGCCGGGCCGCCAGTTGCCGTGGAAACCGGCCGGCACGCGACTCGTGAGATGGGCGAGCGCCACCGGTCCCTTGGCGATGTCGGTCGCTTCGAACACGGCGAGGTCGCTGCGCCCTTCGGTCGCCCAGTAGATCACGCTCAGCACCCAGCCGTCGCCCTCCGGCGCATCGTCGCCGCGGGCGACGAAGATCGGCTCGCCGAACCGATCCGCGGGCTCGGACGTCCAGGTCGCGCTCTTGCCGGTCGCGAGGTCGTAGTGGGTGATGCCGTCCTGCCGCGGCTCGCCGGTCTTGGGATCGGCGACGTTGCCCGACACGATCCAACCGTGCCGGTAGTCGCTCATGCAAAAACGCTCGTCGAAGCGCGGGAACTCGCCGGCGCGATCATCGAGCTGCTCCTCCCGGAAGGTGTTGGATTGGCCGGCGAGGTCGAACGTCCAGCGGAACAGCCGTGCCGCCGGCGTCTGCTCGCTTGCGGGCGAGCCGTCGGGGCGCGGGAACAGCGGCGCCACGTCGTATTTCATGACGTCGATCACGATCTTGCCGTCGGCAGTCTCGAAATGGTTCATCGGGTGGAAGACATAGCACGGCGGGGCGGCGATCCACCGCGCCTCGGCGACGCTGCCGTTGCGCGGGATGAAGGCGATGTGCGTCCCCTTGTCAGGCTCCCAGGCGAATACCGGCTTGCCCGACATCGCCCGTTCAAGCGAGCTGGTGAGGGGGAAGATCGGCACGATGATCCAGTTCCGCGTCACGGCGAAGTCGTGGATCATGCTGGGATAGGGCCCGTCGAGGATCTCGGCGCGCGTCACCTTGCCGTCCTCGGTCACGCTCTGGATGCTGACCTGCTTGGTGAAGCGGCCCGTGGCGGAGTAGCCGAAAAAGACCATCTCGCCGGTCTTGGGATCGAGCTTGGGATGGGCGGTGAACGGCCCGCAGAGCTTGTCGCCGAACGTCTCGTAACCGTCCTTTGCGCCCACCGGCATCAGGCTCTTGGCATCGAGCGAAACCGGCGCGTGCGCCTCTTCGAGCGCGAGAAGCTTGCCGCCGTGCCAGACGATGTTGGTGTTGGCGATCGTCGAGTTCACGCTCTGCACCTTTGGGTCGGTGAACATCGGATTGCCGAAGGTGCCGAACAGCGCCTCGCCCTCCTGGTTCTCCAGCCGCCACTTGGGCGTGCGCACCCAGCGGTTCTTGTAGGAGACGTTGCCGTTTTCGAGGTGAAAGGCGTGGATCATGCCGTCGCCGCCGAACCAATGGTACGGCCCGCGCGGCGCGAACTGCGGGTTGGGGCCGTTGCGGTAGAGCGTGCCGCAGAGCTCCTTCGGCAGCTCGCCGCTGACGTGCAGATGCCCGGCATCGGCTTCGGTGCTCACCGGGGCGTAGTAGCCGCGCAGGAAGGGATTGTCGGTCGGGAAGGCCTTGGCCATGGCGCGCTCCTGCTGTTTAAGGGTAACGCTGTGTACGTATCGGACGCTATCAATACACGCTGTTTCCCGCAAGTGAATTCTGGGCGTCAGTCCGGTATTCTGCGTCTGCGTCCCAATACCGCGTCAGTCGGCGGGTGCGGCGGAGGGTGTCCGTCTGGGGTGCCGGCGGTCAGCGCTACAGCAACGCTGTCATCCCGAGGACGAAGGCCGAGGGATCCTTAGGACGAAGGATCCCTCGCTGCGCTCGGGATGACAGTAGTCATTTCACCCACACGCCGCCGTCCTTGCTCTTGTAGCCGAGCGACAGGTACGCCGCGTCGACCAGGGACTGGCCGCGCTCGTTCATGAGCAGCCCGGGCCCCATCTGGTTCATGGTGTAACCGAAGGAAAGCCCGGCGACCGGATCGGCGAAGCCCAGCGATCCGCCGGCGCCGACATGGCCGAACGCGGCGCTGCCTAAAATCACGCTGTCGACGTCGGGGCCGAAGATCTTCGCCCCGAGGCTGCGCTTGCGGTTGTCCATCGACTTCATGAAGCCCAGCGCAAAGCGCGTCGGGATGCGCAAGGTCGCGTCGTCGTGCGTCGCCATCGAGACCTCGGCCATGCGCGCGAGCGTGGCGGCATCGACGAGGCTGCCGCCGCCGTTGGCCAGCGGCGCGTACATGCCGGCGAGCCCCCGGGCGTTGGTGATGCCGTTGGCAGCGCCGATCTCGGCGGCGCGGCCGGCGCGCGTGTTGGCACCGCCGGATCGCCACGCGCCGACGTTCAGGAAGAACAGCGACGGGATCGACTGCTTGTCGGTCGCGAGGTCGCGCAGGAATGGCGTCTTGGCGTCCTCGGCCTTGAGCGGGTACTGCATGATCGGCGCCACTCGAGGCTCGATCTCCTCAGGCAAGCCGATCCAGAAATCGATGCCGAGCGGTCGAGCGATCTCCTCCTGGAAGAACGCGCCCAGCGAGGTGCCGCTGGCGCGCCGCACCATCTCGCCAACGGTCCAGCCGAAGGTGAAGCCGTGATAGCCGTTGCGCGTGCCCGGAACCCAGAACGGCTCCTCGTCGGCGACCCGCTCGGTCATGTAGTCCCATTCGTAGGGACCAGTGTCCTTCAGGCGCTCGCGCAGTGCCGGCACGCCGGCCGAATGGTCGAGCATCATGCGTGTCGTGACGTGCGCCTTGCCGTTCTGGCCGAACTCGGGCCACAGCTCGACGACCGGCGCGTCGAGATCGAGCTTGCCGCGGCTTGCTAAAACATGGGCGCAGAGCGCGGTGGCTCCCTTGGTGCACGAGAACACGATGCTGACCGTGTCGCGCGTCCAGGGGCTCTGCGTCTTGCGATCGGCGACGCCGCCCCACAGGTCGACTACCGTCTCGCCGCCGACCGTGAGGCTGACCGAGGCACCGACCTCGCCGTTGCTCTTGAAGTTCTCGGCGAAGGCTTCGGCGACGCGCTCGAAGCCCGGCCTGCAAATGCCTTCGGTCATCGGGGGGCCTGTTGGGGAACCGGCAGTTTGAACACCTCGAGCAGGAAGCGGGCGGCGTGCGACAGCGCGCTCTCGTTGATGCCGTGGCCGACGCCCGGCGCGATATGCACGGCGACGTTCAAGCCGTTCTGCTGCAGCACCTCGGCGGCGCGCTCGGTCAGCACGTGCGGCAGCATCTCGTCGGCATCGCCGTGCGCCAGCAGAATGGGCGGCCGCGAGCGCATCTCGGCCTTCAGCACCTCGGCGCCGGGCAACATGCCGGAAAAGCCCACGATGCCGGCAAGCCGCTTCGCGCGGCGCAGACCGACATGCAGCGCCATCATCGTTCCCTGCGAGAAGCCGACGAGGGCCGTCTGGCTTTCGTCGAGGCCGTAGCGCGCCATGGTCTCGTCGAGGAAGGCCTCGGCGAACGGCGCGGCCGCCCGCACGCCGGCGAGCGCCAGCGCCGGGTCGAGCCGCGAGATGCCGAACCACTGATAGCCGTACGGATTGCCCTCGCAGGGGTAAGGCGCATTCGGCGCGTGGAACGCGAGGTCGGGCATGATGGGCGCCAGCACGGGCGCGAGTCCGATCAAATCGTTGCCGTCGGCGCCATAGCCGTGCAGCAGGATCACGAGATGGCCGGGCTTGCCGCCGGCCTGCGGCCCGAAGCTCGGGCCTTCGAGCTTGATCATGAAGCGTCGGCCTCCGCTTTGGGCTGGCTCTTCGGGAGCTCGGTCTTGGGGGCTTTGGCGCTCCAGTCCGGCATGTTGCGGCGATAGTGCCAGAGCAGCAGGGCGGCAGCACTGCGCCACGGGCGCCACGGCTCTGCGATTTTGATCAACCGCTTGGCGTCGGGACGCTTGCGCAGGCGTTTCAGGTGCTGCGCTGCGATGACCAGGCCGAGGTCGAGGCCCGGCATGATGTCGGGCCGGCCATGCGCGAACATCAGGTAGATCTCGGCCGTCCACGGGCCGATGCCCTTGGCCTGCGTCAGCATGGCGATGGCCGCTTCGTCGTCGAGCGTGTCGAGGAGCGCGAAGTCGATGCGGCCCTCGACGATGTCGCCGGCGAGGCTGCGGCCGTAGCGCATCTTTGCGTTGGAGAGCCCCACGGCGCGAAGTTGCTCGTCGCTCTGTGCCAGGAAGTCGGCCGGCTCCATGCTGGGCACGGCGGCCTCGAGTCTCAGCCAGATGCTGCGCGCGGCGTGGACCGAGACCTGCTGGCCGACGATCGAACGCATCAAGCCGTTGAACCCGGTCGGCACCTCGCGCAACGCGGGGTGCCCGACCTCCTTCAGCACGCGGGCGAAATCCGCGTCGACCTTAGCCAGATGCCGCATCGCCTTCCTGAGGTTGGCGGCATCGAGAACCACTTGCACCATGGCCCCGCATAGCACGCCGCGGGCACCCGCTGTAACGTCGCTCGCATGTCCGTCGTCACGCGTTTTGCCCCCAGCCCGACCGGCGAGCTGCATCTCGGCAGCGCCTATTCGGCCTGGACGGGGTGGCATCGGGCGCGCGAGGCGGGCGGTCGCTTCGTGGTCCGCATCGAGGACATCGACATCCGTCGCTGCCGCCGCGAGTTCGAGCACGCCATTCTCGAGGACCTGCGCTGGCTCGGCTTCACCTGGGACGGCGAGGTGAGGCGCCAGTCGGCGCATTTTGCCGATTACGGAAAAGTGCTCGACCAGCTCGACGAGATGGGCCTCGTCTACCCCTGCTTCTGCAGCCGCGCCGACATCGAGCGCGAGATCGCTGCTTCTGCGAACGCGCCGCACGGTCCGGATGGTCCGCTTTACCCTGGCACCTGCCGGCATCTTTCGCTGCAGGAACGCCGCGCACGCATGGCGGCGGGACATGAGCACTGCGTGCGGCTCGATGTCGAGCACGCCGCTGCGCGGGCCGGGCCGTACCACTTCGTCGACGAGACGCGTGGCTGCATCGAAGGCGAGCCGCGCTTGCTCGGCGACTTCGTCATCGCCCGCAAGGACACCCCGACCAGCTATCACCTCTCGGTCACGGTCGACGATCAGCTTCAGGAGATCACCCTGGTGACGCGCGGCGAGGACGTGCTGCCCTCGACCCACGTCCATGTCCTGCTGCAGAAGCTGCTCGGCTACCGCACGCCGCTCTACGCGCATCACAGGCTCCTGCGCGACCCGACCGGTCGGCGTTTCGCCAAGCGCGACCGCGACATGACGATCCGCAGCATGCGGGAGCGGGGGATGACGCCGCAGCAGGTAGTGGAGCTGGCTCTTAGCTGGGGGCGCGCCACTCCAGTGGCGTGACTCTCATGACCGCGCCACTGGAGTGGCGCGCCCCCAGCGACTAACATTCCGCTATGGAAAGACAGGAAGAACTGGCCGTCGGGAGACGGCTGCTGACGCACATGGACGCGCGCACCACCGACTTGGCGGGCGCCATGTTCCGCAACCAGGTCGCGGCCTACTCGTGCCGCGAGCGCGCCGCGCTCGAGCGCGAGAAGCTGTTCCGCGATCGCCCGATGTTCATGGGGCTGGCGACACGCCTGCCCAAGCCCGGCGACTACATCGCCGAGGACGTCGCCGGCATGCCGGTGCTCATGGTCCGCGGCAGCGACGGCGAGGTGCGGGCCTTTGCCAACATCTGCCGCCACCGCGGCGCGCCGGTCGCGCAGGGCTGCGGCAACGCGCGCGCGTTCATCTGCCCCTATCACGGCTGGACCTACGACCTCGCCGGCAAGCTCTTAGGGACGACCGACAAGGTCGGTTTCGGCGGGCTCGACCTCGCGCAGCATGGCTTGGTGAGGCTGCCGAGCGCGGAACGTCACGGCTTGCTGTTCCTGCGCGCCAAGCCCTTGCAGGCCGAGGAGCCCGCGACGCTCGACGTCGATGCCGTGCTCGGCGCCGTGGCCCAGGACTTCGCGGCCCTGAAGCTCGATACCTATCCGCTCTACTCGGCCGACCGCGTGAACCCGCGCATCAATTGGAAGTTCGCGATCGACACCTTCCTCGAGGGCTATCACATCCCGCATCTGCATCGAAAGACGATCGCGCCGTACTTCGTCGGCAATTGCGGCGTGTTTGCCAGTGCAGGCCTGAACGGCCGCTTGAGCGTGCCCAAGACGTCGATCGAATCGGTGCGGGCGTTGCCAGAAGAGGAGCGTCGCTTCCGGCCGCATGTCGTCTCGATCTATCAGCTGTTCCCCAACGCGCTCCTGATCTGGCAGCTCGACCACGTCGAGATCTGGCGGGCATTTCCCGACCGGGACGATCCCAGCCGCTGCGAGGTCGAGATGACGATCTACAAGCCGGCCGCGAGCGACAAGCCGGACTCCTACTGGGAGAAGAACCGCGACATCGCCATCCGCACCGTGATGGAGGAGGATTTCCCGCTTGGCGAGCGCATGCAGATCGGCTTCGAATCGGGCGCCGTCGAGGAGGTGGTCTACGGCCGCAACGAGCCGTTGCTGGTCCACTTCCACAGCTCGATCCGCAGCGCGCTCGGGCTCGGAGCCTGACATGAGCCAACGAACCAAGCCGCCATTCCGCGCCGACCAGGTGGGAAGCCTGTTGCGCAGCGGTCCGGTCAAGGAGGCGCGCACCAAGCGGGCGACCGGCGAGATCACGCCGGCCGGGTTGAAGGCGGTCGAGGACGAAGAGATCAGCAAGCTCGTCGCCAAGCAGGAATCGATCGGCCTGCAGGCGGTGACGGACGGCGAGTTCCGCCGCTCATGGTGGCACTACGACTTTCTCGGCAAGCTCGACGGCGTCGAGCTGGTGAGCGTGGCGCAAGGCCTGCAGTTCAAGGGCACGGCGACCAAGGCCGAGGGCCTGCACGTCCACGGCCGCATCGACTTCTCGCCCTCGCATCCCATGCTCGAACACTTCCGGTTTCTGAAGTCGGTCGCCAAGGCAGTGCCCAAGATGACCATCCCGTCGCCCGCGGCCCTGCACTATCGCGGCGGGCGGCAGGCCATCGAGAAGTCGGTTTATCCCGACATGGAGCCGTTCTTCGCCGACCTCGGCCAAGCCTACACTAAGGCGGTGCGCGCCTTCGGCGAGGCGGGCTGCACCTACTTGCAGCTCGACGAGGTGTTCGTGGCCTATCTCTGCGACGAGGCGCAGCGCGAGTATCTGCGCGGCCGCGGCGACGATCCCGACAAGCTGCTGCATGTCTACGCCGACCTCGCCAATGCCGCTTGCGCCGGCCGCACGCCGGGCATGACCATCAGCATGCATCTCTGCCGCGGCAACTTCCGCTCGACCTGGATGGCGCAAGGTGGCTACGAGCGCGTGGCCGACGTGCTGTTCAACCAGATGGACGTCGACGCCTATTTCATGGAGTACGACACCGAGCGCGCCGGCGGTTTCGAGCCGCTGCGCTTCCTGCCCAAGAACAAGCAGGTGGTGCTCGGCATCATGACGTCCAAGACCGGCGAGCTGGAGAGCAAGGATCAGCTCAAGCGGCGCATCGAGGAAGCGACCAAGTTCGCCGACATCGAGCAACTGTGCCTCAGCCCTCAATGCGGCTTCGCGAGCACCGAGGAGGGCAACCTGCTGGCCGAGGACGAGCAGTGGGCAAAGCTTTCACGCTGTGTTGAAGTTGCGAGCGAAGTGTGGGGTTAGATTCTGTCGTCCTGAGCGCGGCGAAGGACTTCAGAAGGAACCGACGATGAGATCCTTCGCTACGCTCAGTGATGACAGAACGCTCAAGATGACAGCGGCTTCCGTTTCTTACGGAAACCTCGTGCGACAAGGACGCGCGTATAAAACCGCAAACCACATGTCACGTCCGTCTCTGGACCATTGATGCTATAACGCTTTGCCGTCGCAGAAAGAGCGACGACGTACGCAGCAACCCAAGCCCGGTGTTTGGTGGTTCAACGAAGGGGGGCTCGGATATGGCAGCGTCAGACCGGACTTCGCCGAATCAGGCCGCGTCGCCGCAGGGCGACCCGGGACTGGTACGCGTTCTGGTGGTCAGCTCCGTCCGGCTCTTCCAGGAAGCGTTCGCGGCGCTGCTGGGTCGCCAATGTGGCATCGCCGTGGTCGGTGCGGCGAGCCCGCCGCAGGCTTCGCAGGTCGCCGACCAGGTGCGGCCAGACATCGTGCTTTTCGATGCCAGCCGCCAAGGCAATCTCGACTATGCCAAGCAGCTCGCCGATCAGCACTCGGGCGCCAAGGTGGTGGCGTTCGGCGTCGCCGAGCCGGATGCGGACGTCGTGACCTTGGCGGCGGCGGGCATTTCGGGATACGTGCGCAATGACACGGCCGCCGACGACGTGGCAGCCGTTCTCATCAGCACCATGCGCGGCGAGCTTCTATGCTCGCCACGTGCAGCAGCGACGCTTTGCCATCAGGTCGCGCTGCTTTCGCGCACGGCGCGCGCGGACACGTCGGCGGTCAGCTTGTCGAAACGCGAACTGCAGATCGCGGGCTTGATCGACCGCGGCCTCAGCAACAAGGAGATTGCGCGGCGGCTCGGCATCCAGGCGGCCACGGTGAAGAACCACGTGCACAACATCCTGGACAAACTAAAGGTCCATCGCCGCGGCGAGGCTGTCGCCTGCCTGCGCAAGGTGCCGCAGGAGCGCATCGCCGATACGGGAACGCTCAACGATTGAGTCGGTGGAGTGCGGACCGGGAGGTCCGCGCTCCAATGAGGCGCCTCGGTCAGATCCACCGCGCGGTGCGCATCTGCCAAGCGGAGGCAAGGGTCGGCGAGGGGAACGTCTCCAGGATCGGCGAGAGCCCGCCCAGCGGCGTTACCGGCAGCGATCCGAATTCGCGCGCTGACATCTCTCCGAACATTCCAGGCACGCGCTGCAGGCCGGGCACGCCGGCCCCAGCGCGCAAGGGATCGGCGAACGGCATCGCGGCGGAAGCTCTCAGCAAGCCGAACAGGGTCGAGACGCGATCTTCGGAGCGGCCTTTGAATGAGCGCTGGAACAGCGGATGGTGGGCGAGCACCAGCGCTGCCAAGCCGGCTACGTGGGTCGCTGCGATGCCAGCGCCGTCGAGCGCCGCATAGCCGCCCGGCACGGTCGAGGGCACCGCAACGCCGGGCGCGGCCAAGGCGACACGCGGTCCCGCGCCAGTGAAGCCGGCGGGGAAGAGGCCGTCGTAGCCGATCAGCTCCGGCATCAGCGCTTCGGCGTGGCAGGTGTCGGTCGGAAACTCGCGCAGCTTGCCGATCGCGCCGACCGCAAGGACGGATGGCAGCACGGCCGGGAAGGGCTGGAGGCCGGCCGCTACGATGCAGGCGATGCCCTTGTGGCGCAGCTCGATCAGCTTGCGGTCGAGCAATTCCGAGGGCTCCTCGCATGAGACGTTCAGGCAGACGACGTCGAGCTCGCGATCGATGCATTCGTCGAGCGCAGCCAGAAGATCGCTGAGATGGCCTCCGGGGAAAACTTTTAGGACGTGCAGCTCGGCCTTGGGCGCCGTGCCCACGATGCCGTGCGGTCCTGCCGCGACCAGGATTCCCGCGGCGTGAGTGCCATAGCCCGACGCGTCCTCGGTCCATTCGGTGTCGCCGCGCTTGCTGCCGTCGCGTGCGGTGAAATCCCTGCCGCGCACGACATGGCGCAACGGCGCCTCGGCATTGTCGCAACCCGAAGCGACCAGGCCGATGCGCACGCCGCTTCCGTCGAGATTGCCGGCCGCCGGGTCGAGCTGCAGGAGGCGCTGGTTCCAGGGCACGAGCCGCGCGCTTGCGAGATTGCCGAAAGTCTCGGAGAGCGGCCGGAGCCTGATCGTCGTCGCACCGCCTGCGCCCAGCTCGGGCCCAACGATCAGCCGTTCCCAGTGATTGGCGCGCGGCTTCACATAGATCGCCCGAACGTCCGCCGGCGTGCAGCCGAACAGTGTCGCGCGGACCGCACCGGAATCGTCCGATACCGCCTGCGTCGGAAGACCGGAACCGAACACGATGACGCTGGCGCGGGCCAGAGGCTGGTCGCGCTCGCCCGTGAGGCGCAAGGCAAGCTCGCTGGTGGTCGGCTCCAACGGCAGTAGGCCGTGTGCGACGCGAAAGGCGCCGGCCGGCACCGGAACACCGTCGGCAAGCTGGAGCGCGGCGTCACGTTCGACGATGATGTGGGGCTGCGCCGTGGCGCGCAGGGTCTCCGCCTTGGCCGCGGGCATGCGCACGATCACGGCTTCCTGTGCAAGGGAGCCGTTCGGCGCGAAGGGCTGCGCCTCGGTCGGCTTGACACGGCCGACGATTTCCACGCCTTCCTGGCGCTCGAGATACTGCACGATCGCATCGATCGAGTGCGAGGGAGGGCCAGCGAACGGCGCGACGATGGTCCGCAGGGCGACGAGATATTGGTGCCGCGGCCCTTGCGCGGATTGGCCTTGCGCGCTGTCGCCCGGGACGCCGGGCGCGACTTGCGACGGAGCGCGCTCGCTGGCCGCTTTCCTTTCGTCGGCTTCGCTCGCCCTGCGTGCCGTCCCGCCCGTGGTCGTTGCGCGTTCTTCTTTCTCTGTCTTTTCCACGGCCATGTTCGCCTCCATTTTCCGATGCTGATCCCGCTTTCGCCTAGAACGCATAGCCTCGATCCGAACCCCTCGATCCGATGTGCGCGTTCTTCTTGGACACCTGGTCGGCGCACGGTTGCCGTGCGCCGACCCTCAGGGCGTTATTCAAGATCCGCGCGTCGAGGCTTGCCCGCGAGGTGCAAGCCTCCGGCGGATTACCAAGTCGGCCGGTTGAAGCCCCAGCCCTGGGCGCCCTGCAGGCCACCCAACTGGCCGAGCCCGATCGGGTTCGTCATGCCCAAACCGTACGGCTGCCCGTAGGTCTGCATGGCGCCGCGCGCCGCCTGGGCTTGCCAGGCGCACTGCTGCGCAAGCTGGCTCAGGAGCTGGGCGAACTGCTGCCCGGCCATGACGCCCTGGACGCACTGCTGGGCCAGCTGCTGAAGCGTGGCGCCGACCTGATGGCCGATCGCGGTGTGCGCCGCCACGTGATGGGCGAGCTGGTGCAACGTTGCAGCGATCTGCTGCTGTTGCTGCGCGGCGATCTGCTGTGGCTGGCCGAACTGCTGGCCAAAGCCTTGCTGGCCAAAGCCTTGCTGGCCAAAGCCCATTTGGCCAAAGCCCTGTTGGCCGCCAAAGCCCAAGCCCGGGTTGCCGAGGTTCGGGCTACCAAGGCCAAGGCCGCCGATCTGTGCGCCGGTGCCTTGCAGCCCTCCATAGCCGCCCATGCCTGTACCGGGCGCCCCGAGGAACGGGGGCGTCAGAGCTTGACCGAGAAACGGGGCATAGTTTCCGTTCGCCATGACATCTTGCATTGGCCGTCCTCCGATTGAATGCGCAGTGAGCGCTGCCGCAAGAGGGGGCCTCCCCGACAGCTGATGCGATGATCAGTCGGCCGATGGCGAATGGGTATGGATCAGAGGCTCTAGACGAGGTTCTAGGCGAGGGCCCAAATCTCGCCTGAACCTGTGCACAAGGTCGCGGGTCAAGCGACCCTTGAAGCTTCCCTCTCGATCCTGCCGTGGCTCGGGAGGATGACGTACAGCATCGCGGCGGTCGTCACGACGGCCGCGCCAACCGTCAAAGCGTAGGTCCCTGTGCGTTTGAACCGCGTGATCGTCAGATCGGGCAGCTCGGCGTTGGCGGCCTCGATTGTCCACACCGCCAGGAAATCGGCAAACGGCCCATGCACCAGCTGCGTCCGGCTCCAGCGTCGTTCGGTCAGCTCTCGGGCGCTGAACTCCTTGAGAGTTGCGAGATCGAACTCGGTAAATCCGGATGACGGGCGATCCGCAGCGGCAGTTTTAGTCATTGCGTCATGATTGTACACGCCGACTGTCGCAAAAGCTAAACCTTCGCGAACCAATTCTGCCTCCATTCTCGCCAGAACCATCGCCTGACGGCGAATTAAGCAAGTTCGAGGCCAGAATGTTCTGCGAGGCTCAATGCGCCTCGAGCTCCTTGTTCACCCAGACCTGGACCGTATTGGATTCGAGAAACCGGTGGGCGCGCTTGCGCACGGACTCGTCGGCCACCTCGTCGCCCGCCACGATGGCGACGATCAGGTCGCACTTGTAGGCGACCGCGATGCCTTCTGCGACGTCCTCCGCGCCCAGCCGCGTCTTGAGCTTGTAGAGCCGAGCCCGGCCGGCCAGGTCGGTGATGCGGATGCGGCTGCCCTCGCGCACCGGCACGAAGCGTTCGTCCAAAAGGTCTATGTCGGTGACGCGGTCGACTTCCTCGTCGGTGACGACGCCGGTATCGCAGTTGCCGCAGAAGCCGAGCTTGGGCCGCACATAGACATCGATGCCGTCGCGATTGCGCCAGGCGCGGCCGGGCGGCCAGCCGTCGCGCGGGAAGGGCCATTCGATCGGCCGCCAGCCCGCGCCGTCGGTCGGCCCCAGCGCCACGCGCTTGCGGGCGATCTCGGCCAGCACGCCGAGCGCCACCACCAGCGTGGCCGCGAGAAAGACCTGGATGAGGGTGCGCCGCCGCGCCGCGGTCACGCGAAGCCTGTCACGGCAAGCCCGCTACCTTGCGCGCATCGCCGGTCATTTCGAGGATGTGCAGGCCGGTGTTGGCGCGATCGACGATGTAGATCAGGCCGCGATCGTCGGTCTCGACGTTGTTGGTCTGGATCGCGGTCTTGCAGCGGTCCTTGCCGTCGACCTTCACGCAGCGCTTGTCGGTCTTGTCGGTGATCGCCGGGATGAAGTAGCCGACCTCTCTCGGCTGGAACGGGTCGCGCACGTCGAGGGCGCGCACGCCGGCGTTGAAGAAGGCAATGAAGGCCATCTTCTTGTAGTAGACCGCAGCCATGCTCTCGTTGGACGAGTGCGAGCCGAACCGTCCGCCGCGCTGGCAGAAATTGCCGCTGGCCTCCGGCGCCGTCCAGTTCGACACGACCATCGGCCGGCTCTCGATCGAGACGTCGGCGAACCACACCATCTGCCGCGCCTCCTGGCATTCGTTGAGGATCGCCTCGTCGACGATCATGACGAAGTCGCGCGTGGCACCGTCCTTGTCGTGGGCGAACTCGGCCACCGGCATTTTCAGCATCGGGAACGTCGTGTGGGCGCCGTTCCACGACGACATCGCAAGCTCGCCGACGACCGGTGCGCGCAGGTTCTCGGGCGTCGGCTCCTTAGGTCCCTTTAGAAGCTTCTCACGGTCGACGATCTGCAGCATGCCACCTTTGTTGGTGCCATAGCCGAAGTAGACCCGATTGCCCTGCGGGCCGGTCGAGATCGGCCCGTGCAGCTCGGTCGGGACGGCGCCCGTCGCGCCGGGCTGCTGGCCGGGCAGGCCGAAGTCGCGGATCTTCACCGGGTGTGCAGGATCGCTCAGATCGTAGATCTGGGTCATGCGCTTGGTGCGCCAGTCCGGCGCGCCGGAGACGAGGTAGGCGATGCCGGTGTCGCACTCCCACCAGCTCTTGTGCGTGTCCTTGAGCCCGTCCAGCCGCCCCACCAGCACCGGGTTGGTGGGATCGACGACGTTCCAGATCTCATGCGCCTCGCCGCCGAAGGTGCGCAGCATGTAGACGGCCAGCTTGTCGGCGTGCGGCAGGCTCGCCCCGTCGCACACCCGCACCATCTGCGCACCGCCCGCCTCGTAAGTGCCGGGCGCGCCGGGAAGATGCTTTAGGTATTTCGGGTTGGCGGGGTCGGTCACGTCGACGATCGATGTACCGTTGGGCTCGGCCTTGCCGGTGAGCGGATTGACCGGCGTCGGGATCTCGTCGGTGCCGCCGTGATGGCCGATATAGGCGATCCATCGGTTGCCCTGATGATGGATGGTCGGCTGGTAGGCGCTGCGGGCCTGCAGGTCGTTGTAGCCGACCATACGCATGTTCGAGCTCTCCGGCGGCGCCCCCACCTTCTGGCTCTGCGCGTGGACAACAGCTGGCGCGACCAAGAGAACGGCGGCGACGACACCCTGGCGTATCATGGCGTTTCTCCCTGGATTGGCCGGATTATACGCCGCATCCCGCGAACCGCGATGTCCTTGACCCTCCTTGCCGCCAAACGCATTTTCGCCGGCAATGAACGTCGAGCACCTGTTCCTGTACTTCCTGGCTTGTGGGGCGCTGACCTTTCCGTTGACGCTGTCGGCCGTCTTCCTCGGCCGTTCGCTGCTGGGCGGCGGCCGTGACGGCGCCCCCGGCGCGGACCGTGGCGGCGCCTTCGAGCGGGCGCTCACCCTCTCGCTCGCTGTCTGGATCGTGGGATCGCTGGTGTTCTACGCCCTTGCGGTGCAGGTGGAACGCCGCAAGCCGTGCCTCGAGCAGCATACCAACCAGCTCACGGCCTTTTGCAAGAAGGAGCTGGGCTCGACCGAGCCCGACGATTGACGGCCTCCGCGGCCAAGGATCAAGATCGCTGAAAAGTAAAGAAGAATACGCACGGCCCCAAGGGCACGTGCGACGGCGATCTCAGCATCTGCCACGGAGGAAACATGATCACGCTCCTCATCAACGGCCAGTCGCGCCAGGTCGACACGGCCGACGACACACCGCTGCTCTGGATCATCCGCGAGCAGCTGCAAATGACCGGCACCAAGTTCGGTTGTGGTGCCGGTCTCTGCGGCGCGTGCACGGTGCATCTCGACGGCGTCGCGGTGCGTTCCTGCCAGACCTCGGCCAAGCAGGCGGCCGGCAAGAGGATCACCACCATCGAAGGCCTTGGCGGCGGCAAGCCGCATGCCTTGCAGGTCGCCTGGGAGGCCGAGCAGGTGCCCCAGTGCGGCTACTGCCAGTCGGGCCAGATCATGCAGGCCGCTTCGCTGCTGGCCAAGAATCCCGATCCGACCAAGCAGGAGATCGTCGACCACATGGACGGCAATCTCTGTCGATGCATGACCTACGGGCGCATCCAGCGCGCCATCGTTCGCGCTGCCGCCGACATGCGTGCCAAGTCGGGAGCCTGAGCCATGACACATATCACCCGAACCCCCGAGAAACTCCCTGAGAAGCGCATCGACCTCGATCGACGGAACTTTCTGATCGGCTCGACGGCCGCCGGCCTCGCCTTCGGCTACGTCGCGCACGGCATCAGCGAAGCATTGGCCGCGCCGGCCAAGTTCGCGCCGACTGCGTGGTACTCGATCGCCCCCGACGGCAAGGTCACCGTGATGGTGGGCAAGGCCGAGATGGGCCAGCACGTCTCCTCGACGATGGCGCAGATCGTCGCCGAAGAGCTCGAGGCCGACTGGCGGACGATGAACATCGAGTTGGTCGGCAACGATCCCAAGTACAACGACCCCGTGCTCGGGGCGTTGATCACCGGCGGTTCGTGGAGCACGCGTATGAACTTCGACGCTATGAGCCGTGCCGGCGCCGCCGGGCGGCTCACGCTGATCGAGGCGGGGGCGGCGATGATGGGCGTGCCGGCATCCGAATGCCGCGCGTCCAACGGCCAGGTCATCCACGGCAAGACCGGCAAGAAGGTGAGTTATGCCAAGATCGTCGCCGACGGCAAGGCGAGCAAGGTATGGACGCCCGACGAGCTCAAGGCGCTGAAGCTCAAGACGCCGGACCAGTACGTGCTGGTCGGCCAGTCGGTGCCGCAGCTCGACATCCCGCCCAAGACCAACGGGACTGCCAAGTACGGCATCGACGCCATGGCGCCCGGCATGCTGTACGGCAAGCCGGTCGTGCCGCCGGTGCGCTACGGGGCGAAGGTGACCGCGGTCGACGATCAGGCCGCCAAGAAGGTGCCGGGCTTCGTCAAGGCAGTGACCCTCGACGACAAGACCGGCACGACGTCGGGCTGGGTGGTGGCGGTCGCCAACAGCTATCCGGCCGCCAAGCAGGCGGCCGAGGCGCTCAAGATCAGCTACGACAAGGGGCCGTACGCCAACGTCTCCGACCAGACGCTGATCGACGAGGCCAAGCGCCTGCAGCAGTCGGCCGAGTCCGGCCAGCTGTTCGTCAAGAACGGCGACGCCGCCGGCGCCATCGGCGGTGCGGCCAAGGTGCTGGAGGGCGAGTATTTCACCTCGATCGACATCCACGCGCCGCTCGAGCCGATGAACGCGACGGCCTACGAGAAGGACGGCGTGTGGCACGTCCACACCGGCAACCAGTTCGCCTCGCGCACCGGCGGCATCGCCGCGGCGGCGCTCGGGGTCGATCCCAAGACCGTGGTGCTGCACCAGTACTTCCTGGGCGGCGGCTTCGGCCGCCGGCTCGACGCCGACATGGTGATCCCGGCCGTGCTGGCCGCGAAGTCCATCGGCAAGCCGGTGAAGCTGATCTACGCCCGCGAAGACGACATGGCGATGGACTTCACCCGGCCGCTCACCTACCAGAAGGTGAAGGCCGGGCTCGACGCCAACGGCAATCTCGTGGGCTTCGCGCACGACGTCGTGTCGGCCTGGCCGACGGCGCGCTGGGGCATCCCCGAGTTCCTCACGCCGGCGGTCGATAAGAAGGGCCCGCTCGACAGCTTCACGGTGAACGGCGCGGACTTCTGGTACACCGTGCCCAACCACCAGGTGCGCGCCATCTTGAACGAGCTCGCGCAGAAGGCGACGCCCTCCGGACAGCTTCGCTCGGTGGCGCCGGGTTGGACCTTCTGGGCGGTCGAAAGCATGATGGACGAGCTCGCCCATGCCGCGGGCAAGGATCCGGTCGACTTCCGGCTCGCCCTCTTGGACGGCGCCGGCGACAACAAGGTGGGCGCCAAGAAGCTCGCCAATGCGCTACGCACCGCCGTCGGCCGCTCGGGCTACGGCGCGGTGTCGCTGCCCAAGAACAGCGGCATCGGCATCGCCTGCGTCAGCGCCCAGGAGCGCGCCACCGCCACCTGGACGGCCTGCGCCGCCCAGGTCGAGGTCGATCCCAAGACCGGCGAGTTCCAGGTCAAGCGCCTGACCCTCGCCATGGATCTCGGCACCGTGGTCAATCCCGACGGTGTCAAGGCACAGATCGAGGGCTCGACCCTGTGGGGCATGTCGCTGGCGCTATTCGAGAAGGCACCGCTCGACAAGGGCGCACTGCAGGTCTCGAACTTCAACGACTACACGCCCCTGCGCATGAGCCAGATGCCGGACCTCGACATCAGCATCATCGCCAACAACGACCCACCGTCGGGCTGCGGCGAGCCCGCCGTGACGGTGGTCGCCCCGGCGATCGCCAACGCGATCTACAACGCCGTCGGCGCTCGCGTGCGCTCGCTGCCGATCACCGCCGAGGCGGTGAAGGCCGCGATGAAGACCTGAGTCCGGTCATCACCTCCCCCGTCAAACGGGGGAGGTGCCCCGCTTGCGGGGCGGAGGGGGAAGGCCGCGAAGAGGATATTTGTAGGTTGCCGATCTGAAATCGGCGCTGCCCTTTCTGCGGCCTTCCCCCTCCGGTCCTTCGGACCACCTCCCCCGTAAGACGGGGGAGGTGCAAAGAGCGGCTTGCCCCACGCTACACGCACCGGTAGTGTCTCCGTGTCAGGCGCAACGACGCCTGCAAGAACGTGGGGAGTACCGCATGGCCGACGATTATGCCCCTCGGGCACCGGCGCTGACTTTCTGGATGCTGTGGAAGCAGGCGTTGCGCGACGCACAGGGCAAAGAGGTCCAGGACGCCATCACCTACTCCTACGTCTGGCTGGCCGACCAGACCGGCCACATCTTCCAGGGCTTCGTCGCGCATTTCCTCTCGGGGCTGGTGATTTGCCACGTGCTTACATGCTGGTTCAGCATATCGCCCTGGACTTGCAAATGGGGCCCGCTGTTCCTCGGCATAGCCGTGGTGACCGGCTGGGAGGTGCGGGCCTACATCGGGGCCGTGCGCGGCGCCACCGGCCTGTTCCCGCTTGATCGTCGCCTGTTGCGCCAGAACGCCGCCATCGCGAGCTTCTATATGGCGCTGGGTGTGGCGCTTGCCGCCGTCACCGGCGTAGTCGACGTCTGGGTGCAGGTCATTGGCGCCGTCGTCGCCTTGATCCTCGGCCTTGGGCTGGCACCGCCCTGGGTCCGCCAGAAGATGATCTGGCAGAAGGCGTCGCTGCCGTTTCTGTTCCGCCTCGCCGACCTGCAGCGCACGCTCGGCATGGACAAGGCGAAGGCCCTGCAGAACTGGATCGACGAGGAGGCACCGCCGTCGGGACCAGGACCGCGGCAGATCGTGATCGGCGGCCCGATCGGCTCGGGTCGCACCGACATCGCCACGGGCATCGGCACCGAGTTCGCCTTCAAGGCCGCGACCGTGCGCTATCTCAGCCTGGGCGCGCTGCTCGAGTTCGCCGCCCAAATGCCGCTCGGCGACGACAGCGGCCCGGACAATCTCGACTACTGGCCCTGGTACCACGCCCAGGTGCTGATCATCGACGACATCGGCCCGGTGATCGCCGACCACGGCGCCGCCGGCAAGGCCGACACCCAGCGCTTCGAGGACCTGCTCAAGACCGGCCTCAAGCCGATCCTCGGCCTGCTCGCCCAGCGGCACACCGTATGGGTGTTCGGCGACCTGCAGGATCCCAAGCACACAGGCATGAAGAACCACATCCTCGACACGCTCGCTGCCATGATCGCCAAGTACTGCAACGCGACCAGGACCGCCCTGGTGATCGAACTCAAGCAGCAGCGCCCACCGCGGATGCGTCGGCCGGCGCTGGAGATCGTGGCCCAGACCAACGCCCGCATGGCCGAGGTGGCACGGGCGCCGTAAGGCCTGGCGGGCGCCAAGGTCCGAGCGTCGGTTCCGCGACACACCCGAAGCGCATCGTTGCCAAGGAGGCAGCTATGCCACCGATGACAACGGGTGTCCTTTGGCGAGCGCATTGCGCACATCTGGACGGGCCGTCTAAAGTATTTTAGCAATACTACTTGAGCAACACTAATGTTCTTCTTATCTTCTCTCCATGGGTCAGGCCAACCATGGAGACCAGCAATGGCATCGATTGCTCTAAGGCAGTATCCGATTGATAAAATTCCCATCAAGTTGTCCGCTCACAACTACCTCGTTCTGTACGACAATCAGGGGAATCTTGTTGCCGAACTCCATGGTCTCGCACAGGACCCAGTCACAGGGGGTTACAAGGAGTTTGGTCGTAGCAGTGACTACCTTCGCGGCGTGCCCTACGACGTTCGGGCGGGTGAGACTTCCGGGCTAAATCAACTGGGTCAAAACGAACGTGTGCTGTGGCAGGGACCCGGCACAGCAGAGCGATGGCAAGCAGCGAACGACGCGCTCGACGCCATCAATCGCCGAGGTCTCACCTACAACTTCTCGGGCGGCGACCTCAATGGACCACGAGACTGGGATAGTCCGGCTCCGCCCGTCATCGCCGGCAACGGCAACTCGGTCAATCGCACGTTGATCGACGCGATGGGGTTGGAGGTGCCTAGTATGCCGAGAATGGCACCCGGCACGGAGAACCCGCTCCTGTCCCAGAATGAGATCGATGCAATTCGCGCCAGAAATGGCTTCCCGCGGCCGCCGCGCGGCTGGTTGTTCTAGGTAGCTACTGCGACGGCATTGCTGACACCCGAAATGGATCAGTGTCAGCTGCGCCAAGCCGCGCCCGGCTGCGGTCCAGCGCTGCAGGCGAGGTTGGCGTTGCCATGGGGACCGTAACACCACTACATAGTATTGATTATATAATATACAAGTGTAGGTTGTATATGCCGCCGACTTTCGGAGGTGCTTCTCGTGCTACTTTGATATTCGCTTGGGTGAGCCTCTGCTTGGCCGCTTGCTTCTATACGGAGGAAGACAAGTGGAGGGGGTGTTGTATGGTAAAGATCGTCGAGGACGAGACTTCGAGCTCGCCCGCTCGAAGAGCAATCATCGGCTGGCAGCAGAGAACGTGGTTCGAGGGCGACGGCAGAGCTGAGGATTGGGGCGACTCGGCCTATCGCGGAAGTTGGAAGAACCATCAAATCGAGTCAGCGCTAGCGGACTTCCAAGCGGCCAATCCCGGCACGCCCGCCAGCGCATACCTCAACAGTCTCGGAATGGCCTGCAAGGCGCCGTCTGGTCCATCGCCAGCCGATGTCCGTTGCGAGATCGAGTTGCCGATCGGCGTCCGCTGCGACATCTTGTTCGGCGTTCCCGGAAGTCCGCCCATTCCGAAGCAATTGGAAGGACAAGTTCCGGCCATCCTGAGGACGAGCGTCGCGCTCCCGCCGTCAGGAGGCCTCGAGGTTTCCACCCGAATCTTGCCGGTCCCTGGCGGACGGCTGTGCCACCGATAGCTCACCTCGGAGGTGCGTGCCACTTTGCTCTGCGCTTGGGCGAGCCTCTGCTTGGCCACTTGCTTCTACACCGAGGAAGACAAGTGGAAGGTCTGTTGCTGGCTCCATATCGTCCAGGACGAGACATCGAGCTCGCCCGCTCGAAGAACGATCGTCGCCTGGCAGCGGGAAACCTTGTTCGCGGGCAACGGCAGCGCTGCGGATGCAGGCGTCTCAGCGTCTCCGGGCAGTTGGAAGGGCCATCAAATCGAGTCGGCGCTCTCGGGCTTCCAAGCGGCCAATCCCGGGGCGCCAGCGAGCGCCTATTTCAAAACCCTTGGAATGATTTGCAAAGCGCCGCCGACGCCCTGGCCTGACAATGTCCGCTGCGAGATCGAATTGCCGATCATCATCCGCTGCAGCACCGTATTCCTCCCTTTCGGAGGCCCGCCGATGCCGAGAGAACTCGAAGGTCAGATTTCGGCAACCTTATGGACGAGCGTCGCGCTTCCATCGTCGGGGGACCTCAAGGTTTCCACGCGAATCCTGCCGGTCCCCGGGGGGACGGCTCTGTCAGCGATAGCTCGGCGCACCGCTTCGATCCTTCACAGCTGATGGGCCATCGGCGGTGCGGGGATCGGGCGCACGCGCTCGTAGGCGGCCGCGGCACGCAGCACCAGGGCGTCGCGCGCATGGTCGGCGACGATCTGCAGGCCGATCGGCAGGCCTTCGCGATCGAGGCCGCAGGGGATGGTCGCGGCCGGCTGGCGCGTCAGGTTGAAGGTGAGCGTGAAGGGCGTCCAGCCGATGTCGATGCCGTCGCCGCCCCAGGCGGCGTTCTCGTTCACCGCGAAGGCTGTCATCGGCATGGTCGGCGTCAGCAGCAGATCGTACTTGGCCATGAACTGGTTCATGATCACGGCCAGCTGCTGGCGCTGGTGGATCGCCGTCACCACCGCCTCCTGCCCGAGATTGGCGCCGACCTTGGCCGCCTGCAGCAGGCCGGGATCCATCTGCTCCTGCTTCTCGGCGCCAAAAGTCTTCACCAGGACCGCGACGTTGGACTGCCAGTGCGCGTTGAGGATCTGTCGGGGATCGAGCCCTTGCAGGTTGGGGGAGTCTTCCACGACGCGGGCGCCCAGCGTGCGGAACACCTTGGCGGCATTCTCGACCGCGACCGCCACGTCGCGATCGATGCGGTCGCGCTCGAAGAAGCCCAGGGTGGGTGCGTAGGCGATGGTGAGCCCCTTCACGCCTTTCTCGAACCCTTTGAGGTAGTCGCCCTCGTCGTCGGACCGGCTGTAGGGATCGCGATGATCGGGGCGCGCGATCACATCCATCATCATGGCGGCATCGCGCACCGTCCGCGTCATCGGCCCGATATGCGACAGCGTGCCCTGCGCCGAAGGCGGCCACAGCGGCACGCGGCCTTGGGTCGGCTTCAGCCCGAACAGGCCGCTGAAGGAGGAGGGGATGCGGACCGAGCCCGCGCCGTCTGTGCCGATTGCGAGGCTGCCCATGCCGACCGCTTCGGCAGCGGCCGCGCCGCCCGACGAGCCGCCCGGCGTGCGGCCCAGCATCCAAGGATTGTGCGTGGCGCCGAACAGCTTGGAATCGGTGACGCCCTTCCAGCCGTACTCGGGCGACGTTGTCTTGCCGATCAGCGGACAGCCCGCCTCGCGCAGCCGCTGCGCCGCCGGCGCATCGACCGTCCACGGCCCGTCGGGATCGGTCGCGAGGCTGCCCATGCGCGTGGGCATGCCTTTGGTCAGCACCAGGTCCTTGATGGTGACCGGCACGCCGTCGAGGTCGCTCAGCCGCTTGCCGCCCTTCTGCCAACGCTTCTCGGAGGCGCGCGCCGTGCGCAGCGCGCCGTCCGGGTCGAGATGCTGGAAGGCGTTGAGCTGCGGGTTGAACGCCTCGATGCGGGCGATCGCCGCACGCACCGCCTCGACCGGCGAGGCCTTGCGCGCCTTGTAAAGTTTCACCAGCTCGTGCGCCGGCATCAGCGCCAGATCGGCGGTCATGGTTTGCTCTCCGAAAGGTCAGGGAATTTTATCGGATGGGCCTCGGCGTAGCGCGCCGCGGCGGCCAGCACGAGCGCATCCTTGTAGTGCCCGGACACGATCTGAAGGCCGATCGGCAGGCCCTGGCGGCTCACTCCACAGGGCACCACGCCGGCGGGATGGCGGCTCATGTTGAACTGCGCCGTGTAGGGCGACCACAAGGCGTTGGCCTTGCCATCGTGACCTTCGGGCAGGTTCCTGCCGATCTCGAACGGCTGCACGGCCACCGCCGGCGACAACAGCAGGTCGTACTTGGCGAACAACAGGTTCCAGGCGATGGCGAGCTCGCGCCGCGCCGCCTGGGCGTTCACCACGTCCTGCAGCGAATAGCGCAAGCCCGCCTTCGCCGACGCCAGCAGGTTGGGATCGAATTCGCTGTGCCGGGCCTCGGGATAGAGCTGCAGCAGGCGCTGCAGCGCGCTCAGCCAATGGATGACGAAAGCGCGTCCGGCCTCGCCATAGGAGAACGGCGCCTCGACCTCCTCGACCGCACAGCCTAGGTCCTCCTCGAAGGCGCGCGCCGCCTTGGTCACGAGGGCCGCAACCTCGATGTCGAGCGGATGGTCGCCGAAGCGCAAAGCGAAGCCGACCCTGAGCTTCTTGAGCTTGGCGCCGATCGCCTTGGCATAGCGCGTGTCGTCGGCCGGCAAGGCGTAGGCGTCGCGTGCATCCGGCTCAGCAATCACGTCCATCATCAGCGCGCAATCGACCGCGGTGCGGCCCATCGGGCCGGTGTTGGAGAGATCGCCGGTGAGCGAAGGCGGCCACGCCGGCACCCGTCCGAATGTTGCCTTCAGCCCGACCAAGCCGGTGAAGCTCGATGGGATGCGCACCGAGCCGCCGCCGTCGGTGCCGATCGCGATCGGGCCCAAGCCTGCCGCCACCGCCGCGCCTGCTCCGCCCGATGAACCGCCGGGCGTGCGCTCGAGGTTCCAGGGGTTGCGCGTGATGCCGTTCAACGGCGAATCGGTCACGCCCTTGTGGCCGTACTCCGAGCTGGTGCTCTGCGCGAAGACGACGGCGCCCGCTTCGCGCAGCCGCGCCACGGCCGGCGCGTCGGCGTCGGCCGGGCTCTTGTCGGTGAGCTTGCTGCCCATCGAGGCCGGCCAGCCTTTCACGCGCACCAGCTCCTTCACGGACACCGGCACGCCGTCGAGGGGCGACAATGGCTCGTCTTTTTTCCAACGCCGTTCGGATGCGCGTGCGGCCTTGAGCCCTGCATCGGCATCGACGTGGCGCAAGGCGTTCAGCGTCGGGTTGAGCCGCTCGGTGCGCAGCACTATGGCCTTCATGGTCTCGACCGGCGAGAGCTTGCCCTTGCCGTAGAGCTTGGAGAGCACGGCGGCGCTGAGTTGAGTGAGGTCCTCGGTCATGCTTGTCCTTGGGCGTAGCGGCGTGCCAGCTGTTCGGCCTGGTATTCGGCCAAAAGCGCCTGCTCGCTGCGGCCGACCCGGCGATAGAGATCGCTCAGCGCCCGCTTGGTCCAGGGCACGGTCGGTCTCTCGCGATCGTCGGCCTGCAGGATGGCGAGGGCGGCGTCGTTCCAGCCCGACTTCATCAGGGCGTCGAGGTGGATGGCGCCGAACAAACCGCGCTGGGCGATGCTGCCGCCGATCGCGCGCAGATGCGGCATGGCGCGCCCGAGGAGCCCCGCGGCCTCGCCGAAGTCGCCCTTGGCGTAGGCGGCGAGGCCATGCGCCGCCGGCACGGCGCAATCTGCCCACGCCTCGCGCTCGCCGGCCGTCGCGCGCTCGGCGCGATCTTCCAGGCTCGCCAGCATCTCGGTCACCGCGCTCTGCCGGCCGGCGCGCGCCAGCCCGAGCAGGTATTGGAGGTCGAGGAAGGGCGAGAAGTGCTCGTGCAGGCGCGGCTCGAGACGAATTGCGACGTCGCTCCAACGCTCGCCGACGTCCACGCAGCGCAATTCCAGCCGCGCCAGCAAGGAGACCGCGTTGATCTGGTCCTCGGAAAAATCCTTCTGCATGCCCCACACGCGCTTATCGAACAGCGCCAGCGCCTCGTCGCGACGGTCGAGGTCGATCAGGAACAACGCGAGATGCCACCAGTTGTGGGTGTACATGAACGAGTTGCAGCGCTCCCAGGTGTCCGCCATCGACTGCAGAAAGGTGACGCCCTCCAGCAAGCGGCCGCGCGCCTCCAGGCAGTGCGCCACCACGTGGTGCGCCCAGGGATCGTGCCGCTCCATTTCGATTGCGTGGCGCGCCTGCGCCTCGGCCTCGTCGAGACGGTTGCATTCCTCGAGGCCGAACGCGGCCATCGCCCAGACGTAGTGGTTGTCGCGGTTGGCCGGCAGGATGCGCTCGCCGATGCGCAGGATGCCTTCGGCATCGCCGCGGTCGATGGCATGCAGTTGCCCAACTTTGGCGGCTAAAAGATCGTGCGGCCACTCGCTCGCCATGTCCTCATGGATCTTCTGCGCCCGATCCCGAGCGCCGGCGAACCACGCTTCGGTGGCGGCAAGCCAGGCGCGCTCACGCGCAGTGGCCTCGTGCGCCATCGCCTTTGCCCGCGCGAAGTGGCATTGCGCCATGGCGAAGGCCGCGGTCGAGTTCACGGTGAGCAGCAGGTTCGCCGACAACAGGGGCAGCAGGGCGCAGCGCTCTTCCTTCTCGGCGGCGGCGATGAACTCCGGCAGCCGGTCACCGAACGCCAGCCACTCGGCCGTCAGGAAGTCGAGGGCCGCGATGGCGCCGCCATCGGCATTGCTGACCTCCAGCCCCTGACCGTCCTTTGCCAAGTCCCTGCGCTCCCCACCTGCCGTTGCCCAACCTTCGCACGCCGTGGCACGGTTGCGCAAAACATCTGCCAGGGAGGTGAGGGGAAACGGCGCTCCCGGCAAGCTTCTTCTCGACCGCGCGCTTGTGGAGCGCACGGGACGCGCGGTCTACATGAATATGAAGGGAGAGCGCTACGACTTCGGCGAACCGCCGAGGAAGCAGTAGATCATCCCGCTCTTGCTGGCGCAGATGTGGCTGCGGCCGTCGGGCGCCAGTTGCTTCAGCACCACGCGCGGCGGCACCGGCACCCAGCGGCCGTCGAGCAGCGCGTACCACATGCCGTCGTCGCTCAAGTAGGCGCGGGTCGGCCGGCAGTCGCCGTTGGGGCTGCTCGCCTGTCCATTGCAGCAGGAATAGCCGGTGTCAGGCTGCCTGAGGTCCTTGTACCAGTCGTGATTCTCGGCGTGGCCGTCGCCGTAGTGTCCGTCCTGTGCGCGTGCATCAATGGCCCCCAACGTCGCAATCGTACACACCAGCAGGAACCAAGGCGCGGATAGGCGCATGTTCCCTTCTCCGTCTGCCGCTAGAGGAGTCGGCGGTTCCGACGCAACGCCGGATGCAACCTCCCGGTTCCCTCAGCGATCGATCGTCAGATCTTGGGCGAGCCGCGCAGGAAGCAGTAGATTCGCCCCATCTTGTTGGCGCAGATATGGCTGCGGCCATCGGGCGCCATCTGGTCGAGCACGACACTGGGCGACACCTGGACCCAGCGGCCTTCGAGGAGGGCGTACCAGACGCCTTCGTCGTTCATGTAGGCGCGCGTCGGACGGCAATCGCCTTCCGCACCGTTCGCTGTTCCGTTGCAGCAGGAATAGCCCGTACCGGGCTGCTTGAGGTCCTGGTACCAGTCGTGGTTTTCTGAGTGCCCCTGGCCGCGCATGCCCTGGTCCTGGGCCGACGCGACACCACTGACGACAAGCGACACCAATCCGAACACCGTGAGCACGCACCGTGGCATGAGGGCTGCCACCTTTCGTACCGTCGGCTGCCGGCTACGTATTCGGAGCGACGCGCCGTCCGCTCAGCCGAGTCCGTTCAACAAATCCTACATCATTCGCAGACCAGCGACGATGGGCACGAACTGTGGATCGTCGGCCGCGATCAGCCCATGGCGTACGAAGAAGTCGATCAGCACCAGATTGCAATTGTATTTGAAGTCGACCGTGTCGCGCACCGTTTCGAACACGCGTTGCACCGGCCATAGCTCGAAGCCATGCACCTCGCCGTCATTTGCGCGCGGCGTGAATCCCTCCGGCAACTCCAGGTCGAAGCAAACCATCAGGTCGGGCTTGAGCTGCGGCCCCGACTGGTTGAGGTAGCTGATGAAACTCACTGCCTTGGCCTGCATCGCGAGCGTGCGCGGAATCGAGGCTTCCTCTGCACATTCCTTAATCAGGTTGTCGTGCAGGCCGATTCCCGCCGGCTGCCCGCCGGCCACCGTGTTGTCGAGCTGTCCGGGATAAGTCGGCTTGGTGTAAGAACGGCGCGCGACCCAGATATGCAAGCCATCGCGTCGGCGAACGTACCCCGTCATGTGCGGCCCGAAGGCGCGCACGCCGAACCATGGCACCGCGGCGCGCTCCATCGTCATCAGCGGCGGATCGGTGAAGTTCCAGGTGACGGGATAGAGCTCCTCGCGCCACAGCGCTCCAAAGTGCTCCTCGGCGCGCAACTCCAGCAGGAAGGCCCGCACGGCATCGGTGCGCTTCTGCGGCGTGTCGAGCCCGGGATCGAGCTGCCAGGCGCCATCACCCCTTTGGAAAAATCCGCCGCGCGCCACGACCAGCGGCGCGAACTCGCGATGGAGGTAGCCGGCACGTTGCGTGCCGATGAACCACGGCGCGAACTGCGAGAGGTCCGCGTTGTTGCAGCGCGCGATGTGATCGAGGAAGGACATCGCGGCGGGAGATAGCGCGTGGCGGAGGTCCCTGTCATCCCGAGCGAAGCGAGGGATCCTTGGGGGACAGGAAAGATCCCTCGCTTCGCTCGGGATGACATGAGACTGCGCTCGGGATGACAGGGGCGCTGGACGTCGCCACAGTCCGGAGATGACCGAGGATGAGCTTCAACGCGCCCTCGAGGCGGCGTTGCCGGCAGCCGATCTGCACGACGTGTTCGTCGAGGAATGTCAGGACCAGGATGTGCGCCTGCGGTTCTCGCTGAAGCCGGGCGAGACCTGGACCACTGCCGCGCTGCTGTCGCTGGTCGATACGTCGCTGCGCGCCGCGGCGGGGCTCGCCGGTACCCTCTCGCATCTCAACGTCACGGTGCTGAAGGCGCCGTACGACGCCGACGTCATATCGTTGTCGCGGCTCATCCGCCGCGCGGGACCAACGGTCCACGCCGAAGCGTGGCTGTTCAGCCACGCCGTCGTCGATCCGATGCTGCACGCGACGGCGACGCTCAAGTCTTCTCCTCCTCTTCGCGGAAACCGCGAAGGAGAGGTGGCCGCGCAGCGGACGGAGGGGGCATGACCTCTCCGTCGCGGTACGACCGCGACACCTCCCCAGCGCGGACTCCGCGCTAGGGAGGAGAAGCGTTCAAGCCGCTTCCTTCCAGGCGCCATCGACCACGGCGACGATGTCGCGCATGATCTGGGTCAGGTCGAAGTCCTTGGGCGTGTAGACGCGCGCCACGCCTGAGGCGACCAGCGCCTCGGCATCGGGCGGCGGGATGATGCCGCCGACCACGACCGGCACCTCGCCGATGCCGGCGGCGCGCAAGCCCTGCAGCACCTCGCCGACCAGCGAGACGTGGCCTCCCGACAGGATCGACAGACCGACCACGTGCACGCTCTCCTCGAGCGCGGCATTGACGATGCGCTCGGGGGTCAGCCGGATGCCCTCGTAGACCACCTCCATGCCGCAGTCGCGGGCGCGCACGGCGATCTGCTCGGCGCCGTTGGAATGACCGTCGAGGCCGGGCTTGCCGACCAGCATTTTTATGCGCCGCCCCAAGCGGCGCGAGACAGCCTCGACCTCGCGGCGGGCGGCTTCCAGGCGGCCGTCGCTCACGCCGACGGCGCGGGCGACGCCGGTCGGCGCGCGATACTCGCCGAACACCGCACGCAAGGCATCGGTCCACTCGCCGGTCGTGACGCCGGCCCGGGCGCAGGCGATCGATGCCGGCATGACGTTGCGATCCTCCTTGGCGGCCGACGCAAGCGCGTCGAGCGCTTGCTTGAGCGCGGTTGCGTCGCGCCCAGCGCGCCAGGCTTTCAGCCGCTCGACCTGCTCGCGCTCGACGGAGGCGTCGACGGTCAGGATGGCGCCCTCGCCGGCGGACAACGGCGACGGCTCGCCTTCGGCGTAGGCATTGACGCCGACCACGGTCTGCTCGCCGGCCTCGATCGCCGCGAGCCGCCGGAGATTCGATTCGACCAGCCGCTGCTTCATGTAGGCCGTATCGATCGCCGCGATGGCGCCGCCCATGTCGGCGATGCGCTGCATCTCGGCCGTCGCCTCAGTCTTCAGCGCGTCGACCTTGCGGGCGATTTCGCCGCTGCCGTCGAAGATGTCGCCGTATTCCAAGAGATCGGTCTCGAACGCCACGATCTGCTGCAATCTGAGCGACCACTGCTGGTCCCATGGCCGCGGCAGGCCGAGCGCCTCGTTCCACGCCGGCAGCTGCACCGAGCGGGCGCGCGCGTTCTTGCTCATCACGACCGCCAGCATCTCGAGCAGGATGCGATAGACATTGTTCTCCGGCTGCTGCTCGGTGAGCCCCAGCGAATTCACCTGCACGCCGTAACGGAACAGCCGCTGCTTGGCGTCGGCGACGCCGTAGCGGGTGCGCGTGAGCTCGTCCCACAGCTCGGCGAACGCCCGCATCTTGCACATCTCGGTGACGAAGCGGATGCCGGCGTTGACGAAGAACGAGATGCGGCCGACCACCTGCGGGAAATCGGCCTCGGGCACCTGGCCGCGAGCGCGCACCGCGTCGAGCACGGCGATCGCATTGGCGAGCGCGAAGGCAAGCTCCTGCACCGGCGTGGCACCGGCCTCTTGCAGGTGATAGCTGCAGACGTTCATCGGGTTCCACTTGGGAACCTCGCGATAGGTGAAGCCGATCGTGTCGGCAGTGAGCCGCAGCGACGGCTCGGGCGGAAAGATGTAGGTGCCGCGCGAAAGATATTCCTTGATGATGTCGTTCTGCGTCGTGCCTTGCAGTTTTTCCCGCGCGAGGCCCTGCGCTTCGGCGGTGGCGATGTAGAGGGCCAACAGCCACGCCGCCGGCGCGTTGATGGTCATCGACGTGTTCATGCGGTCGAGCGGGATGCCGTCGAACAGGGTGCGCATGTCGCCGAGATGGCTGATCGGCACGCCCACCTTGCCGACCTCGCCCTTGGCCAGCGGATGGTCGGCGTCGTAGCCGGTCTGCGTCGGCAGGTCGAAGGCGACCGACAGACCCGTCTGCCCGCGCGCCAGGTTCTTGCGATAGAGCTCGTTGGACTTGGCGGCCGTGGAGTGCCCGGAATAGGTGCGGATCAACCAGGGCTTGTCGCGGTTCGGTCGGGTCATGGTGGCGGCACGGAAGGCTGTTGCGGTAAACTGCCTACCCCATTCTATGTTGCATTGCAGCATCAAACATTTTGCGATGCAATTGGGCGAGCGGTGGCTTTGAGCGACACAATCTCTCCCTGGCAGCAGACGGCGACGCCCGATCGGCCGGCGGCGCCGGCTGTCGAGCCCGATCTGACCCCCAGCCGGCCGGTCTATGACGGCAAGCTCGGCGAGCTTTACGCCATCTATCTGCGCCATCTCGTGCTGATGGTGCTGACGCTCGGCTGGTCGCGCTTCTGGGGCCGTACCCGGCTGCGGCGTTACCTCTGGAATCACTTCGCGGTGTTGGGCGACCGCTTCGAGTATCGCGGCCGCGGGCGCGAGCTCTTGATCGGCTTCGTCCTGGTGCTGCTGATCCTGGCGGCCTGGGGCGGGCTCATGTGGGTGGTATGGGTCGAGCTGTTGGGCGAGAAGCCGTTCGGCAACTACGGCGTGTTCGACCTGTTCTGGCTCAGCGTGGCGCTGATCGGCTTTCCGCTGTCCTTTGTCGGGCAGTATGCCGGCATGCGCTATCGCCTGTCGCGCACGCGCTGGCGCGGCATCCGCTTCGCCATGGCCGGATCGGCCTGGCGCTATGGTGCGCTCGCGACGGGGCTCAGCCTGTGCAACGCGTTCACGGGCCAGCTCCTGACGCCGGTGGTGTCGGTGAACCTGGCGAAGCCGCGCGTCGCCAACACCCGCTTCGGCACGCTGCCCTTCACCTTTGCCGGCAGCGCCGGCGACATCTACGGCCGCTTCGTAGGCTACTATTTCCTGAACGTGCTGGCGTGGATCGTGGCGATCGGCGCCGCCATCGTCGCGATCGGCGGCACGGTGGAGGGCCTGGGCGTCTCCAGCGAGGAGATCGGCGCCTTGTTCTCGCAACCCAGCCTGCGGACGGCGCTCATCGTGCTCGCGGCGTTGGTGGGGGCCTACCTGCTGTTCAGCGTGCTGATCCTGCCGCTGCGCTGCTGGTGGCAAGCCTACTGGTTCCGCTACCTGGTCTCGCACTGCCGCGCCGGCAACGTCCTGTTCGCCACGTCGATCACGACGCGGCACATGTGGGGCTTCATGGTGCTGAACTACCTGATCGTCGTGCTCACCCTGGGGCTCGGTTGGCCGTGGGTCACCCATCGCACGCTGCGCCTGATCGCCGCCGAGCTGTGGCTGTACGGCGCGCCCGATGGCGCGGCGATCGGCCAGCCGCCGGGGAGGGGGCCGAGCTTCGGGGAGGGCCTTTTGGACATGTTCGACGTGACGGGAATCTGATGCCGGCGAGCGCGCGCTACTACGACGGCGAGAAGGCGCTGGTCCAGGACGTCGCCATACGGCCGACCAGCCACGAGCTGGTCATCTACCGGCCAGCCGATTCCGGCATCGTGGCGCGCTGGCCTGTCGCCGAGCTCGCCGTGCTGGGCGACCTGGCACACGAAGCCGCACCGCCGGTCGTGCACCGCGGCGACGATGCCCGTCTGATCGTCGAGGACGCGGCCATGCGCGGGCAGCTCGCCAGCTGGGCGCCGGCCTTGTCGCCTCTCGTGCGCACGCCGGTCCCGGTGCCGCAGCGCTTGGCGGGCTTTGCGACGGCCCTGGTCGGCCTGGTAGCGCTGTTCTGGTTCGCGGTCGACTATGGCAGCGAGTTTGCCGCACCGCTCCTGCCCTACAGCCTGCAAGCCAAGCTTGGTGCGACCGTTTTCGACGAGCTCACGGCCGACAAGGACGAATGCCACGGCCGACAAGGCCTGGAGGCGATCAATGGGCTGGCCAACCGGCTCGCCAAGGCTGCCGACTATCCGCATCCCGTGACCGTGCATGTCATCGAAGGCGGGCCGGTCAATGCCTACACCCTGCCCGGCGGCATCCTGGTGTTCTACTCGGACCTCATCGACCAGGCGAAAAACGGAGCGCAGGTGGCGGGGGTGCTGGCGCATGAGATCGGCCACGTGGTGCACTATCATCCAACCAAGGGCCTGGCGCGCCAGTACGGCGTCAGCCTGATCGGCAAGCTTCTGGGCGGCGGCTACTCCGATATTGCCGACACGATGGCGTCCGGCGGCAACTTGCTGTGGGGCCTGCGCAACGGACGAGCCTTCGAGCGCGAGGCCGATGCCACCGGCGTGGCGCTGCTCGACAAGCTCGGCCTGCGCGCCGACGGCGTGTCGAGCTTCTTCGAGCAGATGATGAAGCAGGAACCCAAGGATTCAGCGACCGCCCTCGGCATCTGGTCGAGCCATCCGCCGACCGCCGAGCGCATTGCCGCGACCAAGCGACCGCCGACCGGCAAGCCGCCCTTCAGCGACGCCGAATGGCGCGCCCTGCGCAACGTTTGCAAGTAAGTCGCTGTCAATTTCCTCTCCCCCGCTAGAGGCCCGCGCCTTCGAAGCGGAGCGCGAAGCCAAGCGCCTCGACGATCGCCTGCGCGAGTGCGTAGAAAAGCGCAGTCGGTTTCAGCGTCTGGTCACGGAGGCTAGGCGATGGGCCGCCGAGCAGTCGCCGCCCGTCGCGTTGCCAGGCGATGACGACGCCCGCGTTGTGCCGCCGCCCGGGATACTCGGGCCAACATCGGTACACATCTCCGGGCCGCCGCCGGGCGCCCGCGACTTCTTTGGGAGGCCGGCATGAGCAGCGCCATCGACAAGCTCGACGCCGAGATCGCCCGTCTGCAGACTGAAGCCCGTACGGTCGAGGCGGCGCCCCCGACCATTGCGGAGCGGTTCGCCGCCGTAGAGGGTGAACTGCGCGACGCCGAGGGGCTATTTCGTGCGCACGGCCTGAAGATCAGTGCAGGACATCCTGCTGAGTCGGCTCACCTGCAGCGGCAGTCGCTGATCGGCGCGATGATGGTCGCTGCGGGTGATAAGCTTGCTACGGGCCGAGCGCCAACGTATCGAGCAGCAGGGCGAAGGTCTCTCTGCGGTCGACAAAGATCCTGCGCACGGCCGCAAAACGTGAGCTCGCCGTGCGTGAGATCGAGGGCGACGGCTTTATGGCCCGGCCGGTCCACCCCGAGTTGCTCGTCTACCGGCGATCCGAGGTTGAACAGCTATTGAGGTGACTGCCATGGACGCCGATCAGGTGAGAA
>JAFAKN010000550.1 GCA_019235415.1 Alphaproteobacteria bacterium
CCGCGGAAGGCCAGCACCTTGGTGACGCGCGCCTGCTCGATCTCGCTGCCGTCGCGGCTCAGCGCCTTCAGGACGGCGTTGGGCCGGAGCGTGCCGGACTGGATGCGGCCGGTGAGGATGCGACCCAGGAAGGAATCCGATTCGAGCGTCGTCACCAGCATGCGCAGCGGCTTGCCGGCCTCGATGTGCGGCGCCGGCACGTGACGCAGCACCAGGTCGAACAACGGCGTCATGTCGCTGCGCTCGGCCTCGAGCGAGGCTGCGGCCCAGCCCTGCTTGGCCGAGGCGAACAAGGTCGGGAAGTCGAGCTGCTGCTCGTTGGCGTCGAGCGCCGCGAACAGGTCGAAGATCTCGTCGTGCACCTGGTGCGGTCGGGCATCGGAGCGGTCGACCTTGTTGATCAGCACGATCGGCCTCAAGCCCAGCCGCAGCGCCTTGCCGAGCACGAACTTGGTCTGCGGCAAGGGGCCTTCGGCGGCGTCGACCAGCAGCACCACGCCATCGACCATGCTCAGTATGCGCTCGACCTCGCCGCCGAAGTCGGCGTGGCCCGGCGTGTCGACGATGTTGATGCGCACGTTCTTCCAGACGACGGACGTCGCCTTGGCGAGGATGGTGATGCCGCGCTCGCGCTCGAGATCGTTGGAATCCATGGCGCGCTCGACCACCTGCTGATTCTCGCGGAACGTGCCGCTCTGCTTCAGCAGGCAATCGACCAGCGTGGTCTTGCCATGGTCGACGTGCGCGATGATCGCGACGTTGCGAATGTCCATTCGTGGTCCGGAGGGGTTTGTTGGCCGCGGTATATACGCACCGATCATTGCAACGGCAAGGCAAGTTGAGCCGGCGTCTTGCCGCTGTCACAGTGCCGCCATGCGTAAGCGCTCGGTCACCATCGACGGCCATCGCACGTCGGTGTCGCTGGAGGACGCCTTCTGGCAGGAGCTGAGCGCACTCGCCGGCGCGCGCGGCCTGTCGCTCAATGCCCTTGTGGCCGAGATCGACCACGCCCGCGCCGCTCCGGGAAACCTGTCGAGTGCGCTGCGGCTCTATGTGCTGGACGAGCTGCGCAAGCGCACGATCACTCCAGCTTGAACCCCTTGGCACGCACGAAAGCGCCGAACCCGGCCCGCTCCGGCACCGAATATTGCCGCGCCTTGTCTTCCGACCAGCCGTACTCGGCGCTCTCGCCGAACTTTTCAACGTAGCGTTGCGTGCGGTAAGGCTGCACGGCCTCCCGCCGCCGGTCGTAGGCGGCCACGTTCTCCTTCAGGCCGTCCTCGCGGTAGCGGTCGTGATGAATGCTGACGTCGAGACCGAGCCGCGGGCTCATGACGCCCGCGAAGGACGGCCATCCGGCGCCCAGCGCCGCCACGGGAAAGACATGCGGCGGCAGGCCGAGGATGTCCGAGACCTCCTGCGGATGGTTACGGATGGCGCTGATCGGGCAGGTCCCCAGCCCGACACGATCGGCCGCCGCGATGAAGGTCGCGAGCACGATGCCGGCATCGACCGACGCGTTGAAGAAAGGGTCGAGGTGGTCGTTCACGAACGGCCGGCCGCGCCATTCGAACAGCAGCCGATGGCGGCGATTGTTGCCGCAGAACATTAGGAACACCGGGGCCGCCTTGACCCACGGATTGTCCGGCAGCAGCGCCTCGAGCTTCTCGCGCTGGCTCCTGTCGGACACGATCACAATGTCGGCCTGCTGCAGGTCGCTCTTGGAGGGCGCCGACAGCGCCACGGCGCACAGCGTCTCGACCAGCGCCGGATCGACCGGCTCGTCGCGGTAGCGCCGCATCACGCGGCGATCGGCCATCTCGGCCAGGACGTCGACGCCACGCGGCGCCTCGGACAACAGCGGCGCGGATCCGAAGCGTGCCTTGAGCACGCCGAAAAGACGATCAAGCAAACGAGCACCTCATCGACCGAACGGATTGGGAATGCTGGGCAGCGGAATGTGCGGTATCGGAATGCTGGGCAGGCTGGGGAGCGGAATGTTGGGCACCAGCGACGACGGGTTCGTGGGCAGAAGGCGGCCGATGTCGGGGATCAGCTTCTCGATCCCGGGCGGGTCCTTGGCCGAGCCGCGGGTCGCGCTGAACGACAGCGACGACAGCGGGCCGCTCGCCGTCGTGATCAGATACGGACCCGACGGATCCTCGGCGATCACGAAGTTGATCGTGGTGTAGGTCGTGGAATTGGCGAGGTTGGTCTGCGTGGCGACATGGGCCGTGGCGCCGGCGCCCTGGACGGCCAGGCCGTTGGCCGTGAGGATGCCGCCCGCGATCTGTACCTGGCCCGCGATCGCGTCGTTGTTGTTGACGAAGCGATAGAGCACCAGGGAGATGGCGTTCAAAAGGTTGCCGATGCCCACGCCGCGATTGTCGCCCGCGAGGCTCAGCAGGCTGCCGGCCGTGATGTCGATGGCGCCGCCCACCGCACCGGTCGCCGCCGAGCCCAAATACTGCAGGAAGCGATCGGCGCTGGCGCGCACGTAGCCGCCGAGCCGCGCGCCGCCCGACATCGAGCTTCTGAGCTCGCCGGTCGTGGTACCCCTGCCGTGCAGAAGAACGTCGTCGGCATTGAGGGTGCCGTCGATCGCCACGTTGATCACGCTGCCGAACACGTTGGTGCCCGACGTAGCGCGCAGCAGCCCGCCGATCGGCAGTCCGTCGGCGCGGCCGTGGAAGTCGTAGGCCAACGCCGCCTCGCGGGCATCGACCGTGCCCGAAAGATCGACGGCGCCGCCGTAGAGCGTGCCGGTGAAATGCGAAAGGGTCAGCAGCCCGTCCTTCAGGTTGGCGACGAGGTCGGCGTTGGCGATGTTGAACGGCGGGCTGACCAGGGTGCCGGCCGCAAGGTGCAGGCTGGCGTCGAAACTGCGCAGCGGCGCGGTGTCGATCGCCTGCGAGGCGGAGGAAGCGGTCTGCGCGCGCCCCGAGCCATGCATCGCCTCGATGTCGAGCACGTCGGTCCTGAGATCGGCGACGATATTGGGCCGATCACCGAAGGTGGCGTCGATCGTGGCCTCGATGCCGCGGCCGTTGATCGCGATGCTGCCTTTGTAGGCGGCCGCCGTCGGCGTGCCCTTCGCCGCACCGGGCAGCGACAGCGTGCCGCTCGCCCGGCCGCTCCAGCCGAGCGCGCTCAGCGCCACGTCGCGCAGCACCAGTTTCTCGTAGGTGCCGGCGATGCCGCCGCTGGCCGAGACCGGGCCGATTCCCGCCTCGGCGATGCCCACGATATACAGCACGCGGCTCATGTCCGGTGCCGCGAAGCTGAAAAGAAAATCGGCTTTGGGGTGCTCCGTCCAGTAGCCCGCCACGGCGCCGCGCATCGCCAGCCGCGCACCCGCCAGGTTGGCGACCTTGAGGTCGTTGAGCTTGAGCGTGCCCTTCTCGCGCGCCACGTCGAGTTCGATGCTGGCGATCGACTCGCCGCGATAGACGACCTTGGCGATCTTGAGCTTCAGCGCCACTACCGGGCCCAGCAGCGCCAGGATGGGAATGCCGGACGACCGCTCGCCCGGCGACCACGAGGCCTGTTGCGGGATGTAGGAATCGACGTCGATCGTGTCGAACTCGAGGTTCGTGACGAGGGTCGGCGGCTCCGTCAGGGTGAGGGTGATGCCGCCGGTGGCCTTCAGCGCATCGAGTTGGAACACGGCGTCCTTCACCACGGCGTTGCCGTCGCTCGACGTGAGGTGTCCCTTCATGCTGACGGTCTGAAGCTTCTGCGACGGAACGGCGGAAACGTCGGCGCCGAGCCACGTCAAGGTCTCGCGCAGCTTGCTGCCCTGCAGGCTGAAGTCGCCGGCGACCATGGGCTTCGCCGGGTCGCCCGACATCGTCGAGCGTGCTTCGATCCTGAGGTCGCCCGGCAGGACCGCATTCAAGCGCGGCAGCGCCACCGCGCCGCTGCGCGTCTCGAGCTCGAGGGCGAGGTCGCGCCCGGGCTGTTTGTTGTAGATCACTTCGCCCACGTCGATCGCCAGCTTGGCGTCGATCGACAGCAGGATGCTTTTCGGCAACGAAGGCTCGGTTGGCGGCGCCTGGTCGAGCGGTGTGGTCGGTGCCGGCGCCGCCACGACGTCAGGCACTTTCAAGCTCGCCAGCCACTTGTCGAGGTCGAGCCGCTTGGCCGAAAACTTCGCGTCGACCGTGACGGTCGGCGCCAGCGCGACGCTCACCGAGCCTGTCCCCTCATCCTCGCCGAAGCCGAGCGCAAAATCCTTGGCGGCGAACGAGGTCTGGCTCGCTTCGATGTCGCCCGCGAAGCTCACCTTGCCGCCAAGCAGCAGCGGCAGCGGCCGCGCCGGTTGGCCGGCCATCGCCAAAAGCGTGTCGGCGAAGGCCACGAGATTGTCGGCCGCGAGCGTCGCCTTGCCTGCAGCGCGCGCCTGCGGTCCCAGCTCGCTCAGCGTGCCACGGAACGACAGCCGGCCACCGGCCGCCTCCAGCGTCATGCCCGCCGTGTGCCCTGCCGCTCCTTTCGGCCCCACCGCCAGCTCGAGCTTCATCGGCGCGCCGTTGACCGTGGCGCTGCCGGTCAGTGAATAGGGCCCGTCGATCGAGCCGACCGATGCGGTGAAGTGCGCCTTGTCGGCCGTGACCGACAGGCCGGCCTGCGAATCGCTGAAGATCAGCGTGCCGTCGTCGATGGTCATGCGCCCGACCGACAGCGGCACCGGCGTGCTCGGCTTGGCGGCGACCGGCTTGGCCTCGGCCAGCGACGGCGTGAGCTCCCAGTTGGGCTTGCCCTCGCTGTTGATCTCCAGGACGATCTTGGGCTCCTGCAGCACCACGTCGCTCACCTCGAGCGAGCCGCCGAGCAGCGCCCACAGCGAGGGCGTGACGGCGATCGACTTCACCTCGACCATGTCGGGGTTCTTGGCGCCGGGCAGGTTCAGCACCTTGACGTTCTCGGCGCGCACGGTCGGCCAGGGCAGCAACTGCAGGGTGATGGGGCCGCCCAGCACGAGGTCGCGCCCCGTGGCCCGCTTGACCTCGGTAACGACCTGGGCGCGGTAGGCGTTCACGTCGATGAAGAAGGGAGTAACCAGCAGCGCGACCACGACCAGGCCGACAATGGCGCCCGCGCCGATCAGCACCCCTTTCACGCGCCTCGTCATCCCCTCGCTCCTCGCGTCGAAGCGTGCGAAGACTAGCGTATCGATGTTACGGACGGCATAGACAAATCTCGTTCAGCGCGAGCGACCGACATGGCCGAGATCATCAACCTCCGACGCGCCCGCAAGGAGCGGCAACGCCGCGACAAGGAGACCGAAGCCGACGCCAACCGTCGCCGCTTCGGCCGCACCAAGGCCGAGAAGGCCGCCGACCGGGACGCCGCCCGGCGGCAAGAGCGCACCATCGCCGGCAAGCGGCTGGAGGAGGATGAGGGCAAGGAGGGCTAAGCCCCCTCCCCAAGCGAGCGCCCTCTGTCATCCCGAGCGTAGCGAGGGATCCTTCCTGTCGCCTTAAGGATCCCTCGCTTCGCTCGGGATGACAGGGCTACCTCACCACCCGGTTCATCGCCAGCCGCTCGAAGAACGCGCGCGTGTTCTGGTCCGCACCGGGGCCGGCGACGGCGCGGACGTTGCTGAGGTCGAGCCGTTGGCCGGTGTCGGCGTCGATCAGCACCGGCTCGAGCGGCCGGCCGTTGCCGCGATCCACCAGATCCATCGGCTTGCCGCTGCGGGCGGCGACGCCGAAGCGGTCGCCCCACTGCTTCAGCCCGACGATCACCGTGAACAGCGCCGCACCCTTCTCGGTCAGGCGATACTCATGGCGTAGCGGCCGCTCGCGGTAAGCGGTCTTGCGGAAGATGCCGGCCTCGACCAGCTTCTTGAGCCGCGCCGTCAGCACGTTGCGCGCGATGCCGAGGTTCTCCTGAAAATCGTCGAAGCGGCGCACGCCATAGAAAGCGTCACGCACGATCAACAGGGTCCAGGGCTCTCCCACGACGTCCAGCGCCGAGGCGATCGAACAATTCATCTGTTCGTACGAGGTGCGCCGCATGCGGAAAGTATAGGCCCGTGCAAGGACCGCGCAATGCGGGCCCCTATCGGCGTCGTTGAGGTATGCGCAAAACGACATAGCCGAGGAGCGCCGACAGCGAGGTGCCCAGAAGCACGCCGAACTTGACCTCGCCGACGCGGGTGGCTTCCTCGAAGGCGAGCGAGCCGATGAACAGGCTCATGGTGAAGCCGATGCCGCCCAGGATCGCGACGCCGTAAAGCTGCCGCCACGACGCGCCCTCGGGCAGGCCCGCGATGCGCAGCACGATCGGCACGGCGGCTCCGAGCAGGATGCCGGCCTGCTTGCCCAGAAACATGCCGAGCGCGACGCCCAGCGTCACCGGCTGGACGAGTTGCGCCGGGTCGAGGTCGATCAGCCGCATGCCGGCATTGGCCAGCGCGAACACCGGCATGATGAGCCAGGCCGACCATGGCCGCAGCGCATGCTCGAGCCAGATAGAGGGCCGATGGTCCTCGGCCTCGTGGCCGGCGCTGATGGGAATGAACAAGGCGAGCGCCACGCCCGCCAAGGTCGCATGCACGCCGGACTTCAGGACCGACAGCCAGAGCGCGGCGCCGACCAGCAGGAACGGCCACAGGCGCCGCACCCCCGAAAGGTTCAGGATCGCCAGTCCCGCGATGCACAGCGCGGCGCAGGCGAGCGCCAGCAGCGACAGGTGCTCGGTATAGAAGGCGGCAATAATGACGATGGCACCGAGGTCGTCGACGATCGCCAGGGTCGTCAG
>JAFAKN010000587.1 GCA_019235415.1 Alphaproteobacteria bacterium
GAGATCCTTGTGCATGGTGTCGAGCGTCGGCTGGTCGCCGGTGTAGGCATGGATCGTCGTCATGAAGCCGTGCTCGATGCCGATGGCGTCATTCATCACCTTGACGACCGGCGCCAGGCAGTTGGTGGTGCACGAGGCGTTGGAGACCACCTTGTGCTCGGGCTTGAGCTTGTCGTGGTTGACACCGTAGACGACCGTGAGGTCGGCGTGATCGGCGGGCGCCGACACCAGCACGCGCTTGGCGCCCGCGCCGAGATGCGCCGAGGCCTTGTCCTTCGAGGTGAAGATGCCGGTGCATTCCAGGGCGATATCGACGCCCAGCTCCTTGTGCGGCAGCTTCGAGGGATCGCGCTCGGCGGTGACCTTCATCTTGCCGCGGCCGACGTCGATCGTGTCGCCCTCGACCTTCACCTCGCCGGGGAAGCGGCCGTGCACGGAGTCGAAGCGCAGCAGATGGGCGTTGGTTTCGACCGGGCCGAGATCGTTGATCGCCACGATCTCGATGTCCTTGCGGCCGGCTTCCTCGATCGCCCGCAAAATATTGCGACCGATGCGCCCGAAACCGTTGATCGCCACCCGAACTGTCATGTCATCCTCCGTTTGTTCCGCGACGCGGAGCGTCAGCGGTTTCGGTCGCGAATTCCTTGAGGCCGCGCAACATGCCGGCCGTAAACCGGGGCGTCAATGCGCCCCTCCCGCGGCGGCCCAGATGTAGCGTGGCAAGACGCTCCACAGGCCCGACATGTTGACCGGTTGGCAGCACTGCACTTATCCTTTCTGCATGGATCAGATGCAGCCGGCAGGGACGTCCCGCTCAGCCAGTGCGAGAGACCGCGTCGAAGGCGCGCTCAGCCGGCTGGAAGCGATGGTCGACGAACGGCTGCGCTCCGAAGCGGCGCGCTCCGACGATCTGGCCAAGCGTCTCAGCAAGCTCGAGCGCCAGCACGACGAGCTGAAGAAGGTGGCAATGGAGGTCGAGGGCCGCCTGGAGCGGGCCATGGAGTACATCCGATCGCTTCTCGCGGCGGACCAGAATTGAACTCCTCTGTCATCCCGAGCGCAGCGAGAGACCTTTGGGGTAGCAGAAAGGTCCCTCGCTTTCGCTCGGGATGACAGACGTGACGCAGTGAAAGAGATAAACTTGGGAACCCCCTCAAACGCCCAGCGGCCCAACCCGCGGGCGCAATAAACAGGAGTAGCGAAGATGGCGCAGGTCTCGATCCAGATCGCCAATCGTAACTACGAGCTCACCTGCGGCGACGGCGAGGAGCATCGCGTCCAGCAGCTCGCCGCCTATGTCGACGAAAAGGTCAACGACCTGCGGCGGCAGATGCCCGGCGCGCCGGAGGTCAAGCTCCTGGTGTTCGCCGCCCTGATGCTGGCCGACGAAAGCCACGAGGCGCGCGGCATGGCCAAGGCGGCCGAGAGCGCCAGGGCGAGCGCCACCGACAGCGCCGAGACGCTGGCGACCGCCCTCGAGGAGCTCATAACCTCGCGGGTCGACAAGATGAGCAAGAAGGTGAGCGGCGTGGCTTAGGTCGACGGCACGTGAGACGGCAACAGCTTGTCATCCGAGCGCAAGCGAGGGACCTTTAAGGCCATAGGAAAGGTCCCTCGCTGCGCTCGGGATGACAGGGAGCTGCGCTCAGGATGACACGGGTTGCGACCGCCCACTCGAATCCCTAGATTCACCCTGGGGCGGATTTCTGCGCGGTGCGAGGTTCGCTCAAAAACCCCGGGGCCAATAAAGATCTCCTGGGAGCTGTCCCTGGCCTTGACCGTGGTCTCGGCTACACGGCGCCCACCTGCTTTTGCAGGCCTTGGAGGTTTTTACGACCACGGCCCATCGTGGAGCCGCCCCACTTCATCCTCGTCCTCGCATGACCCTGATCGAACAAAAGCGCGAGCTGCGCCGCGCCATGCTGGAGCGGCGCGCCGCGCTCGGCGAGGCCGAGCGGCGCGCCGCATCGCAGGCGCTGGCCGAAATGTACCGGCAGGAGAGGCCGTTCGCGGCCCGCGGGGTCGTCACCGGCTTCTGGCCGATCAACGACGAGCTCGACATTCGCCCTCTCATGCAGGAGCTGGCCGACGCAGGCTGCCGGCTCGCCCTGCCGGTCGTGCAGGGAAAGGGCAAGCCGCTGGTGTTCCGCGCCTGGTCGCCGGGCGAGCCGCTGGACGCCGGCGTGTTCGGCACCTTCCATCCGGCCGCCGATCGACCCGCGCTCGAGCCCGATGCGCTGCTCGTTCCGCTGCTGGCTTGCGACGAGGAGGGATGGCGTGTCGGCTACGGCGGCGGCTTCTACGATCGAACCTTGAGGGGCCTGCGCACCCGACGCCATGTGACCGCCGTCGGAGTAGCTTTCGACGCGCAGCTGATATCGGCGGTTCCGCATGGCGCTGACGACGAACGACTCGATTGGCTGTTGACCGACAAGCGCGCTTGCGCCTTTGTCTGAGCCATGAAGTTCCTGTTCTGCGGCGACATCGTCGGGCGCGCCGGCCGCGATGTGGTGATCAAGGAAGTGCCGCGCCTGCGCCGCGAGCGGGCGCTCGACTTCGTCATCGTGAACGGCGAGAACGCTGCCGCGGGCTTCGGCATCACCAGCAAGATCTGCGGCGAGCTGCACGACGCGGGCGTCGACTGCATCACCACCGGCAACCACGTGAGGGACCAGCGCGAGATCATGCCGTACATCGCGCAGGACAAGCGGCTGCTGCGCCCCATCAACTTCCCGCCCGGCACGCCGGGCTGGGGCGCCAACCTGTTCCAGACGACGCGCGGCCAGAAGATCGTGGTGATCAACGTCATGTGCCGCCTGTTCATGGACGCCATCGACGACCCGTTCCGCGCACTCGACGTCGAGCTCGCGAAGTACACCCTGGGCGGCTCGGTCAACTGCATTCTGGTCGACGTGCACGGCGAGGCGACCAGCGAGAAACAGTCGGTCGGGCACTATTGCGACGGCCGCGTGTCGGCCGTGCTCGGGACCCACAGCCACATCCCGACCGCTGACGCGTGGATCCTGCCCGGCGGCACCGCCTATCAGACCGATGTCGGCATGTGCGGCGATTACGACTCGGTGATCGGCATGAAAAAGGAGATCGCCGTGCAGCGCTTCATCCGCAAGATGCCGGGCGAGCGCCTGGCGCCGGCGGAAGGCGAGGGCACCCTGTGCGCGGCCATCGTCGAAACCGACGACCGCAGCGGCTCGGCGCGCTCGATCCACCCGGTCCGGATTGGCGGTCGCCTGCCGTCGACGGCCTTGAACTCATGATGTTGTGGGCCGCAAGGCGGGTCTCCAGCTATTAGCGGTAGGCGAAAGAGCCTCGTTGACGGCCTGGGGAAAAAGCGGCATCCTTTTGATGTTAAACGATTTTTCGCCGAGATTTGGCGACCTTCAGGTTAGAGGGGGCGTCGGAATCTAGGTTCCGACGTTTTTTAGCGGGGGCTTCGGCCCCCGCCTTTTTTTGTTCTGGCTGGCTGTTGCATGGGTCACTAACAGCCCCAAAGCCCACGAGAAGTGGTATAGGCGGCCTCTCGCGTCACTGAATCTGGTTGATTAACTGGTGGATTGGGCGATGGCCGGCCATTCGCAGTTCAAGAACATCATGCACCGCAAGGGGCGCCAGGACGCCCAGCGGGCCAAGATCTTCACCAAGCTGATCCGCGAAATCACCACCGCGGCGCGGCTCGGCTCGCCCGATGCCAACGCCAACCCGCGCCTGCGCGCCGCGGTCATCGCCGCGCGTGAAGCCAACATGACACGCGACACCATCGACCGCGCCATCAAGCGCGGCTCAGGCGCCGGCGCCGACGAGACCTACGACGAGGTGCGCTACGAAGGGTACGGCTCCGGGGGCGTCGCGCTGATCGTCGAGGGGTTGACCAACAACCGCAATCGCACGGCGGGCGAGATGCGCTCGATCTTCACCAAGCACGGCGGCAACTTGGGCGAGTCCAACAGCGTGTCGTTCATGTTCGATCGGCTGGGCGAGTTCCGCTATCCGCTGTCGGCCGGCACCGCCGACGACGTCCTGGAGAAGGCCATCGAGGCCGGCGCCGACGACGTCGTGAGCGGCGAGGGGCCCGACGCCGTGCACGAGATCTACTGCGCTCAGGAAAGCTTCAATTCGGTGCGCGAGGCGCTCGAGAAGTCGCTCGGCCAGCCGTCTGTCGCCAAGCTCACATGGCGGCCCAAGACGACGACGCCGATCGAAGGCGAGACGGTGCAGACCTTGCTCGACCTGATCGCGGCCCTGGAAGACAACGACGACGTCCAGAACGTCTACGCCAACTTCGAGGTGTCGGACGACGCTCTGGCGAAGTTCGCGGCCTGATCCGCCCGATGCGACTGATCGGCCTCGATCCCGGTCTGCGCCTGACCGGCTGGGGCGTGATCGACGTCGCGGGCAACCGGCTGCGCCATGTGGCGCACGGCGTGGTGCGGGTCGCTGCGACGGCAACGCTGGCCGATCGCTTGCGCGAACTGTTCGAGGGCGTCGCCGCGATCGTCGAGGCGCATCGCCCGACCGAGGCTGCGGTCGAAGAGACGTTCGTCAACGTCAATCCCGGCTCGACGCTGAAACTCGGCCAGGCGCGCGGCGTGGTCATGCTGGCCCCGGCGCGCGCCGGCCTGCCGGTGTTCGAATACGCCCCCAACCTCGTCAAGAAGTCGGTCACCGGCGTGGGCCACGCCGACAAGCGCCAGATCGCCATGATGGTCGGCCGCCTGCTGCCTGGTATCGAAGCCGAGAGCGACGCCGCCGATGCGCTCGCCGTCGCGATCTGCCACGCGCACCATCGCGCCCATCATCGCGCCATTGGGCGCCGCGCGGAGGCCGCGCTGTGATCGCCAAGCTCAAGGGCATCATCGATGCGGTCGACGCCGACAGCGCCGTCATCGACGTCGGCGGCGTCGGGTATCTCGTCGCAGCGTCGGCGCGCACCTTGCGTGAGCTCACCCCGGGCGCGGCGGTAACCGTGCTGGTCGAGACCATCGTGCGCGAGGACGCCATCGCCCTCTACGGCTTCCTCGATCCTGCCGAGCGCGATTGGTTTCGCATCCTGACCACGGTGCAGGGCGTCGGCGCCAAGGTCGCGCTGTCGATCCTGTCCACTCTGTCGCCGGATGAGATCGCGCGCGCCATCGCCGCGCAGGATCGCGCGACCTTGAGCCGGCCCGCGGGTGTCGGAGCCAAGCTCGCGGCCCGGCTCGCGACCGAGCTCAAGGACAAGGCGGCGGCCTTCGGCGTCGTGCCGGCAGCGCGCGCGGCGGCGGAAGCCGCTTCCGCGGCACCTGAATCGGTCAACGAGGATGCCGTCTCGGCCTTGGTCAATCTCGGCTACAAGCGCGTCGAGGCATTCGGCGCCGTGGCGCGTGTCACGCAACGGCTGGGCGCCGACGCCAAGCTCGATGCCGTGATTCGCGCCGGCCTGCAGGAGCTGGCGCAATGAGCGCGCCGAACGGCGGCCCCGAGCGCCTGGTCGCACCCAAGCGTGCCGAGGAAGATTCCGCGGAGCTGGCGCTGCGGCCGCAGGCGCTCGACGACTTCATCGGCCAGAAGCAGGTCCGCGAGAACCTGAAGATCTTCATCGCCGCAGCCCGCGCGCGCGGCGAGGCGCTGGACCATGTGCTCTTCCACGGCCCGCCCGGGCTCGGCAAGACGACCCTGGCGCAGATCGTGGCGCGCGAGATGGGTGTCGGCTTCCGCGCGACCTCCGGACCGGTCATCCAGAAGGCGGGTGACCTCGCGGCACAGCTCACCAACCTGCAGCCGCGCGACGTGCTGTTCATCGACGAGATCCATCGCCTCAATCCGGCGATCGAGGAGATCCTCTATCCGGCGATGGAGGACTTCCAGCTTGACCTGATGATCGGCGAAGGACCGGCGGCGCGCTCGGTGCGCATCGATCTGCCGCCCTTCACCCTGGTCGGCGCCACGACACGGTCGGGACTGATGACGCGGCCGTTGCGCGAGCGGTTCGGCATCCCGCTGCGCTTGATGTTCTATGAGCCGGCCGAGCTCGAGACCATCGTCGAGCGCGCCGCGCGCGTCTTGCAGATGACGATGGCCAAGGACGGCGCGGCCGAGATCGCCAAGCGCTCGCGCGGCACGCCGCGCGTCGCCAACCGCCTGCTGCGGCGGGTCCGTGACTTCGCCGCGGTCGGCGGAGATGCGGCGGTCGACGCGCGCGTCGCCGACGCGGCGCTGCACCGGCTGGAGGTCGACGCGCGCGGCCTCGATCCGATGGACCGGCGCTATCTCTCGTGCATCGCCGAGAACTACGGCGGCGGCCCGGTCGGCGCCGACACCTTGGCGGCGGCCTTGTCGGAGCAGCGCGACGTCATCGAGGACGTGATCGAGCCCTACCTGATGCAGCTCGGCCTGCTGATGCGCACGCCGCGCGGCCGGCTGCTGTCGGAAGCCGGCTACCGCCATCTCGGAGTGGCGATGCCCAAGGGCCAGCAGCGCCAGCTCGACCTTCTTTCCGGCGACCCCGACGTCATCCCGAGCGAAGCGAGGGACCTTTGAGGCAGCAGGAAGAATCCCTCGGCCTGAGGCCTCGGGATGACAGCCCGGTCCGGCGAGCCCGCTGTCATCCCGAGCGTAGCGAGGGATCCTTGAGGCGACAGGAAGGGTCCCTCGGCCTGCGGCCTCGGGATGACAGTCGGGGCCGCAAGACATGAGTGCACCTGCGCTGCACCAACTGGGCGGTCATCTCGCCGACGGCGTGCACGTGCTGCCGCTGCGCGTCTACTACGAGGACACTGACGCCGCCGGCATCGTCTACTACGCCAACTGGCTGCGCTTCCTCGAGCGCGGCCGCACCGAGCTGCTGCGATCGCTCGGCCAGCAGCACAGCGCCTTGCGCGACGCCAAGGGGATCAACTGGGTCGTGCGCCGCTGCACCATCGACTACCTGAAGCCCGCGCGCCTCGACGACGTCATCGAAATCGTCACGCACTGTGGCGAATTGCGCGGCGCGTCGCTCGACATGATCCAGCAGGCGCGCCGCGACGGCGAGATCCTGGTCAGCGCCGAGTTGCTCGTAGCCTGCATGGGACGCGATGGCCGGCCTGTTCGGCTTCCGGTCGAAGCGCGCGAAGCGCTCGCCACGCTGGGTCGCGCCCTGCCGCCCCGCTCACGCCATATTCAAGTATAACCCTTTGAACCTACGGAGATACTAATGGAAGCGTTCGCGCAGGTCGCCGGTACCCCCCTCGGCGGCTCAGCACCCATCGACATGTCCATCTACGGCCTGTTCATGCAGGCCGACTGGGTCGTCAAGGCAGTGATGATCGCCCTGCTGTTGGCGTCCTTCTGGTCGTGGGCAATCATCTTCGAAAAAATGCTCCGGCTCCGTTCTCTCAAGCGCAGCGCGCAGACCTTCGAGGACACCTTCTGGTCGGGCGTGTCGCTGGAAGATCTCTACGACCGGGTCGGCGCCAAGCCGGATGATCCGATGTCGAGCATCTTCTCGGCGGCGATGCGTGAATGGCGCCGCTCGGTTTCCAAGGGGCTGGCGCAGAGCGCCACGGCGCGCGCCGCGCTCCGCCAGCGCATCGAGCAGGTGATGAGCGTCACCATCCAGCGCGAGATGGAGGCGATCGAGAAGCGCCTGGGCTTCCTCGCCACGGTCGGCGCCAACGCCACCTTCGTCGGCCTGTTCGGCACGGTGTGGGGCATCATGAACAGCTTCGGCCACATCGCGCAGTCGAAGAACACCTCGCTCGCCGTCGTGGCGCCGGGCATCTCCGAGGCGCTGTTCGCCACCGCGATCGGCCTGGTGGCGGCGATCCCGGCTGCCGGCGCCTACAACATCCTGTCCGGCCAGGTGGCGCGCTACGCCCAGCAGCTCGAAGCCTTCGCCGGTGAGTTCATCACCATCCTGTCGCGTCAGCTCGAGGAGCAGGTCTGATGGCGGGCATCATCCCGGCCGCCGGCTCGACCGAAGGCGGCCGCTTCCGACGGCGGCGCTACACGCCGATCGCCGACATCAACGTGACGCCGCTGGTCGACGTCATGCTGGTGCTGCTGATCATCTTCATGATCACCGCGCCGTTGCTGCAGGTCGGCGTGCCGGTCGACCTGCCCAAGACCAGCGCCCAGCAGGTCGGCGGCAAGGACGAGCCGCTGGTCGTCTCGGTGAATTCCAAGGACGAGGTTTTCCTCGGCGACACCCAGTACGACGTCGCCGAGCTCGGGACCAAGCTCAAGGCCGTGCACGACGAGAAGCCCGACCAGCGGGTGTTCATCCGCGGCGACAAGAGCGTCAACTACGGCAAGATGATGGAAGTCATGGGTGTGGTGATCGACAGCGGCTTCCGCCAGCTCGGTCTTTTGGGCGAGCAGGCGCAGCAGCTGGGCAAGGGGGTCGGCACGGTGTCTCCGGCGCCCGCTCCGCAACCTCAACCTCAGGGTCAACCGCAAACAGGGCCACGCCGCTAGTTCACCGGAGGCGCAGCGATCGATGTTCGAACGCTCCCCCGATCTGCTCGAGATGCGCACGCCGGCCATCTTGTCGGCGATGGTGCACGTCTTCGTGCTGGGAGCGGTGTTGATCGACCTGAACTTCTTCGCATCGCCGCCGCTCGAGCCCGAGCCGGTGATGGTCGAGTTCGAGGCCATCGCCAAGAAGGCGGCGGCGCCCACCGCGGGCAACCCGCCGCCGCAACCCAAGGACGTGCCGATCGCCAAGGAGACGACCAAGGCGCCGCCGCCCAAGTCGTCCGACCCGCCGCCGGCGCCGGAGAAGCCCAAGCTCGACGTGGCCGAGGCCAAGCCGACCCCACCGCCGCCGGTCGAGAAGCCCAAGCCGGAAACGTCCAAGCCGGCCGACGACCTTATCGCGCTCAAGCCCAAGGAGCCCGAGCCGCCCAAGGTCGAGAAGCCGCCCGAGCCGCCCAAGCCTGCACCGGAGGTCAAGAAGCCCGAGCCGCCCAAGCCGCCGCCGCCCAAGCCGCCGCCGCCCAAGACGGCCGATTCGATCATCGACGACATCCTGAAGAACAAGGATTCGACGCAAAGGCATCAGACGCCCGAACAGCAGCCGCGGCCGCCGCAGCAGGTGACGCGCCAGGCGCCGGCCGCGCCCAACCTCGCCGCCGTGGTGACCGCGAGCGAGATCGAGGGCGTGCGCAACAAGATCCGGCCGTGCTGGCATTCGATGGGGGCATCGAAGGACCAGAACATGATCATCACCCTGGTCGTGCAGATGAACCAGGACGGCACGCCGGTGAAGGCCGAGCTCAGCGACACCGGCCGCTACAACCGCGACCCCGCCTTCCGCGCCGCCGCCGATGCCGCCCATCGCGCCATCATGAACCCGCGCTGCCAGCCGTGGCCCTTGTCGCCGGAGAAGTACAGCTCCTGGCGTTACATAACTTTTAACTTCGATCCACGCGACTACTAGATGCCGTGGGTCATAATTGCGGGCTGCAAAAGCCCTGTCATCCCGAGCGCACCAACTGTCATCCCGAGCGTAGCGAGGGATCTTTCCTTTGGAGGCGAAGGATCCCTCGCTACGCTCGGGATGACAGCGAGTGCGGTACGCGATAGTGGCCGAATACCCCCTCCAACGAGAAAAAGAGGTCCGACATGATGCTTCCGAGAAGGTCGACCCTGCTGGGCGGCGTAACGCTGGCGGCGATCGGCGCCACCATCGGCGTGACGCCACCGGCGCGCGCGCAGCTCACCATCGACATGACACGGCCCTCGTTCGAGCCGGTGCCGATCGCCATCGTCGATTTCGCCGGCGACCGGGTCGGCGCCGACATCGCCAACGTCGTGCGCAATGACCTGCAGGGCTCCGGCCTGTTCCGCTCGATCTCGCCCGGGTCCTTTATCCAGCGCGACGTCGACGCCAACGCGCCGCCGCGTTTCCAGGACTGGCGCAGCATCGGCGCGGCCGGCCTGGTCGTCGGCTCGGTCCAGCAGGTCGGCGGCAACATCAAGGTCGACTTCCGCCTGTGGGACGTCGTGGTCGGCCAGCAGGCGACCGGCCTTTCCTTCACCAGCCAGCCGGCCAACTGGCGGCGGCTCGCCCACATCATCGCCGACGCGATCTACAAGCGCGTGACCGGCGAGGACGGTTACTTCGACACGCGCGTCGCCTACGTCTCGGAGACCGGGTCGCGCAGTTCGCGCGTCAAGCGCATCGCCATCATGGACCAGGACGGCGCCAACAACCGCTACATCACCGACGGCCGCACCTTGGCCCTGACGCCGCGCTTCTCGCCGACCCTGCAGGAGATTGTCTACATGGCCTACGGCGAGGACCGCGGCCCGCCGCGCGTCTACCTGCAGAATGTCGATTCGGCCCGCCGCGAGCTTTTGGGCAACTTCCCCGGCATGAGCTTCGCACCGCGCTTCTCGCCGGACGGCACCAAGGTCGTGATGAGCATTTCGGCGGACGGCGCCACCAACATCTACGAGATGGACATCCGCGGCCGTGGCACGCGACGGCTCACGAGCTCGCCGGCGATCGACACCTCGCCCTGCTTTTCGCCGGACGGCACCCAGATCGTCTTCAACTCCGATCGCGGCGGCGCCCAGCAGCTCTACGTCATGGGAGCGGGCGGCGGCGGCGAGCGGCGCATCAGCTTCGGCGACGGCCGCTACGCCACGCCGGTGTGGTCGCCGCGCGGCGACTTCATCGCCTTCACCAAGATCTCGGGCAGCACCTTCGGCATCGGCGTGATGCGGCCCGACGGCGGCGGCGAGCGCATGCTGACCAGCGGCTTTCTCGTGGAAGGCCCGACCTGGGCGCCCAACGGCCGCGTGCTGATGTTCTTCACCCAGGGACGCGGCGGACCGGTCGGCCTGCAGCAGGTCGACATCACCGGCCGCTTCCAGCGCTCGGTCCCGACGCCGACCGAGGCCTCCGACCCGGCCTGGTCACCCTTGATTCCGCAGTAGTGAAAGTTATGATCCCAAGACCCCTCGAGGAGACCATAAAAATGCGACTGATCAAGGCTTTGTCCGCCGTTGCGGCACTCGCGTTCCTGGCGGCCTGCAGCAGCGAGCAGCAAGCGGCGGCGACGAGCGGCACGTCGACCACCGTGGCGCCCGGGTCGGTCGCAGACTTCACCCAGAACGTCGGCGACCGGGTCTACTTCGACACCGACATGTCGAGCATCCGCGCCGACGGCCGCCAGACCCTGGACCGCCAGGCCGAATGGCTGAAGAAGTACACCAACTACCCGGTCACGGTTGCCGGCCACTGCGACGAGCGCGGCACGCGCGAGTACAACCTGGCGCTCGGCGAGCGGCGCGCCAACGCCGCCCGCCAGTACCTGATCGCCCAGGGCATCCCCGCCTCGCGCATCAAGACCACCAGCTACGGCAAGGAGAACCCCGATCCGCCGGGCTCCGACGAGCAGGCCTGGGCGCTGAACCGCCGCGCCGTGACCGAACTGCAGTAGCCATCGTCTCCTCCCCATCGCGGAGTCCGCGATGGGGAGGTGTCCGCGAAGCGGACGGAGGGGTCATGAATCTTCGCTCAAGAGATCCATGACCCCTCCGTCGCCGATTACGGCGACACCTCCCCTTCGCGGTTTCCGCGAAGGGGAGGAGAAGAGTACGCCGGTCGCGTTGCTGTTTGGCGGCGCTGCGGCGCTGCGGCGATGCCTGAAAATGGCCGCCTTGAAATTGCAAATGTCAGGTGCAATGAGAATGACGGGTTGCCGACTGCTGTTGCTGCTCTTGCTTGCCGCGCCCGGCATGGCCCCCCAGGTCGCCTACGCGCAGCGTGGCGATCCGGTCTACATCGAGGACCGCCTCAACCAGCTGCAGCAGTCGATCACCATGCTGACCGGCCAGATCGAGCAGCTGCAGTACCGCAACCAGCAGCTCCAGCAGCAGATGGAGAAGATGCAGGCGGATTACGAGTACCGCCTCGACCAGCTGGAAGGGAAGGGAGGCAAGGGCGGCCCGCGACCGACGCCCAGTGGACCATCGGGCGGACCGCAAACCTCATTCGCGCCGCCGCCAGCGGGGCCGACGCCCGGCCCGACCCCCGGCGGCAACGGCGAGCAGCTCTACAACGAGGCTTTCAAGAAGCTGCAGGACGGCGACTACGCCGGCGCCGAGCGGGGCTTCAAGTCCTTCCTGGCGTCCAATCCTCGCCATCCGCTGGCCGGCAACGCCCAGTACTGGCTGGGCGAGACCTTTTACGCGCGCCGCGACTATCCCAGCGCCATGACCGCTTTCGCCGAAGGCTACAAGACCTACAAGTCGAGTGCCAAGGGACCCGACAACCTCCTGAAGCTCGGCGTCACCTTGGCCCAGATGGGCCGCAAGCAGGACGCTTGCGCGATGTTCGCCAAGTTCAGCCAGGACTATCCCAGGGCCACCGACCTGCAGCGCCGCCGCGTCGACCAGGAGCGGCAGAAGAACGGTTGCGGGTGATCGCCGAGCCGCCGCCAGCGCTCGACGCCGTCGAGTTCGACCGCCTGATGATGCCGTTCGCGCCGTTCGAACGGCCGCCGTCGATTGCTGTCGCCGTCTCCGGCGGCCGCGACTCCCTTGCCCTCGCCCTGCTGTCGCGCGACTGGATCGCGGCGCGCGGCGGCACGCTGGTCGCGCTGATCGTCGACCACGGCCTGCGCGCCGAGTCGCGGACCGAGGCAGAGGCCGCACGGGCGATCCTCGGCGAGCAAGGAATCGACGCTGCCATCCTCACCTGGTCCGGCGACAAGCCGCGTACCGGCCTGCAGGAAGCGGCGCGCGCCAACCGCTATCGCCTGTTGCGCGACGAATGCCGACGCCGCGGCATCCTGCACCTGCTGCTCGCCCACCACGCCGACGACCAGGCCGAGACCCTGGCGATGCGCGCCGTCCGCAACAGCGGGCCTGACGGGCTGAGCGGCATGGCCGCCGTCGTCGAGCTGCCGGAGCTGCGGCTGCTGCGGCCATTGCTTGGCGTCGCCCGCTCGCGGCTCGGCGCGACCCTGCGCAGCCGCAGCGTGCGCTGGCTGGACGATCCCTCGAATCTCGACCTGCGGTTCGAGCGCGTCCGCGTGAGATTGGCGCCGCCGCTGCGGGTCGTGGGCACTGAGCCCGCCGTCCGTCACGCCCGCGAGCAGGGAGTGGCAGAGGCGGCCGTCGCTCTGCTCGAGCTCGACCAGACGAGCGCTGCTGCTTTCGACAGAGACGCCTTCGCCCGCCTGGCGCCCGATCTTCAGGTTCGACTGCTCAGCCGCCTGGTCCAGGGCCTGGGCGGCCGGGACCATCCGCCGCGGCAGGACCGCCTGGCCGCCGCCTGCCGGCGCCTTTGCCAAGCGGAATCGGGCGGAAAGTCGGGCAGGGCCCAGGATTTCACGCTGGCGGGCTGCCGCCTCGTGCTTCGCTCTTCCAAGGACCGCGAGCAGCCTGCCCTGAGCCTGTCGAAGGGGTTCGCCCGCGGTCCCGGGTCGCACGGGCCGCGCATGCGCTGGATTGTCCGGCCCGAAAATGGCAGGTACGGGGGAAAGCCCCTCTTTCCAGCGGCTTTTTTCGCCTGCTTTGCTTGCAGCATGACTGCCGCGACCCATCTAGAGTGCAATCCCACCCCAACGGACATCGGACAGTGAACCCCTTCAACCGTAACGCCGCCTTGTGGATCGTCATCGTGCTCTTGCTGGCGCTGCTCTACAGCGTCTTCCAGGGTGGAGCGACCCGGTCGGCGGGCAACACGGTCTCGTATTCCGACTTCGTGCGCGCCGTCGAGCAGCACCAGGTTCAGGACGTTCGCATCCAGGGCAACACCATCACCGGCACCTTCCGCGAGCCGCGCAACGGCGTGCAGAAGTTCGCGACCTACGTGCCTTCGACCCCGGTCGACGAGCAGCTGATGCCGATGCTGATCAAGAACGTCGACCGCGTCGACGCCGGGCCGGCCGAGGAGGGGGTCAACCTCGGCAGCATCTTCGTGAGCTGGCTGCCGGTCCTCGTGCTGGTCGGCGTGTACATCTTCTTCCTGCGCCAGATGCAGAGCGGCACCGGCCGCGCCATGGGCTTCGGCAAGTCGCGCGCCCGTCTTCTCACCGAGAAGCATGGCCGCGTCACCTTCGAGGACGTCGCGGGCATCGACGAGGCCAAGGCCGAGCTCGAGGAGATCGTCGACTTCCTGAAGGACCCGCAGAAGTTCCAGCGGCTGGGCGGCAAGATCCCCAAGGGCTGCTTGCTGGTCGGCCCGCCGGGCACCGGCAAGACCTTGCTGGCGCGCGCCATCGCCGGCGAAGCCAACGTGCCGTTCTTCACCATCTCGGGCTCCGACTTCGTCGAGATGTTCGTGGGCGTGGGCGCTTCCCGCGTGCGCGACATGTTCGAGCAGGCCAAGAAGAACGCGCCCTGCATCGTGTTCATCGACGAAATCGACGCCGTCGGCCGCCATCGCGGCGCGGGACTCGGCGGCGGCAACGACGAGCGCGAGCAGACGCTGAACCAGCTGCTGGTCGAGATGGACGGCTTCGAATCCAACGAAGGCGTGATCCTGATCGCCGCCACCAACCGGCCCGACGTGCTCGATCCCGCGCTGCTGCGGCCCGGCCGCTTCGACCGCCAGGTCGTGGTGCCCAACCCCGACGTCGGCGGCCGCGAGAAGATCATCAAGGTGCACATGCGCAAGGTGCCGCTGGCGCCCGACGTCGATCCGCGTGTGCTGGCGCGCGGCACGCCGGGCTTCTCCGGCGCCGACCTCGCCAACCTCGTGAACGAGGCCGCGCTGCGCGCCGCGCGCGTCGGCAAGCG
>JAFAKN010000717.1 GCA_019235415.1 Alphaproteobacteria bacterium
GTTGCAGATTTTGCACGCACGCTTTTCTGTGGATTGTGCGGTTGGTGAGTGCCTCCGCCAGGGCCCTTTTCGGGCGCTCGCCGCGGGGACGGCCTGCTCCACGGGCCGCCGGCTTGCCAGCGGCCGAGGGAGAAGGCCGTGCCGGCAATCGCTTCGAGGACCGGTTCGACGAAAGAGGCGATGACGGGCAGGCAATCCGAGACCAGATCGACGTCCTTCAAAAGCGGATCGGTCGCCTGCAGCAGCCGCCACCGAGCCTGGCACCCGCGCAGCCGGCCACGGGAGAGCGACAGCACGGCCGGGAGGGACGCCGGCAGCACCGTCGCGCGGCGGCGGAACGTCGTATAGATCGACCGTGCCAACGGCCTGGCTTCGAAGTCGAATCTTCGTATCAGCAAGAACACGTCACGGAGCGTGATCAGGTCGGGCAGTTCGGTTCGACCGACGACGATATGCTGCAGGGCTTCAGCCACCGCCGTCTCCGGCCGATTGCATCGCAGTCGGGGAGCGGGATCGCCCAGAAGGGTCGGGTACAGGACCTCTCCAGGACCCGGGAAAACAACGTCACCGAAACAAACATCGATGCTCACTGCGAGCCTGGCGTTCTCGAGCACGGACGCGATATCGATGGAGATCCCGGCGGCTCCGGAGCGGCCGGGTGCGAACATTGCTTTCGGTGTGCCCACCGCAAAGTCGATCCCGTCCTCGTTGGGCGACAGAATCTCATGGAGAGAATCAGGAATGATCCCGGTCTCCGCTGCGTCGCGCGACAGCAATTCGAGACGCGTCCCGCAACGCGTCGCATCACCGAGCCAAGCGGACAGCAGGACGCCCCCTCTAAGGACAAGGCGGTCCTTGTGACGAGATAAGCTTAAGCGCGACAACAGGCGCTCTATAATGTAGCTATGTAGAACGAGCCTGTAGTCGCGTCGTCGCTCACGGGCCACGACAAGTAGCCGCGCGCAGATGGAGACGGCCTTCTTCCTGGACGCGAGGGGCATCGGAGCGCTCATCGGGCCGCAGCTTCGAGGTAAGGAACAACGACGCGCGCAGCGCGAAGCTTTTCGGCAAGGGCCAGGATGTCATCCGACGAGCAGCGGCTCTCCGCTAACGCCCTGCGTAAGGCATCCAAAGCGAGGTCGATGCCAACCTTGTTTCGGTACCGGAAGCAATCGACGATCGTTTTTGCGACCCCATAAATCCGGACAGGAACGCGCTCGATTCGATGCGTCTCGATTCCGGCCGAATACGACTTTGGGCCAAAGAACAAGGCATTTACTGGCGGATACGCGACGGTCGGCTTCCAATCCGAGCTTGGAATGGCGATCCACGTCTGGGCGGGGACCTCGCTCGTCAAGCCGTGGAACTGCAGCGCCGACACCAAGCATATCACGCCGCGGGGTACCAATTTCGACACCTCTGCCAAGGTGCGCTCCGCGACAGGCTGTATTGTGGCCTTTTGGTACAGTCCGCGCGCCACCCGGCAAACGCGGCCTTTGCGCACCAACCTCGCCAAGGTTTCGGGGGCCACGCCGGAACACAGGAATTCGCGGCGGCGAACCATCCCCCTCTCGGCTAGCAAGCGCGCCGCGCGATCCGCCTGCGATCCCGGGGCCGTTTTGCGGTGTCGTTTCCTCATAAGATTTACTTAACACAAGAGGAAGCAACACACAAGCCAAAAAATTCGGCGGCGATTTGGGCGCATCCCATCGGCGTTCGACGACATTTCGAAAAAAACTTCAAAAGGGCGTTTGACAAGCAGGCGCAATGTTGTGGCGTATCCCGGCCGACGCTCACGACCAGGAGAGTTCGGCACATGGCCACACGCGGCCCTTCTAGCGATTACAAGCCCGAGTACAGCGATCTTGCGCGCAAGTTCTGCATGCTGGGAGCGACGGACGAGGAGCTTGGGCGCCTCTTCGAGGTGGCACCCGCCACCATCGACGATTGGCGCGAGCAGGTTCCGGACTTCTCGGCCGCGCTGCGGGCCGGCCGTGAAGTGGCGGACGCCACGATCGCCGAACGCTTGCACGCCCGCGCGATCGGTTACAGCCATCCCGCCGTGAAGATCTTCCAGTCGAGCGGACAGACGTTGGAGGTCCCATACACGGAGCACTATCCGCCCGACGTCCAGGCCTGCATCTTCTGGCTGCGCAACCGACGGCGCGCCGAGTGGCGGGACAAGGCGGACGCACCGCAAGGCGAAGCAGACCTGCTGGCCGAGCTCGAAGCTGCCGGCGAGAGGGCACGAAATGCGCGCCGCTAAAATCTCCCCGCTCGATCGGGTCGAGCATGGCCGTCGACTCCATCGTGACATCGGAAGCTTCCGCTGCGATCCGCTCGGCTACGTGATGTATGGATTCCCGTGGGGGCGCGCCGGCACTGTGCTCGCCGACGACGAGGGACCCGAAGACTGGCAGCGCGACGTCCTTGAACAGTTGGGCGCCGGTTTGGACACCAGCGAGGCGCTGAAGCTCGCCGTAGCGTCAGGTCACGGCATCGGCAAATCGGCGTTGGTCGCTTGGATCATCCTGTGGGCCATGTCGACGGTGCGCGACACGCGCGGCGTCGTGACCGCGAACACCGAGGGACAGCTCAGGACCAAGACATGGCCCGAGCTCGCCAAGTGGTACGCGCTCTGCCTCAATCGCGACTGGTTCACGTACACCGCAACCGCGCTGCACTCGGCGATCCCGGGCCACGAGCGCACTTGGCGCGTCGACGCCATCACCTGGTCGGAGAACAACACCGAGGCCATCGCCGGCCTGCACAACAAAGGCAAGCGGGCGTTCGCGCTGTTCGACGAAGCGTCGGCCATCCCCGAGCCGATCTGGGACACCATCGAAGGCGCCCTCACCGATGCCAATACCGACCTGTTCTGGGCGGCGTTCGGCAATCCCACGCGTACGACGGGCCGCTTCCGAGAGTGCTTCGCGGGCGGCCGCTTCGCCCATCGTTGGCAGGCCCGGCAGATCGATTCGCGCCAGGTGACGATGACCAACAAGACGCAGATCGAAAGCTGGGTGAAGGACCATGGCGAAGACTCCGACTTCGTGCGCGTACGCGTACGCGGCGTCTTCCCGCGGTCGGGCTCGCTCACCTTCATCGACAGCGAGCGGCTGGAGTCGGCCGTGCGCCGGCCGCTGGTCTGCGACGGCGACGCCCCGCTGGTGATGGGCGTCGACATCGCCCGCCACGGCGAGGACCAGTCGGTCATCCGCTTCCGCCGCGGGCTCGACGCGCGCTCGGTGCCGCCGCCGGTGAAGTTCCGCCTGCCCGACCTGATGCAGGTCGCGAGCCGCGTCATGGAGCAGGTCAGCCTGCACAAGCCGGACGCGGTGTTCGTCGACGGCACCGGCATCGGCTGGGGCGTGCACGACCGGCTGCGCCAGCTCGGCTGCCCGCGCCTGGTCGGCGTCGACTTCGCCGGCCGCGCCGATCGCCGCGACCTCGGCGACGCCGGCGCCCGCTACGCCAACAAGCGGGCCGAGATGTGGGGGCTGATGAAGGAGTGGTGCCGGCAGGGCTGCCTGCCCGACGATCCCGAGCTTTTAGCCGAGCTCGGCGCCATCGAATACGGCTACGACGCCGCCGATGCCATCGTGCTCGAGCGCAAGGACGACATGCGGCGGCGGGGACTTGCCTCGCCGGACGATGCCGATGCGCTGGCGCTCACGTTCGCGCGGCCAGTCTATAGGCCCGATCCGGTCGAGGAGCGGCGCTATGAGGAGCGGCTGCAGCAACTCAAGCGGAGGGTCGTCTAATGGGTACGCCCCTCACCGACGACGATCTCCTCGGCCTCCTCCGCAAGGAAGAGTCCGCCGCCAGCAACTACCAGCAGTCGGCGCTGAGCCAGACCCGGCTCGCCGCCCTCGCCTACTACGACCGCGACCTCTACGGCGACGAGCAGGAGGGCCTGAGCCAGGTCGTCACGTCGGAGTTCGCCGACGTGATCGACTCTCTCATGCCACCGCTGATGCGCGTCTTCACCAGCACCGACGACGTCGCCGAGTTCACGCCGGTGAGGCCGGGCGAGGAGCAATGGGCGCGCGAGGCGAGCCAGTACGTGCCGTACGTCTTCATGCGCCAGAACGACGGCTTCCGCATCCTCTACTGGCTGATCAAGGACGCGCTGATGTACCGCCTCG
>JAFAKN010000744.1 GCA_019235415.1 Alphaproteobacteria bacterium
CCGCGGCGCCGACGTGCGCGGCTACTTCGCCTGGTCGCTGCTCGACAACTTCGAATGGCAGGCGGGATACGCCCAGCGCTTCGGCCTGGTCTATGTCGACTACGCCACGCAGAGGCGCATTCCGAAGGCCTCTGCCGACTGGTATGCCGGTTTCATCCGTTCCGAACGCAGCAAGGTGCCGTGAGCCCATCCATGAGCACGTCCCTTCTCGCCGACATCGGCGGCACGCACGCCCGCTTCGCCCTGCTCGTGGGCGGTCGCCAGCAGGATATCCATACGCTCGATGTCGGGAAGTACCGATCGCCGGAGGCGGCGATCGCCCAGTTCCTCAAGCAACACGCGCCGGAAGGCAAGCTCGACCGTGCCGTGATCGCGGCCGCCGGCCCGGTGTCGGGCAACCGCTGCAAGCTCACCAACGGCACCTGGGTGCTGGACGGCAGCGAGCTCGAGCGCGCCTTCGGCTTCACCGCGGTGCGATTGGTCAATGATCTCGAGGCGCTCGGCTGGGCCGTCCTGCATCTCGGTCCCGGCGACGTCCGCGCGATCGGCGGCGGCCACGTGCACGCCGATGCGCCGATCGCCGTGATCGCGCCGGGCACCGGCCTGGGGATGGCCTGCGTGGTGCCGGGCCGCGAGCCGCGCGTGCTTGCCAGCGAGGGTGGGCACGCCGCGCTGGCGATCGGCGACGAGCTGGAAGCGTCCGTGCACGCCGTGCTGCGCCGGCGCCACGGCCACGTCTCGGTCGAGCGCGTCCTGTCGGGACAGGGCATGCAGAACCTGCACTCGGCCGTGCTCGAGCTGGAGGGCATCGCGTTGCGCGGGTTGAGCGCGCCCGAGATCAGCAAGGCGGCGCTCGCCGGCGATCGCCACGCGCGCGCGGCACTCGACCTTTTCTGCTCGCTGCTGGGTGCGGTAGCCGGCGACATGGCGCTGATGTTCGGAGCGCGCGGCGGCGTCTATATCGGCGGCGGCATCGTCCCGGTGCTGGTGGACTACGTGGCGGCCAGCGACTTCCGGCGGCGGTTCGAAAGCAAGGGGCGGCTCAGCCCCTTCCTGGCCGACATCGTGACGCGGGTCATCATGCGGCCCGACCCGGCCTTTTTGGGCTTGGCCGCCCTGGCGCAATTGCCATAAGGACAGCGCTGCCGACCGACCCCTGCTGGCCGACTCCCACAGGATGTATCGCGCGGCTGAAGGCATGGACGATGATGGATCGGAGTTCGACTGGCCAGGGCACGGCGAGATCCGCGGCGGAGCTGCTCGTCGACTCGATCTATCCCGAAGCGGTCCTGTCCACCGACCTCACGATCCTTTCCTGCAGCGACCGCTATCTGCGGATCCTGGGCAGGAGCCGCGACAAGGTCGTCGGACATAAGCTGCGCGAGGTGATGGCCGACGGCCCCGACCGCGACCGGCTGACGGACTCGCTCGAGCTGGTGCTGAGCACGCGGCGGCCGGTTCGCGTGGCGCTCGATTTGCCGAGCGAGGCGGGCGAGACGCTGTCGACGCCCAGGTCCTGGGTCGCCGTCAACATGCCGGCGCTGGCCGAGGACGGCGGCGTCAAATGGGTGTTGCACACTCTCGATCCCCGGTCCGACGAACGGTTCCCCATGGCCAAGGCGCTGGAAGCTGCCGAGGCGCGGCTGCGCTCGATCATGCGCACGGTGCCGGACGCCATGCTGATCATCGACGAGCGTGGGCTGATCGAATCGCTCAGCGCCACCGCCGAGCACCTGTTCGGCTACACCATGGAGGAGATCGCCGGACGCAACGTCAGCCTCCTGATGCCTTCACCCTACCGCGAGCAGCACGACGCCTATCTCAAGCGCTATCTGTCGACCGGCGAGCGGCGCATCATCGGCATCGGCCGCATCGTGGTCGGCCAGCGCAAGGACGGCACGACCTTTCCGATCCATCTCACGGTCGGCGAGCTGCGCTCGGCCGACAAGCACTATTTCACCGGCTTCATCCGCGATCTGACGGACCAGCAGCTGACCGAAAGCCGCCTGAAGGAGCTGCAGTCGGAAGTGACGCACATGTCGCGCTACACCGCCTTGGGCGAGATGGCCTCGACCCTGGCCCACGAGATCAACCAGCCGTTGACGGCGATCAGCAACTACCTGAAAGGCTCGCAGCGCCTGCTCGATCGCATCGAGGACAAGTCGGCGCCGGTGTTGCGCGACGCGCTGGGCAAGGCGGCCGATCAGGCGATCCGCGCCGGCCACATCATCCGGCGCCTGCGCGAGTTCGTGGCGCGCGGCGAAAGCGACCGGCGCATCGAGAGCCTGCCCAAGCTGATCGAGGACGCCAGCACCTTGGCGCTGATGGGCGCGCGCGAGAACGGCATCGCGGTGTCCTTCCGGCTCGACCCCAAGGCCGGCCTGGTGCTGGCCGACCGCATCCAGATCCAGCAGGTGCTGGTCAACCTGATCCGCAACGCCATCGAGGTGATGATCGAA
>JAFAKN010000180.1 GCA_019235415.1 Alphaproteobacteria bacterium
AGGTCGCCGTTCTTGGGATAGCGCAGCATGGGCGAGCGATGGCCCATGTAGCCGGCGGGGATCTGGTTGTCGGTCGGCTGCGCCTGTCCGTAGTAGATCTCCTTGCAGATCGCCTCGCGGTCGATGGCGTAGGAGATCGCCTGCCGCACCAGCTTGTTGTGGTAGGGCATGTCGGGCTTCTTGAGGTTGAACTGCTGGTAGTCCCACTCCCAGCCCGGCGTAGACAGCGTGGTGAAGTTGGCGTTCTTGCTCGCCTCGGCGAGATCCTTGGGATCGGGATGGGTGATGAAATCGAACTCGTTCTTGACCAGCGCCTGCAGGCGCGTCGTCGAATCGGGAATGGCGCGATACACGACCTTGTCGAGCTTGGGCCGGCCTGGGCGCCAGTAGTCGGGATTCTTGACCAGCGTGACCTCGGTGCCGCGCTTGCTCTCGATCTGGAAGGCGCCGTTGCCGACCGGCGTGGCGCTGTAGGCCTGGTTGCCCATCTCCTTATGCGCCTTGGCCGAGATGACGGTACCGCCATAGCCCATGGTGACGCCGGGGAAGGCGCCGAATGGCTGCTTGGTCTTGACCTCGACGACGTACTTGCCGTCCGCTTTCACCGACTCGACGGGGAACAGCGCGGTCCCGACCTGGAAGCTCTTCGATTCGATGTGATAGTTCCAGGTGTAGACGACATCCTCGGCGGTGAACTCGCCGTAGCCCTTCTGCCACTTCACGCCCTCGCGCAGCCTCATGCGCCAGGTCGTCGGATCGGGGTTGCTCCATTCGAGCGCCAGCATCGGGATGATGGCGCGGTTGGCGAAGTCGATCTCCACCAGCGTGTCGAAAATGTTGTAGACGACCAGGCCGCCCTGGATGTCGTAGCGGATCACCGGGCTGAGATTGCCGAAGTCGCCGCCGAACACGCCCATGCGCAGGTCGCGCTTGCCCTGGGCGAGGGCGGGAGCGCGACCCGCTCCCAGCACCAGCCCCGTTCCCAATACCCCTCTCGAAAAACCGCGACGCGTTACGCCTGTCCCACTCGAGCGCCTGCCGCCCATCGCCCCCTCCTGTCGCGTGATGCCTAAAAACCCCTGCTGTATTCCTTCAGTCCATTCTCCACGATCTGGTGCAGCAAGGTGATGAGACTTGCCTGCACCCGGTCCGAGGTGCCGTCGACGTACGGGATGAGGCGGGAGTAGGCCCCGTCCATCGCGCCGCCGGCCAAGCTCGCATGCACGATCCTGAGCTCGGTTGCCTCATCGTGCAGCACCTCGCGATCCCCCAAGTGACCGGCAAGCGCGGCGGCGATGCCGTAAGCACCCCAATTCGAAACCGCCGCGAACACCAGCACGTCGCATTCAGTAACCGTGCCAACGCCGCCGTGGCAAGGGCAGCCGCAATCCTTGCCGTAGGGCTGGATCTCGCGCACGGCCTCCTTGATCACGCCGCAGCCGATCTCGTTGCCGCCGTCGCCGACGCCAATCGTCGGGATGCCGTTGGCCTTGGCGTAGTCCGCGAGATGATAGGCGCTGGCGATCTTGTCGGCGGTGCGCGGCGTGCCCATGATCGAATGGTAGATGCCCTCGGTGTTGGGGCCGACCTTCTCGATGAAGATCATGGCGGCCGGCTCGAACTTCTCGCAGAGCTCGCGGGCCGCGACCTTGCCGGCGGCGTCGCCCAAGGGATAGTTGACGGCCAGTGCCACCGAGCGACGCTGCTTGAACAGCTCCTCGTCGACGACGGCAACGCCCGCCGCCTCGGTCGACTTGATGACCGCGGGCATGTTGCGTTCCTCGCTGATCAGCACCGGCTTGGCGCCCAACCCGAACTCGATGGCGCGCGCGATTGCCGCGGCACCCGGTGGGCCGTCGGTCTCGCCGGCGGGCAGGCCGGGCGGCGTGCCGGCGCCGGTGACGACGAACACGTGCTGACCCGCCTTGACCTTGTCCTTCAGGAGCTTGGCCGCCAGCCAGGTCAGCGGCTTGCCCTGCTTCTTGCGCGCCGCCTCGTAAAGCGGATAGGTGACGCCGCGCGGCAGCCCGGCGCGAAAGCGCATCTCGATGTTGACCGCGCGGTCGATCGAATCGCCGACGATTTCGTCTATGGCCATGATGTCTCCTTCTCAAGTCTCCTCCCCACGTGCGGCGTGGGGAGGTGTCGTCGTCTTACGACGACGGAGGGGTCATGAATCATGACCCCTCCGTCCGCTTCGCGGACACCTCCCCAACTGCGTTGGGGAGGCGGTTCAAAACGCACGCTTGAAGCCCGTCACCAGGCCGTTGCGCACGATGCAGCCCAGCATGGTGACGACGGCGCAGGAGACCTCGGCCGGCATGCCGTCGACCTGCAGGATGTGGCGGCCGGTGCTGCCGTCCGCGCCGTTGGCCGCGACGCAGGCCTCGATCATGCGCCGCTCGACGTCGGCTGAATGCATGATCTCGGGTTTTCCGACGCGCGCCGCCAGGGCCGCTTCGACCGCATAGGCGCCCCAGTTGGAGGCGTTGGCCGGCACCAGCACGTCGGTCTTCACCCGCGTGCAGAGGCTCGCCCCGTTCGGCTTGTACTTGGCGACGGCCTCGGCGATCAGGCCGAATCCCAGCTCGTTGCCGTTGTCGCCGATGCCGAGCGAAGGGATGCCGCGTTCGGCCGCGAGGTCGAACAGGCATTCGGCACGCGCCCGGTCGCCGGCGGTCGGCGTGCCGGTGGACGTGTGCGCGACACCCTGCGGGTTGGGACCGAGCTTTTCGATGCTGATCACCATCGCGGGCTTGTAGGTGTCGAGGTAGCGCGCCGCCTGCTTTTCCGCGCTGTCGTCGTGGGCGAGCGGCAGCACGGCGGTCGTGTAGCCGGTGGTGAGCGCATGCTCGGGCTCGCGGACGCCGAGGCCGACGGCCAGCGTGGTGGCCGCAAGGTTGGCGAGGAACGGCGCCTCGGTGAAGAGCAGCGGTGCCGCGCCCGTCGCGGCGTGAATCGCCAGCGCCAAGGCCGCGACGCCCGGCGGACCGTCGGTCTCGCCGGCCGGCAACCAGCGTGGATCGCCGGCGCCTGTGGTCAGCAATACGGTCTTCCCGGGACCGAGATGAGTGAGGATCTGCTCGGCCGCGCGCATCGACAGCGGGCCGCCGCCCTGCGCGGCGCACGCCGCCTCGTAGAGCTGCACGATGACATTGCGCGAGGTCGGCGAGATGCGCGCCTCGACCGTGACGAGCCGGTCGATGTGGCGGCCGATCAAGGCGAGCTGGTCTTCGGGGACGGGAACGGTCATTCAGGGTTCCATCCTCCCCAAGCGAAGCTTGGGGAGGTGTCCGCGCAGCGGACGGAGGGGTCATGGATCATGAGCCTTGACCCCTCCGTCGCCGTAAAACGACGACACCTCCCCAGCGCAGCTGAGGAGGAACATGAATCAGTGCGTCAGCCCCGCATCCGGCGGCTCGAGGTTCTTGCGCACGATGTTGGACAGGAACTGCATGCAGGCCATCGAGGTTTCGCCGTCGAGGCCGTCGACGACGAAGTCGGTGGTGCAGTACATCGCCTCCAGGCCGCCGGCATCGAGGCAGGCCTGCACGATGCGCTTCTCGGCCTCCGGCGTATGTATGAGCTCGGGCTTGCGCAGCAGGAAGGCGAGGCAGGCTTCGATGCCGTAGCAGCCCCAGTTGGACATCATGGCCGGCACGACGATGTCGGTCTTCACCACAGTGGCGAGCGTCTTGCCCTTTGGCATGGTCTGGGCGACGGCGTCGTAGATCGTGCCGAAGCCCAGCTCGTTGCCGTGATCGCCGATGCCGACCGTGAAGAGCTTGCGCTTGTTGGCCTCGACCACGACGTCGCCGATGTCGATGCAGCCCTGGAACTGCGATTTCGGGCCGGTGAGCGGCAGGCCAGTGGCGGTGTGCACGTTGCCGTCGGCGCCCGCGCCCAGGCGCTCGGTGGCGACCACGGCCTTGGGCTTGTAGTCGGCATAGAGCTTGGCGATCCACGCCTTGACCTTCGATTG
>JAFAKN010000246.1 GCA_019235415.1 Alphaproteobacteria bacterium
TGACCAGGAGGAACTGCACGATGCAAACGGTCGACACCGGCGCGAAGTCCCTCAGGGCGTCGTATCCCAGCTTGGCATAGACGTGCGGGAACAGCGCAACCTGATCGCCGGGCGTGAGGACCATCAACGAACCATCGCTGTCGCCACCCTTGAGCGCATCCAGGGGCAGGCGGCCGCCGGCGCCAGGACGATTGTCGACGATCGTCGACGGGGCATAGTCCTTGAGATGCTCGGCGAGCAGGCGAGCGACGAAGTCCGGCGAGGCGCCGGCGGGAAAGCCGACCATGATCCGCGCATTGCGGCTGATCAGGTTGGCACGGCCTGGCGACGGGAACCCGAGCAATCCTGCCGACAGGAGAGCGGCGCTCGACAAACCAACGAAGCGACGACGGCATGACATGTTCCGTCCTCCTCGCGCTACGAAAGCGAGAGGAACCGTCAACCTCTTCCCGCGGTTCGTCAAGGATGCCCTCCCCGGCTATGCTTCACGGGACCTTCATCGAAGCGACGATGGTAACCACTACCTTTCTCCCTCGCACCGTTCTCGACTCCTTGCGCCACGACCTGCACGTAGCAGCTTGGTTCTCTGCACTCGGCGAGCCGCTCACCGACGAGGGGCGATCCGAAGCACGGGTCTACGCAGACGCGTTGGCGCTCGGTGCGCTCGAAATCGGCCGCGCCAGCGACTGGCCGAGGGCAGAAGCGTTCATGAAATCGCCCGACTGGTCGACGGCGTGGTGGCAACGCGAGGAGGCTTTACGACGCGACCTGCTGGCGACGGCCGAAGCGCGCTATCCGGAACGCGTCTTGTGGACGGCGTTGACAGAGTTCACCACCGAAGTCGGCGACCTCGTGCATGGCAAGGCCGCAGCGGCCGCGGATCGGATGGGTAGTGCGGCGCCCGCGTCGATCCATGTCGCTGCCGGCGCGGCCGCGCAAGCAATCTACCAGCTCGCCCTCGCCCGGTTGGCGCAGGCGAGCGCTTCGCCGTTCGAAAGCAAGTTCCGGCTGTTCGCCGCCGGCCGCTGGCCGCTCGGCGTCGTGGGCTCTAGGCTGGTCCTCTTCTGAGAGGACCTGCGCATGACCACCTATAGCGCGCCGCCGCGGCGCATCGGCCGGCTGAAACGCCCGTTCGGCGATCTCTACTACGAGATGACGGGCAGCGGTCCGGCATTGCTGTTCGCCCACGGGCTGGGCGGCAACCATCTCAGCTGGTGGCAGCAGGTCGCCCACTTCGCGGCGCGCTACACTTGCGTGAGCTTCGCCCATCGCGGGTTCGCGCCGTCGGATCCGATCGCGGGCGGACCGGATGCCGCCGACTATCTCGGCGACCTCGAAGCGCTGGTCGAGCATCTCGGCTTCGACGACGTGCGGTTGGTCGGCCAGTCGATGGGCGGCTGGACCGTGCTGGAATACGCGTTGGCCCATCCCGAGAAGGTGAAGGCGCTGGTCCTGAGCGCGACCTCGGGCACGCTCGACCGGCGAGGCTGCGACCGCTCCGGCGGCGGCCGGTACGATTTCTGGGCGAAAGAGGCCGAATCCAAGGTCTCCGCCGGACTGGCGCGCGGCATCCACCCCGCGATGGGCATGCCGGCGGCCGAACGCCATCCGGCGCTCCATCTGCTGTACGTCACCATCGACGAGATGGCGGGCAGCCTCGACAAGGAGAAGGTGCGGGCGAGCCTGCGCCGCATCGCGCAGCGCACGCCGGGCGAGCTGAAAGACTTCCGCGTGCCCACCCTGCTGATCGCCGGCGGCGAGGACGTGGTCTTCCCGCCGTTCCTGGCAAGCGACATCGCCGCAAGCCTGCCCTGCGGCGAGGCCGAGTTGATCCCCCAGGCTGGGCACTCGCCCTATTTCGAGGAGCCGGATAGATTCAACCGGCTGCTCGAGAGCTTTCTCGCGCGCCAGCCGTAGGAGAGCGACGCCCCCTCCATGTCCAAGGACAATCCGCGAATCGCGGTCCTGGGATTCGCCATCGAGTGCAACCGGTTCGCGCCTGTCAGCACGGCCGAGGACTTCCAGCACGACGTCGACATCCGCGGCAACCAGATCGTCAGCGAAAGCCGTGCCGCGGCCTCCATCACGCTCCCCGACCTGCCGGGGTTCTTCGCCGAGATGGACCGCAGCGGTCCATGGACGCCGGTGCCGCTGCGCGTGGCGCAGGCGCAGCCGGGCGGCCCGGTCGAGCGGGGCTTCTTTCAGGAGTTTCTGAAGGAGATCGAAGCGGGTCTCGTAAACGTTCTGCCGCTCGATGCCGTGTTCGTGTCGGCCCATGGCGCGGCGCTCGCCGAAGGCACCGACGATCCCGACGGCGATCTG
>JAFAKN010000202.1 GCA_019235415.1 Alphaproteobacteria bacterium
CAGGAAAAGGGTGAAGCCCAATCCCCAGACCGCGGCGATCTCGGCATAGAGCTCGCCGCGCAGATTGGCCATCACCCGGTCGTGCCGGAACAGATCGCGCAGCACGCCGCCGAAGGCGCTGGTCAACACGGCGCAGATCGGTCCCCACAGCCAGATCGGATGCACGCCGGCAGCCATCGCGACCACCACGCCGGTGACCGTGAAGGCCGCGAGGCCGATCGCGTCGCACACCTCGATCGCTCGGCTGATGAGAGCCGAGTATGCCCCGACGTAGCGCTCCCTGGACGCCGCCTGCAGGGCGGTCGCCGCCCGCACAACCAGCATTCCGACCAGGACGGTGGCCAAGGCGATCAGGAGCAGCGAGGGATCGCGCACGACGGCGATCGGATAGCGCTGCAGCACGAGGTCGCGCACGACACCGCCTCCCACCGCCGGCAACGAAGCGAACAGGAGCGCTCCGAACAGCGTGTACTTGCCCTCGTGGGCCAGCAGCACGCTCGACACGGCGAAGGCGACGATTCCGATGACGCCAAGGGCGCGGAACCAATCCTGGTCGATCGTCTGATTGATCAGCACGGGGAGCACGTAGACCTGGGCGATGCGCTCGTATTCGCCGCTGCGCTTCAGGTCGTCGATAGCGGCGTTCAGCCGGCTCAGCGTCTCGGCCGTCTGCGTCTTGCGGCTCAGCATGAGATGGATATCGGTCGAGAAGCGCAGCGGGTGCTCCTCGATCATGCCCCCCTCGCCGCGCCGCCAGGCGGTCGTGGTTGCGGCGACGTGGTCGGCCAGGAAGCCGTCGATGACGCCCGCCAGCAGGTTCTCCAGGTTCTGGGCGTCGTTGCCGACGGGCACGATCAACTGCCGGTTCGCGGGGCTGGCGATGAAGGCGTTGACCGCGGGATCGGCGTACACGTAACCCCAGATCACCCCGACCCGGAACGGCCGCTTGACGAATGTGTTCAGCATGTCGGCGATCGTGCGAAACGGCAGGCCCTCGCTTGCGCCGGCGCGCACCACCAGCACGTCGGTTTCCGTTCGGTAGGGCTTGGAGAAGTACGCAAAGTCTTCGCGCAGCTCGGTCCGCGTCGCACCGGCGGCGATGTCGGCACTGCCCCTGGCAAGCGCGGCGAGCTGCTCTGTCCAGGCGACTTGCGGCAGCGTGATTTGCACCCCCAGCCGTCGTGCGATCGCCCGTTCTATCTCGATGTCGAAGCCGGTGAGGATCGGCACGCGGGGCCCGTAGTCGAGGTACTGATAGGGGTCCCACGGGTACCAGCCGCCGCGCAGTCCCTCGCTGTCCTGCGCATCGATCGCCTGGGCGCGCGCGGCACTCGCCCAGCCGATCAAGACGACCAGCGCCAGCGCCAGCCGGTTGGCGAGTCGGGATGCCGTCATTCCGGCGAGGCGCCGACCGGCGTGCCGCCCGACGGCGGGCGGTGCAGGAAGGTGATCGTGAGATAGGCGCCGATCCACGAGCCGGCCGCGGCGAACGCCACGTACACCCAGTTCTCGGTGTAGCTGATCACGGCGTAGGACGAGAGCACGTACCAGAAGGCGCTCCAGGTCGCGGCCGGGACGCGCTTGCGCGCGATCACGGCGGACGTGAACATGACATAGACCGCGTCTGTGGCGGCGGTGGCCAGCAGGACGCCGGCGGCGGTGATTGGGTCGATCGTCGCCATGGCTGTCTCCCGTCCTCAGCGCGGCAGCACGAAGCGCACGCCGGCCCGCGCCAGGCCGCCGCCGGCACCGAGCGCCGTGCCGTCGGCGCGCCAGCAGGCGGCGCCGGTCATGCTGCCGTCGTCGTGGAATTGGATGGCGTTCATGCCGCCCGCCACCGTCGGCATCACCTGCACGTTGTGGCCGCGCGCCGCGAGGCCGTCTCGGACCTCCGGCTTGACGCCGTGCTCGACCTCGAGCACCGGCCCCTCGGTCCAGATGCGCGGCGCTTCGACCGCCTCCTGCAGCGACATGCCGTGGTCGATCAGGTTCAACAATGCCTGCAGCACGGAGGAGAAGATCTTGCGGCCGCCCGGCAAACCGAGCGCGTAGACGACGCGGCCTTCCTTGAGCGCCATCACCGGCGACATCGAGGTGGTCACCCGCTTGCCCGGCGCGATCGACAGCGCATGGCCCGGCCGCGGGTCGAAGTTTTGCATGTAGTTGTTGGGGATCATGCCGGTGCCGGGCACGATAAAGCGCGCGCCGAACAGGCTGTTGATGGTCTGCGTGGTGCAGACGACG